>JAZDGX010000127.1:0-19085 GCA_043806645.1 Candidatus Eiseniibacteriota bacterium | reverse complement strand
GCAGCCGGTCCAGAGCGACCGCGCGGGCGCCATCTACGTGCAGGCCGTAGAGCCCTTCGGCGGGGAGAGCAGCAATTCCACCCGCCAGCAGGGCCTGGCCGGCCGCATCGAGGGCTGTTTCGTAGGCAGCGCCACGATCGGACAGTTCGTAGATCCTGGGAATGGTCTGGTCCCTCCCTTCAGGCACGTGCGCCAAGCCGCCTTCCATTCTCAGCCCCGCGCGCCTTCCCACTCAAGTCCCTCGTCGTGAGCGGGAAGTCGCCGCGCCGGGAGTCACGCTCCGGATTGCCGTATCCGCGCAACCCTGGCGGCAGGGAGTCCCGGACGCGGGGAATCATACGGGAGTCGCGGCTTGCACCTGCCGCCCCGCTTGCCTACCATCGCGCCCGTCGCCGCCCAATCCGGCGCCGAGCGGAGGCTGTCATGGCTCAAGGGCACACGCGATCCGAGCAAGGCCGGCTGCAGCCGCGTCCCATTGAAGTGGGCATGAGCGTCTCACAGCTCGTCGATCACGCATTCCTCGCCTCGACCGCCGGAAGGCTGGCCGCCGCTGCCGACTTGCTTGCCGGCCAGGTGCTGCGCGATCCGGACGCGGTGATCGGCCTCGGATTGGACGCGTCCCTGGCAGCGGGAGGCGTGGGGATTTCCGCCCTGGCTCCCCTCCTTCAGGGCGGCTACATCGATTGGGCCGCCGTCGGCGGGTCGAATATCTTCTACGACGCCCTGCATTCCCTCGGCCGTCCCTTCCTGCGCTCCCCCGTCGGAGCTGCCGGAGAGGTGGAGGACTGCGGGGGCGGCTCCTTTATTCGCAGGGCGGACCTCCAGGCTGCGGAGCACAGCCTGCGCGAGATCCTCTCGGGAGTGGACTTCCAGCAGAGGATGGGATCGGCGGCCCTGCACGACCGCATCGGAGCGCAACTACGCGCGCGTGAGAAATCCCTCGGTGTCGCCTATCCGTCGTTTCTGACGACCGCGCATGAAACGGGGGTGCCGGTCTTCAATCCCTCCCCGATCGACAACCCTTTCGGCTCGCTGATCGCCCACCTCGGCCTCATGGGCAACCGGCTGGCGATCGATCCCAGCGGGGATCTCAACGAAGCCGCCGCATTGGTCAACGCGGCCTGCGCCCGCGGCAGCGCCTGCGCGATCTGGTGCCTGGGACATGGACCGGCCGCCGATTTTCTGCTCAGCGTGCCCCGTCATTTGCACACGTTGCTTGGCGCGGACCGCACCCCCGCCTACGCAGTCCGCATTCGCATGGCGGGCCGCGCCCATCCTTTGCCCATGAATCCGCTCGAGGAATCCACGTCCGCGACTCCCGGCAGTGAACCTGCGCCGGAGAAGCATGAGCGCACGCCGATCGATTTCGCCTTGTCGACCGATCTCAGCGTGGCGCTGCCTATTCTCACCGCCTATATCCTCGACCGCGTTCCGCCGCGACCCCTGAAACGTCTCGGCCACCAGCGGGAGGCGATGATGGATCGCTTGCGACAGGACCTCGCCCAATCGGCGCTGCGCCGCGCGCTCTGAAAAACGCGGGCGCGGCCCCTCAGAGCTTCTCCCCCTTCTCCATGCGCTGTTTCATATCCTCCAGTCGCTTCGCGAGGGCGGGATCGTTCAAGGCGAGAATCTGCATCGCCAGGACCGCAGCGTTCTTGGCGCCCGCCTTGCCGACCGCCACGGTGGCGACCGGGACTCCCGCCGGCATCTGCACCATCGACAGGAGCGCGTCTTCCCCCTCCCACGCCGATCCGCACAGCGGCACGCCGATTACGGGAAGCGTCGTCAGCGAGGCGAGCACCCCTGGCAGGTGCGCGGCCATGCCAGCCCCCCCGATCAAGACACGCAGACCGCGGCGACGGGCGCCGCGGGCATAGGCCGCCGTCGCCTCGGGCATGCGATGCGCCGAGATCATTCGAGTCTCGTGGGCGATGCCGAAGGCCTCCAACACGTTCATGCATTCGCGCATGACCGGCTCGTCGGATGCGCTCGCATAGAGCACACCTACGACGGGCCGCCCGAGGGCGCCCGAACCTTGGTCGTCTTCGCGCCGGGTGGACTTCGGTTTCCCCGCCGCGGGGCGCTCGGCCTTGCGCGGGGCGTTCCCCAGCCGGCCTTTTCCTGCCTTGCCTGCCATGGTTTTCTCCTCCGCACGCGACGTGCCGATCAGTTTGCGCCCCCTCGCCACGGGGCGGCCAGTCCCCGCCAGGCGATGTCCCTGCGCCAAGCGGAACCGGCGAAACGGATCCGCTCGACCCCGGCATAGGCTCGCTCCCGGGCGCGGCCGAGATCCTCGCCCACACCCACGACATTCAACACCCGGCCGCCTGCCGCGACCAGGCGTCCCCCTTCCATCGCCGTCCCGGCCTGGAAGACCAGCACGCCCGTTTGACGCTCGGCCTCTTCAAGGCCCTCGATCGCCGCACCCTTCTTCACGCTGCCCGGATATCCCTCCGCGGCCATCACCACGCAGACGGCGGATCCCCCCGCGACGGGCAGCGGCGAAAGGCCGCGGCGCAGCGCAGCCGGATCGGCCGCCTCCCGGATCGTTTCGAGCAGATCGCCCTGCAGCACCGGCACGACCGCCTGAGTCTCCGGATCGCCGAAGCGGCAGTTGAACTCGATCACGTTCGCAATCCCATCGCGCACCATGAGCCCGCAATAGAGGAGCCCCGTGTAGGCGCAGCCCTCGCGCGCGAGGGCTGCGAGCGTCGGCTCGATCACGCCCGCACGCACGCGCTGCTCCAGGGCGGCATCCCAACCGACCACGGGCGCGTAGGCGCCCATGCCACCGGTGTTGGGCCCCGCGTCTCCATCCAGCGCGCGCTTGTAATCCTGGCTGGAAGGCAGCAGACAGTAATGCTCCCCGGCCGCGAGGGCGAAGACGCTCATTTCCTCGCCCTCGAGAAACTCCTCGAAGAGGATTCGATCCCCCGCCGCGCCGAAGCGCCGCTCGATCATGAGCGCCTCGACCGCCGCGCGCGCCTCCTGGCGGTCGCGCACGATCAACGCGCCCTTGCCCGCCGCTAACCCGTCGGCCTTGATGACGTGCGGCAGCGCCAGCACGGCCGCGAGGTCGAACGCCGTGCGCGGATCGGAAGCGACATGGAAGCCGGCCGTGGGAACGCGCGCGCGGCGCATCAGTTCCTTCGCGAAGATCTTGCTGCCCTCGATACGCGCCGCCGCAGCCCGCGGGCCGAAAACGGGGACTCTGTGCGCGTCGAGACGATCGGCGAGTCCCGCGACCAACGGCGCCTCGGGCCCCACCAAGACGAGATCGATCCCATGGTCGCGCACCGCGGCCAAAACGGTCTCGGCATGCGACGGATCTCCGGGAAGCGTCGTCCCCAACCGGGCCAGGCCGGGATTGCCGGGCAGAGAGAAGATCCCGGGCTTCAGGGACGAGCGGGAGGCGGCCCACGCCAGCGCATGCTCCCGTCCGCCCGAACCGAGGACCAGCAGGTTCATGCGGCCTCCTGCCTGGGCGGACACGCTTACACGTCCCACTCCAGATAGCCCTTCAGCACCTTGCGCGTCTGCCCGGAATGAAAACGAACGGTGATGCGCGCCCGGTCGCCCTGGCCCTCCACGGCCGTGACGAGCCCCTGGCCGAAACTCGCGTGGTACACACGGCGCCCGATCCAGGGATGCTCCTGGCCATCCGCATGGCCGGCGCCGGACGGATCGTCCGACACCCGGGGCCCCCGGGACCCTCCCGGCACCCTCCGTCCCGCCGTTCGCCGCTCATAAGTGGGCGCAAAAGCCGCACCGGTCAAGTCCTCGCTCGTGTCGCGAAAGAGTTCCGGATCGACCTCGCCCAGGAAACGGGATACGCCTCCGGCCCCGGAGCTGTAGCGTCGGCGCATCTGACTGGCCGAAAGGGTGAGCCGATCCATCGCGCGGGTGCAGGCAACGTAGAAGAGCCGGCGTTCCTCCTCCAGTTCCGACTTGTCATCGAGGGAGGAAGCATGTGGGAAGAGCCCTTCCTCGAGACCGGTAACGAAGACCTGCGGAAACTCGAGCCCCTTCGCGTTGTGGGCCGTCATCAGCGTGACCGCATCCGCCCCCGCCTCGAGCGCGGTGTCCATGCTCGTGAGCAGGCTGACCTGGTCCAGGTATTCGCCCGCCCCGCCTTCCTCACGGCTGCTGAAGAGGCGCGCGCTCTCCAGGAGTTCGTCCACATTGGCCAGCCGCTCCTCCCAGTCGCCCCCCTCCTCTCGCAGAGAGTCTCGATAGCCGCTCGCGGCCACGATCTCGCTCAGGATGCGCTCCGGGGGTTCGACCAGCCGCGCCCGCAGGGGGACCATCCACGCCCCGAACGCCTGCAGCGCCGCCTGCGCCCGCCGGCTCAGGCCCGCCGTCTCTCCCCCCGCGCGGGCGGCTTCCAAAGCGTCCGCCTCCGCGGCGCGGACGCGCTCCAGAAAGACCTCCCGTGACTGCTCCCCGATGCCCCGGCGCGGCACCGCCAGCGCGCGCCGCAGACTGGTCTCGTCGCGGGGATTCACCAACACGCGCAAGTAGCTCAGGACGTCTTTCACCTCGCGGCGGGCATAGAAGTAGATCCCGCCGACGATGACATAGGGAATCCCCCGCCGCAGAAACGCATCCTCGATCGGACGCGACTGGGCATGCGTGCGGTAGAAGATCGCCATTTCCCGGTAGGGCCGCCCCGCCTGTTGATGCGCGCTCATCGCCCGGCGGGCGATCTGCTCGGCCTCGTCATCCTCGTCGGCGGCGAGAAAGAACTCCGGCGGCTCCCCACCGGCGCGCGCGGTCCACAACTGCTTCTCCCAGCGACCGCTGTTGCGCGCGATGAGCGCGTTGGCGAAGCTCAGGATCGGCTGCGTCGAGCGGTAGTTCTGCTCGAGATAGAAGACGCGCGCGTCGGGAAATTGCTTTTTGAAATCCAGGATGTTGCGGACGTCGGCGCCGCGCCAGCCGTAGATCGACTGATCGTCGTCCCCCACGACCAGGATGTTGCGGTGCGCGCGGGCCAGGCGCTCGACCAGCAGGAACTGCACGCGGTTGGTATCCTGGTACTCATCGACCAGGATGTGCTCGAACTGCGCGGCATAGCCATCGGCGATCGCGGGGTGATCGCGAAAGAGCCGGTAGGCGCCGAGGAGCAGGTCATCGAAGTCGGCCGCGCTCTGCCGCCGCAGGGCTTCCTGGTAAGCCGTATACAGGCGCGCCGCCAGGATTTGGGCCGGCGTGCGTGCTTGCCCGCTCAGCTCCTCAGGGTCTTGGGCGCGGTTCTTGGCGCGGCTGATGATCGACTGCAGCTCCCTCGCCCGGCGCGGCGTGTGGTCGTAGCCTTCCTCCTTGAGCAGCCGGCGCAGGAGGCCGAGTTGGTCTTCCGCATCGAAGACGCTCACTTGCGGCCCGTAGCCGGCCGCGCGGGCGTGACGCCTCAGCCAGCGCAGGCAGATCGAATGGAAGGTACCGATCCACAATCCCCGCACGGAGCGGCCGAGCAGGTGTTCGATGCGCTCGCGCATCTCACCCGCCGCCTTGTTGGTGAACGTGACGGCGAGGATGCCCTCGGGGGCGACGCCGTTGGTGCGGATCAGCCAGGCGATGCGGCGGGTCAGTACGCGCGTCTTGCCGCTGCCCGCCCCCGCGAGCACGAGCAGCGGACCGGCGGGGGCGCAGGCCGCTTCCCGCTGGGCGGTATTCAGGTCCGCGACCAGGTCCGCGGAGGCTGTGGGTTCGACGTGCATGCGCGATTCCGGTGGCAGGGGTTGGTGACAACGAGCGGTCTATTCGTACTCGATGCGATAGCGCAGATCAAGGCTGTACTCCTCGCTGAAAACGCCGGGGCTTTCCCGGTCGCGGGCGATGCCCGCCCGCAGGTAGAAGCCGCGGCTGAGGCGGTAGTTCATCGAGAGCTCGCGCGCGGGGTCGAGGGCGAGATCCTGCGAATAGTTGACCAGGAAGGCGGGGGTGACGATCGGACGCAGCGTCACGCGCAGCGGCTCCTCCCCCGATGTGCCCGTCGCGATCCCCACGCGCGAGAACAGCGGCGACTGTTCGAGCAAACTCGACTCGATGCGATCCACCATCGTGTTCATGAGGATCCACTGCGTCTCGGAGGCCGCCTCGAAATGGCCCGTGCGGCTGAACCGTCCCACGCTGAGCAGTTCCACGATCTCCTCCTCGCTCAGAGGGGGCACCGAGGAGAGGGTGACTTCGAGTTCCTCCGGCTTGCCCGAGACATGGACCGTGACGACCACGTTCTCGCCGGCGGTATCATCGGAACCGACGACGGTCACATTCGTCTCCGCGTCGACGTCGATCGTCAAGTCCGGACCCGCCCCCGTGTCGCGGAACTCCACGGTGCCGTCGAGGATCGTGAAGACGTTGTTTAGCAGGCGATAGGTCCCCCCGATGACGGTCAGGCTCCCGCTCGCATTCCAATTGGGCCAGCGATAGGCCAGATGCAGCTGCCCCTCGCCCAGCTCGGCCTTGGTGTTGACCTGGCTGACGAGGATGTTCCCCGAAGCCTCGACATCGAGATCCACCAGCCAGGGGATCGGCCGCCCCGGTCCCGCGGTGAGCTCGCGGGCGGCAAGATCCTGGGTGATCGTTCCGCTCCAGACCTGCACGTTGCCGGCCAGATGCGGGCGGATCGTTGCGGTTTCGGGATCGAGCGCGGTATAGGCGCTGAGATCCGCCGTCGCGAGAAAATCGTAGCGCGCCTCCTCGTAAACCCGCACCTTCTGGACCACCGCGCTGAAGTCGAAATCCTCGGGATTGCGAAAGATGCCCGTCCCGGTGATCGTGCCTTCCGGTCCGCTGCGCGCATCGATGGAACGGATTCTCAGCCCTTCGGGAACGAGGGTCAGCATCGCCGTCACATCGTGGATCCGCTCGCTGCGCTCGGGGATGCGCAAGCCCCCCTCGCTCACGCTGAGCGAGCCGCGCAGTCCGGGGGACGTTCCGAGCCCCTCGATCGTGATGCCACCGCTCACCTTGCCGGCGGCATCGGGCAGCCAGCGCGTCAGGCCCGAGACCAGCGCAAGGTCGAGTTCGTCGAGCTGCGCTTCCAATCGCGCCGGCAACGGCAGGGCATGCGCACCGGGCGGCACCAAGGCCAGATGCAGTGGATAGAATCCCCGCCCCCAGGTGATGTGCGCGCCGCGGCTGAGCTCTATCCGCTCGACGCGCACCAGGGAATCGACGTAGCTGAGATCGACCTGCAGGTCTCCCAGCGTCGTACGGGCGAAGCGCAGGCCCGGAATGCCACCGGTGAAACGCAGCACCGGGTGGCGCGGCGTACCCTCGAGCACGAGCCGCCCCGCGAGCGTTCCGGCCAGTCGTCCATCGGTCACCTCCGGCTCGGGCTCCCCAGGCGTCTCGACGCGAACCGGGACCTCCCGGCCGCCGACATGGATCCGGCTCACGGCCCCGCTCCCGACTTCGACCGCCTCAGGCAGCCCGAGAAGCTGAGAGTAGGCGGCCAGATCGACACGCTCGAACTCGACGGCACCGATCCAGGGCGAGGACCAGAAAGAGGACCAGAAATCGGCCCCCGTCTCGCCGCCGGCCCGCGGCAGGCGCGGCCGTCCGGCGAAAAGGAGGATTTCCGGAACGCGGATGTCGTGCCCCGGGCCATGCCAGACGAGCGGGCCGACACGCAGCAGGCTGTCCTCCCAGCTCGCCTGCAGGAACCCGTCGCCCGCCTCGAAGGCCGCCCAGCCCACGCCCAGGCAGCGCAGATCGAGCGCCAGCCGCGGCAGGGCGCGCGTGCCCTCCATGGCCAGCCGCAGCGAGGCCTTTCCGCGCAGCGAATCCCCTTCCCCAAGCCACATGTTGAGGCGGCTCAGGTCGAAGCCTTCGAGTGTCACGCCGGCGAGCACGCGATCGCTCCGCGCGATCCAATCCAGGCCCGCCGCCAGTCTCGCCTCATCCGACCGCAGCAGGAGGGAATCGGTGCTCAACGCCTCATCCGACCAGCGGAGGTGGAACGGTTGCGCGAGCGCCCACATCCCGGCGCGGCGCGCGGAAAAGTTCGCGCGCTCGAGCGAAAGCGAGCCGCGTGGATCGAGAGCGAGCGCGAAGTCCGCCTCCAGCTCCGGGTGCACGAGGCGTCCGGACGCAGAGATTTCTTCGCCCCAGCGCTCCAGATCCAGTTCGATCCGCACGTCCCTTCGCGCATCGGCGGTGCCCAGGCTGTCCACCTCGATCCGCCCTTCGCCCCGCAGCTCCCGGGGCCGTACGAGCAGATCCCGACCGCGCACTTCCAATGCCCGCCATCCGCGAAAGCCGGGTTCTGCGATACGCAGGTCGCCCTCGAGCAGCGGATCATCGAGCTCCCCGGAAACTTCGACCTCGCCGGAGGCCATCCCTACGAGGTCGCCCCGCCATGCTTCGGGCAGGCACGCCAGATCCGCCCCCTCCAGCATGACCGAAAGGTCCAGCTCGCGGCCGTCCCAGGGCAGAAGCCCCCGCGCCTCGAGGGACCCTTCTTGGAGACGTGCGCGCGCCTCATCGATGCGCAGACCTCGATCGGTCTCGAGACGCCCCCTGAAGAGGATCTCGGGAAGGGTGATCGACCAGGGAGAGGCTCCGAAGAGCGCGACCTCCCCCTCCAGCGCGGGGGCGGTCCCCGCGGCGAAGTCGATCAGCATCCGGGCTTCCCCGTCGAAGGGTCGCTCGCCGTGCGGAACATGTTCGAGCCAGGGCAGCCAGCTGCTCGCCGGTCGGCAACGATGCAACTCCAGCGCAGTGCTCGCCCGCGCGCGCGTCCTGTCCCAGACGATGTCCCCCGAAATCTGCCCCACCCCGGCGGACAGATCGAGATGGGTCACGCGAATCGAGTCGCGGTCCGCCTGCAGCAGGAGACTCAGGCTTTCCAGCCGCTCCTCACGCAGGATTCCGCTCAGAGAGAGGTCCCCGAAGAGCCGGCCCCGGGCCAGCCAAATCTCCACGGAGCCGGAGAGGGAATCCCCCGGCGCGGGCCCCCACGCGGGCGGCAAGAGGCGTTCGAGCGCCTCCGCGCCGATGCGCTCCACCGAAAGCTCTACACGCGCAGAGTTCGTCGGGGCCTCCAGATCGACGCGGGCCTCGATCACGACGCGGCTGTCCGCTCCGCGCACGCGCAGTTCCTCGAGCGCGAGCGTCCGGCCCTCCTCGAGCGCGAATCGACCGCCTTCCAAAGTCGCGCTCAGCGCATTCCGGACGGCCGTCAGCTCGCCCCGCTCCAGAACTCCGCTCATCTCCGCTCCGCCGAGGACCAGGTCGCGCAAGTCGAGATCGCCCCGCACGAGCGCCCCGGCGCTGTCGAGCAGCGCGAAGCCTTGGAGAGAGAGGCGCCGCACCCCGATGTCGGGGAAACGGGGCCGCACGAAGGCGGGCCTCGCGGGTGCGCTTCGCCCGCCCCGGCCGAGAAGGCCGAGCCTGTGGAGATTGACCTCCAGCGAATCGACCGTCAGCCCACCGACTCCCAGACGGCCGGCGAGCAGATCGCGTGCCGACCAGGAGAGCTCCACCCCGTTCGCGCGAGTTACCGGGACCCACGCGCCCGTCGCTTCATGCGCCTCCAGGGTGATCTCCTCGAGCGACAGATGCAGCGGGTCGAAGCGGTGCACTTCTCCGACCTGCAGCCGCAGGTGATTGCTCCATCCCAGCCGCGCCGCTCCCAGAACGAGCAGCCGCTCGCGCAGCGTCTTGATGCGCACGAGATAGAAGGGGCTGGCGATGATCAGTGCGAGCGTCAGGAGCGCCGCGGGCAGCAGCCAGCGGGCGCTTCGACGCCCGCGGCCCGGGGAACCCTCCCCGGCCGGCACCGCATTCTGCGAGCCCATGCCACCTCCGCCGCGCCCGGCGCGCACCGCTCAGCGGTCCGCGAAACGTGCCGGCCTTCCGTCAATAGGCCTGCCCGAGACTGAAATGCCACTCCCCCTCGGCCGTCCCCGGCCGGCGATGCCGGTTGACCTTGAGGCCGTAGTCGAGCCGCAGGGGACCCACCGGGGTCTGCAATCGCAGCCCCCCGCCGACGGAACAGGCGGCGTTCACCTCCGAGTAGGTGGAACCCGACCAGCCGCGGCTCCAACTGCGCCAAGTGATCTGCCGATAGTCCTCCCACACGTTGCCCGCGTCCAGGAAGACCGCCCCTCCCAACTGCCAGAACAAACGGAAGCGCATCTCGACGTTGAACAGCAGCAGGGCGAGCCCCCCCAGCGCCTGGCCGTCCGCCGTGTACGGACCGAGCGACTTCTCGCTGTACCCGCGCACGCTCGTCCCTCCGCCCGCGCGGAAACGCTCGTCGAAGGGCACCCGCAGCAGCGGACGCGCTTCGCCCTCCGATCCGACACCCCGCCCGACGGGAGCGATGTGTCCCGCCCGCGCGCGCAGAGCCCAGGTGATCGAGCGATGGAGGGGAATGTAGAACGACGTGCTCGCAATCCAGCGCGTGAACGAGGCGGCCCCGCCCAGGAACCCGCCGGCGTATTCGCCCCGCACTTGGGCGAGGCGGCCGTAGCGCGGATCGAGGGGAAAATCGCGCCGATCGTCGATCAGGGCCAGCGAGAGAAAACGCGTCTGGTACTCGGACCGGCCGGCCGTGGAATCGGTCGTCGCGATCCACTTGTTCTCGAGAGAGGCGGCCAGTCTCTCGTAGCGCCCGATCGTCCGGTGCCCGCCGAGGAGCAGCCCGTAGATGTCCTCTTCGAAGGTGGGCTCGCGTTGAAATCGGTAGTAGGGATTGATGTGCCAGCGCAACGGCCAGCCGAAAAGGCCCGGCTGGCTGTAGTTCGCCTCGATCTTGCGTTCGCGGACGCCGCGGACGCTGCCGGCGCCGCCTCCGGCGATCGAATGGGAGATCAGTCCACTCAACATCAGGCCATGCGCGCGGCCGAACAGATTGCGGTAGCCCCATTCGCCGACGAGACGCACCTCTTCCTCGGACGATACGCCGCCGCCGAAGGCGATCCAGCCCGGCGACTTCTCGGCGAGCGCCACGGTCAGATCCGCGACGATCTCGCCCGTCGCGGGAAGATCGGGAAGACTGTCGGGATACGCCGGCTGCAGGCGCACGGTGCGAAAGAGCCCCAACTCGAACAGCCGCTCTTGCGCGGCGAGGATTTCCGAGCGACGCAGCAGATCGCCGCGATCTAGCGTGATCTCGCCGCGCACGACTGCCGGACGTGTCCGCTCGAGCCCCTCGATCCGCAAATCTCCCACGCGCACGCGCGGGCCCGGCTCGATCCAAAGCCACACCTCGGCCGAATCGCCGCGCAGACGCACCTCGCGATTGATCGCCGCCAGGGCCAGCCCTTCCTCGTGGCAGCCCAGCAACAAGCGCTGCTCTTGCTCCTGCAGCCGGGATTCGCGCAGCGGCATGCCACGCCGCAGCGTCACCAGCCGCGCCAGCCGCGCCGCCAGGGGTTGCTCCGCCCCGCGTACCTCGACGGTGCTCACGATCATCCGCGGCCCCTCGCTCATATGGATTTCGAGGGCGACCCGCTCCGGCTTCAGGTGACGAACGACCACCTCTTCAACCCGCGCGAAGACGAACCCCTCCTCGCGATAAAGCGCCAAGACGCGCTCGAGGTCGCGCTCCAGGTGGTCGGTGCCGTAGAAGTAGGTTTTCTGGAAGGGCTTCCACCAGACCTTCTGCCGCAGCCGCATGACCTCGCGCAGCTTGCCGCCGGAGAGATGCTCGGCGCCGACGAAGTCGATGCGCTCGATCTGGGGCATGCGCGGCGTCGCGGGAGTCTGGCCGCGGGCGCAGCTCGCCCACAGCAGCGCTGCGGCCAGCACCGCCAGGCCCGCGGCGAGCAGGTGCGATGGACGGGCACCCCGCGTCCGCGCGGAATTTCGCCGATCAGTCGAAATCACCTTCATCGACCCACGCCATGGTTTCCCGGCGCGCCCAGGCATCCGCCGCCAGGACGTCGTCGAGCGCGGGAACAGCGATCGGCCGGTGTTCCCGCAGCACGCGCGCGATTCCCCGCGGGATCGCGCGCCACGGAACACGCCCCTCCAGAAACGCCGCCACGAGAAGCTCGTCGGCGGCATTCGCCACTGCCGGAGCCGTGCCCCCCGCGATCCCCGCCTCGCGGGCGATGCGCAGGCAGGGGAACCGTTGCTCGTCGGGCTTCTCGAAGGTGAGCGACGGCGTGTCGCTCGGCGACCAGGGCGCCGCGGGCGCGCCCCAGCGCCCCGGCAGGGAGAGCGCGAGCTGTATCGGCAGGCGCATGTCGGCCGGGGAGAGCTGGGCCAGATAGGAGCCATCGGTGAACTCCACGAGCCCATGCACGATCGACTGCGGGTGGATCACCACGTCGATCCGCTCGAATGGAACGCCGAAGAGCCAGTGCGCTTCGATCAGCTCGAGCCCCTTGTTGAAGAGCGTCGCCGAGTCGATCGTGATGCGCCGTCCCATGCGCCAGGTCGGATGCTGCAGCGCCTCGCGCGCGGTGACCTGCTGGAGTTCTGCGGCCGTCCGTCCGCGAAACGGCCCTCCCGAGGCCGTCAGCCAGAGCCGTCTCACTTCCGCGGCCGTCCGCCCCTGAAGGCACTGCCAAAGCGCGCTGTGCTCGCTGTCGATCGGCACGATCGCGCCCCCGTGCCGGGCGATGGCTTCGCAGACGAGGTGTCCGGCCAAGACCATCGATTCCTTGTTGGCCAGGCCGACCCGCCGGCCCGCGGCCAGAGCCGCCAGCGTCGGCCGCAGCCCCGCTGCTCCGACGATTCCATTCACCACGATATCCGCCTGCGGCCACGCGGCCAGGCGGCACAGCCCGTCGTCTCCGGCCAGCAGCTCCGGATTCCCCGGCAGCGGAGATCCTTCGCGCAGCGCGGGCAGCAGGGAAGGATCCGCCAGGGCCAGCGCCGCGGGGGCGAATTCGCGCGCCTGCCGGGCCAGCTGCTCGACATTGCGTCCCGCGGCCAGTCCGACGATCCGCACGCGATCGGCGTGCCGGCGAGCGACGTCCAGAACGAGTTCCCCGATGGTTCCCGTCGAGCCGAGCACGACCACGCGACGGGGCTCGTCCGCAGGCCGCGACTCCCCTGCCTTCGGCTGCCCCGGCGTGGACAGGCCGCGATTCGAGCCTTCGTGCAACGGGCCTCCCGGAATCGCCGCGGACCGGCTTTGGCGCTCGCCCGCCCCGGTCCCTTGCGCGGCCGGGTGTTCCGCCCGCGCCGGCATTCGGCGGGGGCGGCCGGGATTCAGCAACAGCAGACCAGGTAACTGTAGAGAATGGGCGCGACAAAGTGAAGGTTGTCGAAGCGGTCGAGAACGCCGCCGTGGCCGGGGATCAGGGCCGAGGAGTCCTTGACCCCCGTCTCGCGCTTCCACTGCGATTCGACCAGGTCCCCCGCCTGGCCCAAGACACCCACGATCGCCCCGAATCCCACGGCCTGGCCGGGGCCGAGAAACCCGGCGAACCAGGCCCGGCCCGCCAGCGCGGCAATCACCGCGCCCAGCAATCCTGCCACCGCGCCCTCCCAGGTCTTGCGTGGGCTGACCCTGCTCCAGAGGGGCCGGCGCCCGAAGAGGCGGCCGATCGCGAAGGCGCAGGTGTCGCAGAGAAAGACCGTCGCGTAGGTCAGCAGGACTGCCGCGCGACCGTCGGGCAGCGCTCGCATGCGCAAGAGGAATGCGGGCAGCAATCCGACATAGAGGAATCCCAGGAGCAGATCCCCGCTGCGGCGGCGCGAGTCGCCGCCCGCGCGGCGCAGGCCGAGCAGGAGCGTCCCCAGCACGAATCCCGCGACGGAGAGCAGCATCGTCCCGGCCGCGTCGGGGCGCGATGCGGCCAGGCAGATCCCGAGGCCGCCCAGCGCCAGCCAGGCGCCCTCGCCCGGGCCCAGCCCCACCATGCGCCGCCATTCCCAGGAGGCGCAGGCGACGACCAGCAGGATGAACCCGCTGAAGGCCCATCCGCCCTGATGAATCAGAAAAAGAAGGACCGGGAGCAGCAACGCCCCGGTCATGATCCTCGCCCGCAGACCGCTGTCCACTACCTACCCCTCGAGGATTTCCTTCTCCTTGATGGTCAGCGCCTGGTCGACTTTCTCGATCTCCTCGTCGGTGATCTTCTGGATCTCCTTCTGGGCGCGGTGCAGGTCGTCCTCGGAGATCGTCTTCTCCTTTTGGGCGCGCGTGAGCTCGTCGTTGGCGTCACGACGCACATTGCGGATGGCGACGCGCGTCTCCTCGGCCAGGTGGCGACAGCGCTTGACCAGTTCGTGCCGCCGCTCCTCGGTCAGCGCGGGAACGGGCACGCGGATCAGCTCGCCGTCCTGGCTGGGATTCAGGCCGAGGTTGGCGGCCTGGATCGCCTTGACGATCGGCTCCGCGGCCGCCTTGTCCCACGGCTGGATCACGAGCAGCCGGGGCTGGGGTGCAGAGACGGACGCGACCTGCGCGAGCGGCACGGTCGAGCCGTAGTATTCCACGCGCACCGGCTCGAGGATCGCGGGCGTCGCCTTGCCGGTGCGCACCGCAAGGAGATCCGTACGCAGCTTCTCCAGCCCCTTGTCCATCCGCGTCCGCGCGTCGTGACGGATCTTCTCCACCATCGAACCCTCCACGCTCGTTGCCCAGTCTAGCGCCGTGCCTCGGAAGCCGCGGAAATCAGCGTACCGACCGCATGCCCTTCGAGGAAGCGGCGCACGCTGCCGGCGACCGTGGCATTCAATACCACAACCGGAAGGCGATTTTCCATACAAAGGGTGATCGCAGTCAGGTCCATCACACCCAGCCGCTGCGCCAGCACCTCGTCGTAGGAAAGGTGCGCATAGCGCTCGGCCTGCGGATCCTCGCGCGGATCGCGGTCGAAGACTCCATCCACCTTGGTGCCCTTCACGAGCAGCGTGCACTCCAGCTCGAGCGCCCGCAGCGCCGCCGCCGTATCGGTGCTGAAGTAGGGATTGCCGGTCCCGCCGGCAAGCAGCAGCACGTGCTTCGCGCAGAGCAGGTCCCGGCCGAGGTCGGGGCGATAGAGATCGGCGATCTGGGGCACCGCCAACGCGCTCAGGACCCGTGCCCGCAGGCCGCGCCGGGCGACGGCCTCGCGCATGGCGACCGCATTGATCAGGGTGGCGAGCATGCCGATGCCGTCGGCCGCGGTGCGTTCCAGGATTTCTCCGGCGCGCGCCCCGCGCAGGACGTTGCCGCCGCCGAGCACGACGGCGACTTCGGATCCCGCCGCCGCCGCGCCGTGAATCTGGTCGGCAATCCCGGCGATCCCGTCGGCGTCCAGCCCGACGCCCTGGGGTCCACCCAGCAGCTCACCGCTCAACTTGAGCATCACGCGGCGGCCGATCGCAACCGGGGCCGTTCCCGCCGCCATGCTTCACACTCCCGTCGCCGCCGGCCCGGGCGCGAGGCGCCCTGCGCCGGTCACGTCCGCCTACCGCTGGCCGACCTGGAAGCAGGCAAAGCGGCGGATCACGATGTTCTCGCCCACCTTGCCGGAAAGCTCCTTGGCCAGCGTGCCGATGGTCCGCTCGCCATCCTTCACCCACGGCTGTTCGAGCAGACAGACTTCCTCGTAGAACTTCTTCATCCGTCCTTCGACGATGCGTTCCCAGATGTTCTCGGGCTTGCCCGAATTGCGGACTTGATCGAGCAGGATTTCGCGCTCCTTCGCCACGACCGCCGCATCGAGATCGTCCGTCGAGACCGCGAGCGGCCGCGCCGCCGCGACATGCATCGCCACTTCATGACAGAAAGCCTTGAAATCCTGGGTCTTGGCAACGAAATCCGTCTCGCTGTTGACTTCGAGCAGGACACCGATCTGGTCACCGGGATGGATGTAGCATTCGATGCGTCCCTGGGCGGCTTCCCGATGGGCGCGCTTGGCCGCCGAGGCTATGCCGATCTTGCGCAGGTATTCGATCGCCTTCTCGAGGTCCCCACCCGTCTCGGCGAGCGCCTTCTTGCAGTCCATCATCCCGGCGCCCGTCCGATCGCGCAGCGTCATGACCGTTTTCGCGTTGATGTCCATGCCCTCTCCTCCTTTTCCCTTGAACGCGGCGATGGAGGCGATCCATGCCGCGCGGCGATCGATCTTCCGTGACGGGCGGGCTCGGTCGCGCCCGCTGCCGCAGGCTGCTCCGCATCAGGCCGCGCCCCGCTCCGTCCTGGTCGCGGGCCGCGGCCCGCAGGCGAATGGGTCGGTTAGCCGCGCCGCCGGTCGTACCCGCTGTAGTCCGAGGACCATGCGCCGCCCGTGCCCCCTTCCGGGCCGGCAACGGGCTGCGGGCGCGCGTCGGCAGGCGGCGCGCTGGCGAGACCGGCGAGCGCCGCGTCGCTGACCATGCGCGTGTAGAGCCGGATCGCGCGAATCGCGTCGTCGTTTCCCGGAACGGGATAGGTCACTTCATCGGGATCGGCATTGGTGTCGACGATCCCGATCGACGGAATGCCGAGGCGCTGGCATTCGCGCACGGCGATGTGCTCGCGCTTGGTATCGAGAATGAAGACCAGCCCCGGCAGCCGGTGCATTTCCTTGATGCCCTCGAAGGTCAGCTGCAGGCGCCCACGGCTCTTGCCGAGGCGGGACGCCTCCTTCTTCGAGAGCGTCTCCATCGTCCCGTCCTCGTCCATCCGTTCGAGGTTGCGCAGGTAGCGGATGCTCTGGCGGATGGTCTGGAAATTGGTCAGCATCCCGCCCAGCCAGCGCTCGGTGACGTAGAACATCTTGCAGCGACGCGCTTCTTCGACGATCACGTCCTTGGCCTGTTTCTTCGTGGCCACGAAGAGCACCGCCTCGCCCGCGGCGACCGCCTTCTGCACCGCCTCGCGCGCGACTTCCATCGCCTGCATGGTCCGATCGAGATCGATGATGTAGATGCCGTTGCGCTCCATGAAGATGTAGGGCTTCATCTTCGGGTTCCAGCGCTGGGTCTGGTGGCCGAAATGGACCCCGGCATCCAGCAGCTCCTTGACCGTCAACGTCTGCATGCCTGACCTCCTGATTGGAAGTTTGCACCTCCATCCCCTACTCCCGGCCGGGAGAACTCCCAATGGGGATGTGCGTCTTCGTTCATGGGACGGCGCATCGAGCCGGGATGCCGCAGGGCAGTCCCCCTGTCGCGCGTCCCCGTTGCGCTACCGCTTCGAGAACTGGAAACGCTTGCGCGCGCCGGGCTGGCCGTACTTCTTCCGCTCGGGCATGCGCGCATCGCGTGTCAGCAATCCTTCTTTCGAGAGCACGCCCTTCAACTGCGGGTCGCTCTCCTTGAGCGCGCGGGCGAGGCCGAGGCTGAACGCACCCGCCTGGCCCGTGAGACCGCCGCCCTCGCAGGTGGCATGCACGTCGAAGCGACCGGTGGTCTCGGTCACATCGAAGGGACGCATCGCCACGCGCCGCATCGTCTCGCGCGGGAAGTAGTCTTCGAAGGGACGCTCGTTGACCATGATCTGGCCCGTCCCCGCCACCAACCGGACCCGTGCGACCGCGCTCTTGCGGCGTCCGGTCGCATGGACCATGTCTCGCCTGGCCATCCGTCATCCTCCTCGAACCGCTTCGATCCGCGAGCCGGGCTCACGGCGTTCATTCCGCGCCGGTTTCCTCCTGCGCGGGATACCCCTTGCCGTGCAACCCAAGCTTCAAGGGAATGGGCTGCTGCGCCTCATGCGGATGCGTCGGCGCCGCGTAGACCTTCAGCTTGCGAATCATCTGCCGGCCCAGCGGGTTGTGCGGCAACATGCCCTTGACGGCATCCCGCACGACCTCCGCGGGCTCCTTCTGCATGCGGTTGCGCAGCGTGGTGATGCGCGCGCCGCCGATCCACCCGGTGTGGTGGAAGAAGGTCTTGTTCTGGAGCTTGCGGCCGGTGAGCCGAACCTTGTCGGCGTTGATGACGACGACATGGTCGCCGACGTCCAGATGGGGACAGGTCCGCGTCTTCCACTTGCCCATGAGCAACGCGGCGACCTCGCTCGCCAGACGCCCCATTACCTGATCGTCCGCGTCGACCAGGTACCAGCGCCGGCGAATCTCACTCGCCTTGGTGGTGTAGGTCTGCATCCCGTGACTCCTCGTAGGTGGTCTTCCTGCCTGGATTCGCAAACCGTGAATGCTACCAACCGGTCCGCCGGGTGTCAAGATTCACTCCGCGGCCGGTTTGGGACGCGCGGGACCATCCCCGGCCGAAACGGCGGCGGCTGCCCCTCCGCCCCCTCGGGGCCTAGAGGTTCTCCCTGCCGAGCAGAGAGCTGAACGGCGGCGCCAGGACCCCCCGCTCGGTCACCCATCCCGCAATCAACTCCGCCGGAGTGACATCGAAGGCGGGGTTCCAGACCCCGACAGATGGAGGGGCGCAGGCATGCCCATGAAAGGTGCGGACCTCCTCGGGGCCCCGTTCTTCCACCACGATCTCCGCGCCCGAAGGGCAGGCGGTATCGAACGTGGAGGATGGCGCCACGACGTAGAAGGGCACTCGGTGGCGGGCGGCGGCCAAGGCCAGGGCGTAGGTGCCCACCTTGTTCGCGGTGTCCCCATTGGCCGCCACGCGATCGGCCCCCACGAGGACCAGATCGATTCGACGCCGGGCCATCAGCGCGGCCGCGGCGGCGTCGACCAGAAGCGTCGCCCGAATGCCCAGTCTCAGAAGCTCCCAGGCGGTGAGGCGCGCCCCCTGAAGCAGGGGCCGCGTTTCGTCCACAAAGACCTCCGGGTCTCTTCCCGCCCAGGCGGCCGCGAAGACGACCGCCAGAGCGGTCCCCAATCCCCCAGTCGCCAATCCTCCTGTATTACAATGCGTTACAATCTTTGCTTCGTGCGCTACGAGAGGCAGGCCCGCCCGGCCCATTGCCAGGGACATGGCCAGGTCCTCATTGTGGAGGGCCTTGGCCTCCTCGAGGGCCGCCCGGGCCGCCGCTGCGGGCGCCATTCCTCCATCCAGGGCCGTGCCATGACGGCGTGCGACCCGCTGGACGCCCCAGGCTAGGTTGGCCGCCGTCGGCCTCACCGCGCGCAGCCGCCCGGCGGCAGCCGCGACAAGCTCGCGCACCTGCGGCACGCCCCGCGCCTGCGTCGCGGCCGCCCAGGCCGCCAGCGCCACGCCATAGGCGCCCGCGATCCCGATCGCCGGCGCCCCGCGCACGCGCAGCGAGGCGATCG
>JAZDGX010000126.1:0-4340 GCA_043806645.1 Candidatus Eiseniibacteriota bacterium | reverse complement strand
CGCGCCCCGCGTGCCGAAAGCGGGCCCCCTCCCGCGCGGGAGCCGGGGCCGGCCGGTGCCGCGCCGGCGCCTGCCGGTGAACCGCCCGCGCGGCCGGCAGGCACGCAGGATTGGCAGGGCGACTGGGAGCGCCTGCTCGAGCGGTTGCGTCAAGGGCGCGCCTTCCTCGCCTCCTGCCTTCATGAGAGCCGGGCGGTGTGCATGCAGGAGGGCCGTCTCGTCGTGCGTCTGGACGACGCCAACGGCTTCAAGCGGGAGCAGCTGGAGAACCCGACCAACCGCCGGTATATTCTCACCATGATCGAAGAGACCTTCGGGCAGCCTCTGGGGATTCGCCTGATGGATGTGAGCGAGGTTGCGGAGATCGCGAGCCCCGCGGAAGCGGCGCGGCCGCGGGAGGACGAGGCGGCCAGGCCCTCCCCTGCGCCCAAAGCCGGGGGAGGGGGGCCGAAAGGCGCCCGCGGCGGTCATGCGCGCGTGCGCGAGATCGCCGATCTGATCGACGGAGACATCATCGGGCCGGCCCGCTAGCCGGGAGCGGCGGCGCCGTGCGCGCCGCACGCGGGCGGCGCCTCGTGTCGCGCGCATGCGATCGGAGGGGGGATGAAAGACCTCGGTAAGATGCTCAAACAGCTCCAAGAGACGCAGGCGCGCATGGTGAAGATCCAGGAGGAGCTTGCCACGCGCGCTGTCGAGTCTTCCGCAGGGGGCGGCATGGTCAAGGTGACCGCCAACGGCCGTCATGAAATCCTCTCGATCAAGATCGATCCGCAGGTCGTCGATCCGCACGACATCGAGATGCTCGAGGACCTGATCGTTGCCGCGATCAATGAAGTGCGCGGCCGCGTGGACGAAATCATCGCCGCCGAGATGGGGCGCCTGACCGGCGGATTGAAGTTGCCCGGACTGGGTTGATCGTCCGATGCAGTACAGCTCGCGTCATCTCGAAGACCTCGTGCGCAATCTCTCCCGCCTTCCCGGGATCGGCGGCAAGACGGCCCATCGTCTGGCCTTCCATCTCCTGCGCGTGCCGCCGGAGGAGGCGCTGTCCCTGGCGCGCGCCATCGAACAGGTGCGGACGAACATCGGTGTCTGCGGAGAGTGCGGCAATATCGCCGAGACTCAGCCCTGCCATCTATGCGCCGATCCGAAGCGCGACCGCACGCTGCTGTGTGTGGTCGAGGAACCGAGCGATGTCGTGCTGCTCGAGCAGACGGGACACTACCGGGGCCTCTACCATGTGCTGCGCGGGGTCTTGTCGCCCCCCGACGGCATCGGCCCGGCGGAGCTTCACTTTCCGGATCTGCTCGCGCGCGTGCGGGCGGGCGGGTTTGGGGAGATCATCCTGGCAACGAACCCCACGAGCGCGGGCGAGGCGACGGCGCATGCCATCGCCGAGTTGCTCGCGGGGCTTGCACTGCATGTAACGCGCATCGCCCGCGGCGTGCCGGTCGGGTCGGAGCTGGAATTCGCCGACTCGGTCACGCTGATTCGCGCGCTCGAGGGCCGCAAGGACGCTTGAAGGGCGCGGCGGCAGCGGCGCGATCATGCTCCAGCGGTCTTTCTGCTTGACAGCCAGCGACTTCCCGCCCATAGATGGCTTGGATTCTCCATCGCGAAAGGGACTTGGCGGCGGTGGCCGAAAACGCTTTTCGGGCCGTCGCGGGTTGGTCCTCGGCTCTGAGCGGCGCGGAGAGCCGCCGGGGCGCCGCAGTCCGGGAGGCCGGTGATGGCGCAGTTGCGCTGGGAGGGGTTCGGGGGCGACCTGGAGCGGATCCGGGAGCAACTCGAACGCCTTGTCGCCCGGACGCAAGGACGAGCCATCCTGCTCATGGATTCCGCCGGGCGCCTGCTCACCTGGGTCGGGGACGAACCTCAATTCGATGTGACGACCTTCGTCTCGTTGCTCGCGGCCGATTTCTGCGCCACGCGCGAGCTGGCCCGCCTGCTGGGCGAGGAGCAGTTTCACAGTGTCTCGCATCAGGGCGAAGGGGTGTCGCTCTATCTGACGCAGCTCACCGAGAAGACCATTCTGGCGCTTGCCTATGACCGGGAAAGCACGCTGGGGCTGGTGCGCTACTGCGTGCAGCAGGCGCTGCCGGCGTTGAGTGAGTCGGTGCGCGCGGGATTCGCGCGTCCCGAGATGGATGCGGAGCCGCTGGGGGAAGCCTTCGGTGCCGAGGCCCGGGAACGACTCGCGCGCCTTTTCGATTCACCCTTGTAGCGGCGGTCGCAGCCATGGCGTTCATCCATGTTGCCAAGCGCGAGATCCATTGCAAGATCGTCTACTATGGTCCCGGGCTGGGCGGCAAGACGACCAATCTGCAGGCCCTTTGCCGCCAGGTGCCGCGTGAGCGTCGCGGGGAGCTGACCAGCCTGACCGCGGACGGCGAACGCACGCTCTACTTCGATCTGCTCCCCCTGGACCTCGGCCGCGTGGGAAACTGGGAGACGCGCTTCCATCTCTACACGGTTCCCGGGCAGAGCCGCTACAATGTCAGCCGCCGGATCGTGCTCCAGGGCGTGGATGCGGTGGTCTTCGTTGCCGACAGCGATCCCGTGCGGTTCTTCGAGAATCGCCGCAGTTTCGACAACCTGCGAGAGAATCTGGCGCTGGTCGGTCGCCCCCTCGGTGACATCGGGTTGCTCCTGCAGTACAACAAGCGCGATTTGCCGGGCGCGGTGCCCATGGAGCGATTGGATACCCTGATCAACGCGGGGGGGCATCCGGTGATCGGAAGCGTCGCCTCGCAGGGCATCGGCGTGCGGGAGACGGTGCGGGCGGCGATCGAGATGGTGCTGGCCCGTCTGGCACCCGCCCGGCACGCGGCCCCCGTTGTCGAAGCCCGGTCTGCGGCCGGGGGGTTCAAGCCCCGCTCCGCGGGCTCCGGTTTCGCGGCCCGGACCCGCTCGGAGAGACGATGAAGGACTTGCGCGAGAGGGAATCGCTTGCGCCGCCGCGTGGATCTGTGCGCCGGCGGCTCTCCCCCGGTGATTTCGCGATTGTCTCCGTGGCGAGCGTGGCGGGGATCGGCTTTCTTCCCGGCGCGCCCGCCACCTACGCCTCCTTCGCCCTCGCGGCCCTGCTCTGGGTGTGGGGTGGACCTCCCTCGACCGAACGGTTGTGGTTCGTGTCGGGTTCGATCGCGCTTATCAGTCTCGCCGGCGTTTGGCTCGCGGGACGGGCTGAGCGAATCTATGGCCACGACCCTCATTGCGTGGTCATCGACGAGATCGCCGGAATGCTGACCACCGTGCTCCTGATTCCGTGGGATCTCCTCCATCTGGGGGCGGCGTTTTTGCTTTTCCGGGCGGCGGATGTTCTGAAGCCGCCGCCCGCCTACCAACTCCAGTCCCTGCCGGGTGGATGGGGAATCGTAGTGGACGATCTGGCGGCGGGCGTGTATGGGCTGATCCTGCTGCTCCTGGCAGGGGCCGTCTTTCCCGGCTTTTGAAGGCTGTGGTTCGCAGATTCGTGATGATCCGTGGTTCGAAGATCCGGAATGATCCGCATGCGGTTGGGTCTGCTGAGCGACGGAGAGAGGGCGCAACGACCCCCGCGAAGGGAAGCCCATGGCCGCGGAAGTCGTGACGATTGCGAGCGAGGTGCTCGCCGGACACACGCGCGAAGGGAACTTCCCCATGATCGTCTCCGTTCTCGCGCGCGAGGGACTGGCCGTCACTCGCCACACGACGGTGCCGGACGAGCGCGGAGCCATCGTGGAGGCGTTGCGCAGCGCCCTCTCCCGCAGCGCGGTCGTCTTGACGACCGGAGGGCTGGGGGGCACACCCGACGACCTGACGCGCGGAGTCATCGCCTCGCTGCTCGGCCGCAAGCTCAGCCTCCGCGAGCCGCTGAGAGCCGCGTTGCGAGAGAAGTACCGCGCCAGGGGCTTCGAGATGCCCGCGGCCGCTGAGGTCATGGCGCTACTGCCCGCGGGGGCCCGCCCGCTCGAGAATCGCCTCGGACTCGCTCCCGGGATTCACCTGGAAGTCGACGATCGCCATCTCTTCGCTCTTCCGGGGGTGTCGGAAGAGATGGAGGTCATGCTGCGCGAGGAGGTCGTGCCCCGGCTGCGAACCGCGAAGGTGGGGACTTCCGTTGCGGAGCGCACGATGCGCACCGTCGGAGTCGCCGAGACGCTGCTTGCGGAGTGGGTCGAACCCCTGCTGGTCGAGGGAGTGCGGGCGGCCTACCTGCCGCATGGCGGGCGGGTCGATGTGCGGTTGCATGCCGCAGGGCCCGGCATCGGCGAGGAGGCGATCGAAACGACCGAACACCGGCTGCGCGCGCGCCTCGGGCCTGCGCTCTATGGCGTGGGGGAGCGGCCGCTCGAGGC
>JAZDGX010000125.1:0-5261 GCA_043806645.1 Candidatus Eiseniibacteriota bacterium | reverse complement strand
CCGTGCGACGCGGTACGACATACGGGGTCTTCCCGGCGTCGCGCGAGAGGAGGACTGGGATGAGGGCATCGTGGTCGATTCGACAAAGTGCTCTGGGGTCCCTGGGGCCGCGGAAAGCCTGCGTGTGTCCGGAATCGACGGCATGTGGAGCTTCTTCTTGAAGACGGCGGATGAACGGCTCAACTGGTCTTCGGTATCGAATGTCGCCTGCGACAGCCTGGTCGATTCTTGCCCGCCTGCGGCGGTAACGGAGTTTGCAGTCCCACTGACGACCATGTTCAGCGCAAGGGTCACCTGGATAGCGAGCGGCGATGATGGGACGGAGGGTGCCGCGTCAGCCTATGACGTGCGCTATGCGACAGAACCGGTCACCGACCAGACGTGGGACAACGCCGTCCGGGTAACGGGGTTGCCGCTGCCCTTGCCGGCGGGCAGCCTCGAGTCGCACATGGTGACCGGGCTCGCACAGGATACCGAGTACTTCTTCGCCCTTACGAGCATCGATAACCAGGGCCACGTGTCTCCTCGCTCGATCGTCGCCCGAGCAACGACAGCCTCTTGGCGGCGATTCACCTTCAGTCCGCCGGGAGTGCCGGGGGACTACAGAGGCGTCTGGGATGCGGACTGGTCTCCGGATGGCAGCGCTCTGGTGGCATCGGCGCAATGGGGAGAGTCGGCCCATCAGGGAGACCTGTACGTTCTTCCTTTGAACGGCGACCCCATCATCCGTCTGACGCGAGAGCAGTTCTTCGCTCGCAATCCTTCCTGGTCCCCAGATGGACAACGTATTGCGTTCATTTGTAGTGGGTCTACTTGGACGGACACTCTACTGACCGTGGATGCTCACTCCGGGGGCGATCGCAGGAGAATCGCGCTTTCCGGCGAGAGTGAAGGATTGTGGGCATGTTCCTGGTCTCCAGACGGCCGCCGGATTGCCTATAACATCTTCTGGCACGCGGGGCATCCTGATGAACCGTTGACTGGCCGCCTGGGCCTCATCGATCTGCAAAGTGGTGAGAGCGACACGCTTCTTTGGTATCAAGGGATGACGAGGCCGGCCTGGTCCCCGGATGGATCGCATTTGCTCTTGAGCATCTGGGGAGGTGGCCAGCAATCGGACATCGTATCTGTTGCGGCAGACGGCAGCGGCTGGGCGCCTGTCCTGATGGGGTGGTCGAGTGACGGGCATCCTGAGTGGTCCCCTGATGGGCAGCGAGTGGCCTTCTCTTCAGACCGCAGTGGAAGCGATGAGATCTGGTCAATGAGTCCCACGGGGGAGGATCTCGTCCAACTGACTTCCCCCCCTGGGGAGAAGGGCCTTCCATACTGGAGCCCTGACGGCAAGACCATTGCAGTGGTTTGTGCTCAGGACTACACCCTGGATATTTGGCTGCTCAGCTGGAATTAGCAGATGGGACATGCGATGAACGTCACCGGATACAGCGTGGAGGAGTACCGGCTGTCCAACGGCCTGCTCGTCCTATTGCTCCCGGCGCACGAAGCCCCCGTCGTCTGTGTCTCAGTCTGGTATCGCGCCGGCTCGCGTGAGGACCCTCCCGGCCGCGGAGGCACGGCCCATCTGCTCGAGCACATGCTCTACAAGGGCACGCAGCGCTATCCCAAGGGCGTCTACGATCAGGTCCTGCATCGCCTGGGGGGCATCACGAACGCCTCCACGAGCCACGACCGCACGAACTTCTACATTCTGATCACGCGCGACCGCTATCCGCGCGCGCTCGAACTGGAAGCCGACCGCATGCGCGGCGCCGCATGGGGCGAGGACGACTTCCGCGACGAAGTCTCGGTGGTCCTGAACGAGCTGGAACAAAACGAGGACGATCCCGGCGCGGCGCTCTTCGATCGTCTGCAGGCGGAGGCCTTTCTTGCGCATCCGTACGGCCGCCCGGTCATCGGCCGCCGTGCGGAGGTGGAAACGCTCACCAGCGGCGATCTGCGGACCTTCTACGACCGGCACTATCAGCCGGCCAACAGCTTTCTCGTGATCGCGGGGGATTTCGAGACCGGCGAGATGCGCGAACAGATCGAGCGCACCTTCGGCAGCCTGCCGTCCCCTCCGGCCCCGTCCCGGCCGCCGGTGTGCGAAGCCGAGCAAGCGCGCGAGCGGCGGATCGAACTGCGCAAAGCCGGCGGGCATGAGCTGCACATGGCCGGCTACAAGGTTCCGGCGCGACATCATCCGGACAGCTACGCCCTGGACGTCCTCGCGCATGCCCTCGGACAGGGGCGTCTCTCGCGCCTCTACCGCGCGCTCGTGGAACCGGGATTCGCCGTGCAGGCGGTCGCCGAGAATCAGACCATGGGGACCGATCCATTCCTGTTCGTGATCGACGTCGAGCCGGCGCTGCGGGTGCCCGCGGAACGCGTGGCGGCGATTCTCGATGAAGAGATCGCGCGCATCGTCCGGGAGGGCATTCGCGCCGACGAGCTGGAGCGGGCGTGCAAGCGGGCGCGGGTCGGATTCATCCTGCGCCGCGAGCGTGTCAGCTCGCGCGCGTTTCTGATCGGTGAGAGCGAGGCCCTGGGGAGTTGGCGGCTGCTCGAGAGCTACCTCGATCAACTCGACCGCGTCACGGTCGAAGGCGTCGCCGCGGCCGCCCGTCGCTATCTGACCCCCACCCAGCGCACCTGGGCTCACTTCATTCCCGTCGGACCGCCCGCCCCGGTCGCCGGGCCGTCCGCGGAGGGGAGGTGAGGATGGCGGGCATCGGAATCGCTGCACGCATCCGGGATCTCACGCTGGCCAACGGCGCGCGGCTCTATCTGCTCGAGAACCACGCGGACGTCGCCGTCGACCTCGTCGGACACTTCGAAGGCGGCCTCCATCTCGAGGCGCCCGAGCGTTCCGGGCTCGCCAATCTCACCGTGGGCATGCTGGACCGCGGGACGCGCCGCCGCACCGAAAACCAGATCTCACTCGCGCTGGAATCCAACGGCATCGAACTCGAATACTCGCTCCTGCGCGAATGCACTCTGGTGCGGGCACGCTGTCTGGCCGAGGACCTGCCGCTGCTGATCGAGTTGGTCGGAGAGATGCTGAGCGAACCGGCCTTTCCCGAGGATCAACTGCGGCTGGCCAAGGAGCAGGTGCTCGTCGAACTGCGGCAAACGGCCTACGACACCTTCGAGCGGGCGACGCGCCGGGCGGCGGAATTGCTGTTGGGAAGCCGGCATCCCTATGCGCGGGAGCCGCTCGGCGAAGCGGAGATCCTCCGCTCCCTGACACGCGCCGATCTCGAAGCGCATCGCCGGCGGGCCTTCACCGCGCCGCGCTTCAGCATGGCCGTGGCCGGGCACATCGATCCGGATGCGGTCGTTGGACTGCTGGAGCAGAGGCTCGGTCCGTTGCCGGCGTCGAGTGCGCCCGCCGATGATTCTGCGGTCGCCGGCGAGAACCCCGCTGCAGGGCAGGGCATCCGCCGCGAGCACGTGCAGGTGCCCGACAAGGAGCAGATCGACCTGGTCCTGCTCGGGCCCGGCATCGCGCGCAGCGAGCCGGATTTCGAAGCCTACGGCCTGGCCAACTTCATCTTCGGCGGGAGCTTCCTCGGCCGCATCAATCAGCGCCTGCGCGACCGCGAGGGACTGACCTACGATGCTCAAAGCGCGATCGTCTCGGGGCTTTTCCCGGGCTACTGGCTGGCGGCGACCAGCGTTCATCCGCACGATCTGGAGCGGGCGATCGGGATGATCCGCGAAGAGCTGACACGCTTCGTCGAGGAGGGCGTCGACGATGAGGAGCTGGAGATCGCCCGCGATCATCTGGCTGGCGCCTTCCCGATCCGCCTCGAAACGAATCGCGCCGTGGCGGGGATCTTCCTGGACGGGATTCGCTACGGTCGCGGTCGGGACTACCTGGCCCACTACACCGAGCGCCTGCAAGCCATCACTCGCGAGCAGGTCAACGCCGCCGCGCGCCGATTGATCGCCCCCGACGACCTCGTAATCGTGAGCGCCGGAACCCTGTAGTCGTCCGATTTTCCTGGCAGGATGGCGAGCCCCTACCAAGCGTCGGGGTCGGGGTGGGTTCTGCGGGATGTAAGCCCCGCGCAATACGCACGGCACTCCGTCAGGTACGGCGACGTTCGCGCGGGGCGCTCAAGGCGCGCGCCCCCCAGTAACGTGGTATTGGCGCGCGCCGTTCCCGCAGAACCCACCCCGACCCCGACGTCATGCACAGCGCCCACGCCTCCCCGCGCGGGCGTCAAATCTCCCTCGGCAACTCCCCCAGCTCTGCCAGCGTAAACACCGGCCCATCCTTGCACACCAGCTTGCCCCCGACATTGCACCGCCCGCACATCCCGATCCCGCACTTCATGCGGTTCTCGAGCGACAGGTAGATCTGCTCGTCGGCGAAGCCGGCGGCCTTCAGCACCGGCATGGTGTACTTGAGCATGGCCGGCGGGCCGCAGATGATGACGATCGCATCGGTCGGGTCGGTGATCTTCTCCTTGACGACCGCGGGCACGAATCCGACGTGGCACTCCCAGCGCGGCCGGTGGGGCTCATCGCCGGCCATGGCGTCGACGGTGACGTGCATGTCGATATCGCTGCCGGCTCCCTTCCACTCGTCCAGGCGGTCGTTGTAGAGCAGCAGATCCAGGCAGCGCGCCCCGTAGACCACGGTCACCGCCTTGAACCTGGAGCGCTGCGCGGGATCGCTGATGTAGACGATCGAGGAGCGCAGCGTCGAGAAGGCGCAGCCGCCGCCGATGATGATCACGTTCTTGCCGGCCATCGTGTCCCAGGGATACCAGTTGCCGAGCGGGCCGCGCAGGCCCAGGCGGTCGCCCGGCTTCATGCGGTGGAGATGCTCGGTGACCACGCCCATCTTCTGGACCGTGAACAACAGGTAGCCCTTCTCCGTCGGGGAGGAGGCGATGCCGATCGGCACTTCGCCCTTGCCGGCCACCGAGATCTCGGCGAATTGTCCCGGCAGGAAGGAGAATCTGCCTTCATCCTCCGGGTCGAGAAAGACGAGCTTGAAGGTCTTCAGGGAGTGGTCCCCGGTCTCGGTGATGATCTCGTCGATCCGCACCGGGTAGGGGAGATAGGGGTTCTGGCTTCGCTCGATCATTGCCGCCCACCTATTCGACGAAGCTGTTCATGCGCGCCGCCACCTCGCGGATGTCGATGTTGACCGGACAGGCCTCGACGCAGCGACCGCATCCGACGCACATCACGCCGCGCTCGTACTTGTCGAGGTAATACTTGAGCTTGTGCATGAAGCGATTGCGCACGCG
>JAZDGX010000124.1:0-6441 GCA_043806645.1 Candidatus Eiseniibacteriota bacterium | reverse complement strand
CGTGCGGGACCGCCCTCAGCCAAGCGTCGTCCCTCCACGCCTTTCGAGCCGGTGCAGCGAGACGCTCACGGTGAGCAGGCTGCCCGCCAGCCCCACCCCCAGCACGCCCGCCAGGAAGACCGCCAGCCAGCTCACGGGCAGAAAACGCATTCCGGGCAGGAAACCTCGGGAGACCATGAACCCGATGTAGAGCAGCACCTGGGAGAGCAGCCCCCCCGCCAGACAGAGCAGCGCGCCCGCGGCGATAAAGGGCGCGCGCAGGAAGGAGCCGGTGGCGCCGACGATCTGCATCACCGCCAGTTGGTCCTCGCGCATCAGCACGAGCAGCCGCAGCGTATTGGCCAGCACGAGCACGATCGCCACCGTGGCGAGCAGGCTGGTGAGCAGATTGCCCCGGCGCACGATGGCCAGTCCCCGATCGAGGGCCGCGACCCACCGCTCGCCATAAAGAACATCCTCGACCCCCTCGTAGGCCTCGATCTCGCGCGCCAGCCGTTCCAGGGACTGCGCGTCGCTCGCGTGCGGGTCGGGCAGCATCAGGAAGGCGTCGGGCAGCGGGTTTTCGCCGAGGGTCTGCGCCAGGCCTTCGGCCTCGAGATCCTCCTCGACGTCTTGCAAGGCCTCGTGACGACTCACGAAGCGCAGCGACCTGACCTCGGGAAACTGCTGGAAGTGGTGTTCCAACTCGGCCACGCGTTCGGCCGCGATCCCCGGTTCGAGAAAGATCGACAGCCCCTTGCGCTCCTCGAGCCGGCCGGCGAGCAGCAGGACATTGTGACTCAGAAGCATGAAGAGCAGCAGCACGAAGAGAACCGAACTCAAGGCGGTGACGGCGGCGAAGCTCGCCGCCGCATTGCGCCGCAGCGACGACCACCCCTCCTGAACGAAGAACAGCAACGCTTTCAATAGATCTCCGTGCCGTGCGGGCGCAGGAACAGGTCCTCCACGACCTTCCCCGCCTGCAACGTCAGCGTGCGCGTCGCGTAGCGCTGCGCCAGGCCGTCGTCATGCGTGGCCACCAGGATCGTCGTGCCGCTGCGGTGCAGCTGTGCCAGGATATCGAAGATCTCCCGGCCGGTGGCCGAATCCAGATTGCCGGTCGGTTCGTCGGCGAGCAGGATCGCCGGCTGATGGATCAAGGCCCGGCTGATCGCCGCGCGTTGCTGCTCCCCGCCGCTCAATTCGTGGGGAAAGCGGTCGCGTTTGCCGTAGAGACCGACACTGTGCAGCACGCGCGAGACCGCGCGGGTGAGCAGCGGCTTCTCCAGGACTCCGGTCATCCGCAGGCAGTAGGCGACGTTTTCGAAGATCGTTTTGTCGCGGATCAGGCGAAAATCCTGAAACACGACCCCGCAGCGCCGGCGCAGGCGCGGGACATCGCCCCGGCCGATCATCTCGCTGTCGAATTCCGCCACCGTAATCCTGCCCCGGCTGGGGCGCTCTTCGAGCGTGATCAGCTTCAGGATCGTCGTCTTCCCCGCCCCGCTCGCTCCGAGGATGAACACCATCTCCCCGGGCTCGATGCGCAGATTCAGTCCGGCGATCGCCCAGTCGTCCGAGCGGGGGGCGTAGGATTTGTAGACGTCCTCGAAGACAATCATGTCCGCCCCTCGTCCTCGGAGAAAAGCTCCGGCCCGCCCTCGCCGATCATCCGGTAGTAGTGCGGAGCCTCTCGCCGGCTGACCTGCCCCGCAGGCAACTCGACAATCTCGATCTCACGCAGCCGGTCGCGCAACGGATCGTGGATCGTTATCCGGTCGCCCACGCGTAGCTCCCTGGACGGCTTGACATTCAGACCGTTCACGCGCACGCGCCCCTCCAGGCAGGTGCGTGCCGCAAGGGAGCGGCTCTTGATCAAGCAGAGCCAATGCAGCAGCTGATCGGTCCTCACTCCCACGCGCGCCTTTCGACGTAATGGCGCTGCTTGAGTCCGGCCATCCACTCGCGGTAGCGCTCCTCCATCCGCACCTCGCGCACGTGTTCGGTCAATTCCGCCTCGATCTCGTTGAACTCATAGGGACGATCCCCTTCGCGACCGAGATGGCGCACGATGATGAAGGCGCCCTCGAGCGGGATGACCTCACTGACCTGGCCAGAGTCCAGACCCTCGAGGGCCTGCTGCAGGGGCTCCTCGAGCAGCCGCCAGGGAATCCAACCCAGGTCTCCGCCCTTCTCCGCCTCCGGAGCGTCCGAATAACGCCGGGCGAGGTCGGCGAAATCGGCCCCCTCGGTCGCGCGGGCGTGCACGCGGAGCGCTTGCTGTTCGGCCGCGACCCGGTCGGACTGCACGATGGGAAGCGAGAACAGGATGTGGCCCGCCTGCACCCACTGGCCCTCGGGCCCGTGTTCCCGGACTGCGAAGACGTGGTATCCCAGCGGGCTGCGCAGCGGCTCGCTGATGGTCCCCGCTTCGAGAGCGAAGACCTGCTGCTCGAAATCGCGCCCCAGGTTGCCCGCCAGATCTCCCCGGCTGAGCTGGTGCAGATCCCCCGCCGAGCGACGGGTGTTCGGATCGTCGGAGTAGCGCTCCGCCGCTTCCGCAAAGGTCAGTTCCCCGGCCCGAATCTGGGCGGCGACCTGGGCGGCCAACAGGCGCGTGCGCTCGATCAGGGATGAATCGGGCTCCACGAGAATCACCAGCCGCTGCAGGTGGAGGGACGCCTCGCGGGCCGGCAGTTCGTCGCGGTGTTCGTCGTAGTAGCGGCGCACCTCTTCAGGGGTGACTTCCGGCGGAGAACCCAGTTCGGTCTCGACGACGCGTTCGGCGAGCATCGTCCGGCGCGCCTCCTCGGCGAAACGCTGGCGCAGCTCGGCCTCGGTCAACCCCTCGCGCTCGAGTTGCATGCGGAAGAGCTCTTCGCTCCCGAGCGCCTCCTTGTTGCGCGCGATCGCAGCTTCGACCGCCTGGGTCACCTGCTCATCCGAGACACTCAGACCCGCCTCGGACGCGTAGAGCTCGAGAACCCGCTGCTCGATGAGACCGTCGATGATCAGCTCGCGCACCTGGTGGACCGTTGCGGAATCTCCGGGGTCGATGCCCCGCTGCTCGATTTCGAGCATCAGCCTGCCCTGCACTTCGCTCAGCAGGATCGGCTTGTCCTCGACCAGCGCCACGATGCGCTCGACCGTTTCGGCCTGAACCCCCCGCAGCAGCGGGAACAGGAAGAGGAGCAACAGGATGAGCACCACCCCACCGGGGCGCAGACTTCCGTGGATCCATTGCATGATCGATCCTTTCACCGCCGCAACCACTCCTGCAGCGGCTACTGAAGCTCCAATTCAGCCATCAGCGCCAGCAGGATAATCGAGCCCCCGGCAGAGTCCAACCAGAAAGCCGGACGCTTGTTCCCACGGCCAAGGCGAGCCCTGCGCGAGATGCGGCCGCGGCCGTCCGAAAACAACAGGGGAGGGCCTGCCGGGACTGCCGCATCCGGGTGGGACGGCCCCGGCCGGAACAGGCGCCGCCACCCCACGCGCACGGCGGGGGCGCGGGCGGGCGTTCCCCCAGGGTGAGGTCTTCTCTCGAAAGGACGCTTGGATGCCGACCCCGAATCCGCACGCAGCCGACCGTTTCCTGCACACGCACTTTGCCGCCTTGCTCGCCAGCTCGGCGCGGGCCCTAGGCGTCGGACTTCACGTCTGGTCGGACCGCGTTCACCTGATGCATGCCGTTCCCCAGCCCCTCGAGGAGGATCTGCACTCACTGCGAGCCGTGGCCGGACGCGCGGCCGCGCATCACTGTCTCATCCGCGAGGTCTCGATCGAGGGACGCCGATACCTGGCCGTGCCGGTCCTGGGCCGCGATGGGCTGACGGCCGTTCTTTCGATGGTCGGACCCGCCGCGTCCTCTCCCGCGCGGGAGATCGATACCGCCCGACCGGAGACCGGGCACGGGGAACGGCCCGACCCCGCCCTCGCCTTCCTCGAAGATCTGGCTCGCGTCCTGGCGCACCATCTGGATCTGGCGGCCGAAAGCGCCGGCTCAATCGGCATGCTCGATGACAGCCGCGACCGGCTCAATCTGCTCGATCAAATCGCCGGTCTGCTCACGCGGGGGGGGGATCTGCGCGCCACCTTGGGATTCATTCTCGAGGAGTGCCGTCGCGCCGCGGGGGCGGACCATGCGCTACTGGCCCTGCCCGGCCGCCGCATGCTGCTCGCCGTTCCCAAGCTCAAGTCCGACTCCCCCACCGCGTCGGGGGAGGTCCTCACGCGCCGGCTCTGCGGACAGCTTCTGGAGCGCAGTCGCTCCTGGGCCCGGCCCGGACGCGAGGGGGATGTCGCGCGGCTGCTCTCCTTGCGGTCGGCCGCGCTCCACGGTGCCCGTCTGGCTGCGGCCCGGCTCGGCCCGGCGGCGGGACCGGAGGGAATTCTGTGCCTCCTCAAGACCGGGGGGCGGCCCTTCCGCCGTTCGCCCCTCGGACTGGTCGAATCGCTTTCGCGGCAGGTCGCCCTCACTCTCTGGTCCGCCGATCTGCAAAACGGACGGGAGGACTTCCTGCTCGCCACGGTCCGGGCGCTGGTCAGCACGATCGAGGCGAAGGACCGCTATACCTCGGGCCATTCCACACGCGTCCACCTGCTGTCCATGCTGCTCGGAAAGGATCTGGACCTGGCGGCCGAGGAACTCGGCAGTCTGAAATGGGCTTCTCTGCTCCACGACGTCGGAAAGATCGGTATGCCCGAGTCGATCTTGAACAAGCCGGGCCGTCTGACCGACGCCGAGTTCGAGGTCGTCAAACAGCATTCGCAGCGCGGCTATCAGGTGCTCAATCACATCCCGCAACTCCAGGAAGCATCGCAGGCAGTGCTCCTCCACCACGAGCGCTATGCCGGAGGAGGGTATCCGCTCGGAATCGCCGGCGAGGGCATTCCGCGCGCCGCGCGGATCATCGCGGTGGCCGACACATTCGACGCACTGACTTCGCGGCGCCCCTACCGCGACGCGCGCAATCAGGATGAAGCCCTGGTGGAAATCCGGCGCGTGCGCGGAACGCAGCTCGATCCCATGGTCGTCGGGGCACTGGAAGGGGTGATGCCCTTCCTGCGCGAGAACCTGGTGATGGAAGAGCGCGTGACCGCTCATCCGGAGGCGGAAGGGATCTCGAGCGTGATCGGCAAGTGATCCGAAGGCAGACCGCCGGCGCGGATGTTCCCGATCGTCTCCGCGAGGAGATCGCCGCGCGGCCCCCGGAGAGCTTCCTCGCCCGCTGATACACTCCGTGCACCGCTCCGCGGCTCGGTGCGCACCTCCCCGCCCTCGAGATCCGCGTCGCCCGAGACGCCATGCAATCCCCGCCCGGCAAACCAGTCGAGGCGCAGCTCGATCCGCCGCTCCCGCAAGCGGAGCAAGCGCGCCACCGGCCCGCGCAAGGTCCGGGGCAGGATCTGCAGCTCTTCCACATTGCCCAGCCGCTCCTGGGCTGTCGGGCGGCGGTCGTTCAGCTCCTTCCACCCGTAGCCGCACCGCGAGAGCTGGGCGAAGAGCGGTTCGCGCCCCGCTCGCCACGGCTCCATCAACTGGCGGTGCAGGGCCGCCGCAGGCGTGGTCAGGATCCGCAGGATCCCTCGGATCGAGGCTGCCACCGAACCGCGGGCGAAGGTGTGGGTGTTGAAATCCCCACCGATCAGCACCGCGCGCGCCGGCTGCCCGGCCCGCTCCAGCTCGACCGCGAACTCCTCGATGCCCTCGAGCAGTGCGCGCATCTGCGCGGCACGGCAGGCGGGAGTGTGCCGCACCTCGAGATGAACCGCCGCGACGATCAGGCCGTCCTCGAACGAGGCGAGCAGGGCGGCGCGCCCGCCGAAGCGCTGCTCGTGAAAGGCGAACATGTCGAAGCACTCCGGCAGCGGCACCCGCCGCAGTCTCCGGGGCGGCCGGCGCGAAAGGATCGCGACTCCCTGCAGGCCGATGCGGTTTTCGCCGGGGGCCAGACTGTCTTCCCCGGGGCCCTTGGTCAATTCGAAGTAGTTCGCCAGAAAGGACCAGTGGAGATTGAGCCGCGCCGCGATCTCAGCGCCGACGTGCAGGTTGCCCGAGCGCGCCATGCCCACATCGACTTCATTGAGCAGGAGCAGGTCCGGATCGACGAGGCGGGGATGCTCCGCGAGCCAGCGCGTGAGGCCGTCCAGCGACAGGCCCTTCAGGATGTTCCAGTGGACCACGCGCAGGCGCCCGCCGGCTCCGTCGCCGTCGCCGCCCCCTTCCCGTCGCGCGAGCGGGCGCGCATGCGCTTCCCGTTGCTCGAGGGGCCTTGCGTGCGCTCCCCGCCCCTCGCCGGGGGATCCCGTCTGGACCGTGTCGAGGAAGCGTTCCAGGCGCGCAGCCTCCCGACTCCAAAGTCGGGAGGCGCGGAGCGCATCCAACGTGGGAAAGCGGCACATCCCGGCTGCAAGTCGTCGCGCCCAACGCACGCGCTCCGCGGACCAGAGCCAGCGATC
>JAZDGX010000123.1:0-23436 GCA_043806645.1 Candidatus Eiseniibacteriota bacterium | reverse complement strand
ACCCGCAAGATCGCCTCGGTTCTCAACCTGAGCATGAAGACCATCGAGACCTATCGCGAGAACATCAAGATCAAGCTGGGCCTGGCCAACAGCACCGAGCTGATCCGCCGGGCGGTGCAATGGAGCGAGACGCGTTGAGGCTGCCCGGCCATCGCCGCGCATGACCAGGCCATCCGACTCCTCCACCCCGGGCGGCGCAGGCGGTGGCTTGCCGCCCGCGCGGCCGGCTCCCAAGGGCGCATCGATCCAGCGAACCTGCTGCCATCCCCGGCCCTGAAGTCCGGGTCCCGACCCGGAAATCCCAGCGCACGCCGTCTATGGAAGCCGCCCCTCCCATCCGAACTATTAGCGAGGAGAAAGGGGGGGCATATGCGGATGAAACACGTACCGTGGTGGGTGATGACGGCGCTCCTGATCGTGGCCGGAACGCTTGCCGGCTGCTCAGGCGACAAATCGACCAACGCGGGGGACGATCAAGATGACTTGCCGGACGGTTCCGGGAAGTACCTGATCGAGGGCTACTTTGGGGGCACCTTCACTCCCGGCGGATTCGGCGTTTGGGTCGGCCGGATCGATCCCCCCGATCCGCCCGCGGATGAGTTCGCGGTCACCCTGAACGGGCAGGTCGTTCCGGAGATCCCGCTGGGCGACGCCGACGATGCCTTCTATGCAATCTACAGTTTCGACTATGAGCCCGGCACGATCTACACGATCGTGGCTTCCAATGAGGCCGGCACGGCAACCTGCTCCTTCACCGGGCCGGAGTTTCCGATCGTCGAGTTGACCGAACCAGAGAATGACTACTTCGTCCCCGGCGAACCGCTGACCTTGATCTGGCAGTATGATCGCGGCGCTCCGGAGCACATCTACATCAATGCGAGCGGCGACGACGACGAGGTCCTGATCTCCGAGATCGTCCTCGACGGGACGCTGTTGACCTACACCATCTCCGGCGGAACCACGGATGGCTGGGAATCCCACGAACAGGTTCTCGTCACCGTCGACGCGGGCGAGTCGTTCTTCCCCTTCACCGGATCGCTGGTCTACACAGGCAGCGGTGTCACCACGGTGTACACCGGAGACGCGGCGCTGCTCGTCCCCGGGGAAGCGCCGGAGACCCCCGTCTGGACCATCGCGGTCACCTTGGGAGAGACGAGCCTGCCCGCCGACGGCGCCAGCCAGACGGCGGTCAATGTGAGCATCGTCGATCAACACCTGCAGGAGTGTCCCGACGGAACGACGGTCAGCTTCTCATGTGAGCCTGAAGGCGCGGTCGCCTTCTCTCCGACCTCGGCCACGACCGTGTATGGGGCCTGCACGACCACACTGACCTCGACCACGACGGCGCAAGACTTGACCGTCGAGGCACAGGCGCTGGGTGCCGGCGGAACCGCGGAACTCGAGCTCCACGCGGCGGTCCACACGATCACCGTGGGAAGCGGCGCCTATCCCACCATCACATGGCAGGCTCCCGTGGCGATGCGCGGGCTGTTCCTGCGTCCGCTCGGATCGGCGAACAGCTGGGCGGTGGCGGCAAGCGGCATCTCGGGATTCGGTCCGCCGGTGATCTACGGGACGGCTCCGGCCGGATCCCTGCAGATCTTGCCGCTCCACGGCACGGCGGACGCGCTCGTCGCGGGTTCAACCTATCAGCTGGGGCTGATCGACGCACAGACCGACACGACCTTCTACGAATTCACACGGTAGAAGACTCGCGACGCGGGACGCGGAGGATTCCCTTCGCCCCCGCTGCGTTTGCGACTCCGCAAGGGTCGGGTCCGCTCGGGCCCGACCCTTGCCGCAAGGAAATCGCCTTGTTCCGCCGGGGCCGGCGACCTATCCTGCTTGCCTGTCGATCGAAGGGAGGAATCATGAGCGGGAGCAAGTCGCGCGGCCGCGGGCCGGCCGCAGAGGAACCGCGCGAAATCACCAACGAAGAAGCACCCGCCGACCAGGCGGCGCTGGCGGGTCTGGATCCGATCCTCAAGCCGCGCTCGATCGCGATCATCGGCGCCTCGCCGCGGCTCGATTCGATCGGCCGCGTGGTGCTGCACAACATCATCGAGGGAGACTTCAACGGGGTCGTCTACCCGGTGCACCCCAAAGCCCCCTTCGTCCACAGCATGAAGGCCTACCCCTCGATTGCCGACGTCCCGGATCAGATCGACCTCGCCTTCCTCATCGTCCCCCATAACCAAGTCCTCCCCATCGTCGAGGATTGCGGTCGCAAGGGTGTGCGCGGGCTGTGCGTGATCAGCGCCGGGTTCCGAGAGATCGGCGGAGAGGGAATCAAGCGCGAGGAGGAGCTGCTCGGCCTGGTACGCAAATACAACATGCGCATGGTCGGCCCGAACTGCCTCGGTCTGGTGAACATGACCCCCACCGTGCGCTTGAACGCCACCTTCGCCCCCGGCCGGCCGATCAGCGGCAAGCTGGCCTTCCTTTCGCAGAGCGGCGCGCTGGGAGTATCGATTCTCCAGAACATGGAGCGGCTCAACATCGGCTTCAGCTATTTCGTCTCGGTCGGCAACAGCGCCGACGTGCGGGGACATGACCTGCTGGCCTACTGGGAAAACGACCCGGACACGGAGGTGATCGCCCTCTACGTCGAGTCCTTCGGCGATCCGCTCCTGCTCGGCCCCCTGTTGCGCCGGATCACCCGCCGCAAGCCGGTGGTCATCGTGAAATCGGGGCGGACGGCGGCCGGGGCGCGCGCGGCATCCTCGCACACCGGCGCCCTCGCCGCGGCCGATGCCACCGTCGACGCTTTTCTGCGCCAGACCGGTGCGATCCGCGCGAATACGATCGAGGAGATGCTCGGCCTGCTCACCAACTTCTGCCGCTCGCCGCTGCCGGACGGCAACCGGGTGGCGATCCTGACCAATTCCGGCGGTCCCGGGATCATGGCCACCGACGCCCTCGTCACCGGCGGAATGGAGATCGCCCAGTTCAGCGAGAACACCCGCCGCACGCTCGATACGATGCTGCCCATCGAGGCCAGCCGGGCCAACCCGATCGATCTTACCGCCTGGGGCGTAGCCGACACCTACCGGCAGATCCTGCCGATCCTCTTCGACGATCCCAACGTCGACATCATCCTCGCGCTCTTCGTACCGCCGCTGATGGTCAACCCCAGCGACGCCGCACGGGCGATCGCCGAATCCCGCCATGGGCGCGAGAAGCCGATCCTCGGCGTGATCATGGCCGAGGAGTCGTCCTATCGCAGCCTGCCCCGTGAAATCCCCAACTGCCCGCCGATCTATCCCTTCCCGGAAATGGCGGTGCAGGCCTGCGTCGAGATGTACAACTACACGCAGCGGCAGAAGCGGCCGCACGGCAAGATCTATCGATTCCCCGCCCGCGAAGACGAAGCGCGCACGATCGTCTTGACGCACCTGGCCAAGGGCGCCGGCTACTTGCCGACCGCCGAGTGTATGCGCATTCTCGACTGCTACGGCTTTCCGACCGCCCCCCTCATTGAGACCGAGGGTACGGAGGAAGCCCTGCAGGCGGCCCATCGGTTGGGCTACCCCGTCGCCTTCAAGGTCGCCGGGTTGAAATACGTGCACAAGTCCGACATGGGCGGCGTAGTGCTCAACGTGGCCAACGATCTCGAGCTGCAGGGCGCGCGCGCCCAGATCATGCACTTGATCCAGAAGATGGGAGACGATCCCGCGGAGGAAGGCGGCCTCATCCAGAAGATGATCAAGCCCGGCCGCGAGGTAATCCTCGGCATGTCGCTCGATCCCAAGATGGGACCGGCGATCATGTTCGGCATGGGGGGCAAGTACGTCGAGGTCCTGAAGGATGTCGTGCTGCGCATTCCCCCGCTCACGGATGTCGACGCCGACGACATGCTGCACTCGATCCGCGGCTTCCCCCTGCTCGAGGGCGTGCGGGGTGAACCCGGGGTGGCGCTCGACCTGTTGAGAGAGTGCCTGATGAGGCTTTCCCAGTTGGTTCTGGACATCCCGGAGATTGTCGAGCTCGATCTGAATCCCTTCATCATGAATCCCGACCGCGCCGATTGCGCGGTCGTGGATGCGCGCATTCGCGTGGTTCCGCGATGACGGGCACCGGACGCTGAGATGGCCCGCATTCTGGTGGTCAAACACCTCTTCCCCTATCCGCCCAGTCAGGGGACGCGGCGGGTTTCGCTCGCCCTGCTCGAGGATCTGGCGGCGCGCCACGAGGTCGTCTTCCTCTGTCAGCTTGAAGATCCGGCCGAGCAAGGCTTGATCCCGCACATCGAACGCCTGGGGGTGCGCGTGCACGCCCCATTGATGCCCAACCGCCGCTCCCCGGTGCACCGGCTGCTCTACAAGGCGCGCAATCGGACCTTGGCGCGCCTGCGCAGGATCCCCGAGATCTGTCTCTACGCGTCCAACCGGGAGTTGCGAGGAGGTTTGGAGCGGATCGAACGGGAATTCGAGCCCGATCTCACGATCCTGGAAAGTTGGGAGACGTACCTCTTGCGCCGTTCGATTCACTGCGGCCGAGCGGCGCTTCTGGCCCACGATGCCGGCTTCCAGATCATCGAACGCGCGATCGGCGCGACCACCGACCCGCGCGAGAGAGACCGGCGCCGGCGGCGCCTGGAGCGGGAGAAACGACTGGAGATCCACGCCTGGACGCTCTTCGATGCCATCCTGACCCTGACCGCGGCCGACCGGGAAACGGTCGCGCATGAGTTGGAGCACACTCCGGACACCGCGCGAGTCCACCCGCCGCTCGTGCGCCATCTCCCCGTTCCCGTTTCGGCCGAGTTCTTCCGCTTCGGGCGCCCCGCCGTTGCCGGCCGGCGGGTGGGATTCCTGGGCAGCTTTCGCGCCGACTTCAACCGCGACGCACTCTGCTTCATCCTGGAAGACATTTGGCCCCGCGTGGCGGAGCGGCTGCCCGGAGCGGAGTTGATCATCGCCGGCAACGGCGCCGATCCCGGACTGGCGAAGCGGGCGGGCCAGAGCGGCGCGCGCTGGCTCGGCCTGGTCGAGGATCTCGCGGAATTCTTCGCGGCGATCGACGTGCTGCTTGTGCCGCTTCGTTTCGGGGCGGGTGTCCGCATCCGCATCCTGGAGGCCCTGGCCGCCGCCACGGCGGTGGTCGCCACTCCGCTCGCCGCGGCGGGTCTGAACGTCACGCCGGGAGAGCACCTGCTCCTGGGCAGCGATGCCGAAGCGCTGGCGACCCAGATCGCCTGGGTGTGCGAGCATCCCGCGGAGGCGGCCGGGTTGGGCCGCCGGGGTCGCCAGTGGTGCGCCCGGCTCCATGGCCCCGAGGCGCTGCGGGACGGGCGCCTGGCGATCATCGACGAAATCCTGGCCCTGCGTTCATAGGCCTCCCGCCCGCATCCGGTCGTTAATGCGCAAGCGATCCCCTGCCGATAGTACGAGAGAGGCGTTCGCCGGAGGTGAAGCCGTGGACGAAAGCCGGCCGCACTCCGGACGGGCAGCGTCGCGAATCGAAAAAACGCAGATGGAGAGGCCCTGCATGAGCTATTCCACCGAGATCCTCGATCTGATCGGCAATACCCCGCTCATCAAGCTGACCCGCTTCACCGACATGTCGCTCTATGCCAAGGCCGAGTTCCTGAACCCGGGAGGCAGCGTCAAGGACCGTGTCGCCAAGCACATCATCTTCGAGGCGGAGAAGAACGGCACGCTGACTCCGGGCATGCTCATCGTCGAAGCGACCACGGGCAACACAGGCATCGGCATCGCGCTGGTCGGCGTGCAACGCGGCCATCCGGTCAAGATCGTCATGCCCGAAAACATGAGCGAGGAACGCAAGAAAATCATCCGGGCCCTGGGGGCCGAGTTGATTCTCACCCCCGGGAAGAAGGGCGTGGACGAGTGCGTCCGGCTGGCGAACGAGATCGCGCGGCGGGAAGACGGGTGGCGGCTCAACCAGTTCGACAATCCGCTCAATCCCGAAACCCACTATCTATTCACCGGGCGCGAGATCTGGGAAAGCCTGGAAGGGAAGGTGCACGCGTTCGTGGCCGGCGTGGGTAGCGGCGGGACGCTGGGAGGCGTGGGCAAGTTCCTCAAGGAGCGCAACCCGGCGGTGCGCATCATTGCGGTCGAGCCGAAGCAGACGGCTGCGCTGCTCAAGCAGGAACCCGGATTGCACGCGATCCAGGGGATCGGGGATGGATTCGTCCCGAGTTGTCTCGACACGCAACTGATCGACGATCTGATCACGGTCAGCGACGAAGACGCCATTCGCACGACCCGCGAGTTGGCCCGCACCCAGGGGCTGCTGGTCGGGACCTCCTCGGGCGCCAATGTCTGGGCGGCGGCGTTCATCGCGCGGGGGCTCGGGCCGACCTTCAACGTGGTCACGATCTTGCCGGATCGCGCGGAGCGGTACTTCAGCACGGCGCTGATCTGATCCCCTCTGACCTCGGCGCGGGGAGCGGTGGGGGCTGCCCGGCAAAGAGGCGAAGCGGAAAGAAGCGGGCCCGCTCACGCGGGGGCTGTCATCCGACAGCCTGCCGCCCGAGCGGGCCCGTTTAGGATTCTTGCAGATCTACTCCAGCGGCAGCCAGAATTCGCGATGGGTGATGTGCTTGGGAAGCGAGCACATCCTGTACACTCCCTCTGCGCGATTGCGCATGAAGACCGTGGGAATCTCGATGCCTTCGAGGAGATCGAGCAACTCGCCCAGGACTTCCTCGGCCGGAATCTGCTCGCCCTGAACGACGAGGAACACTTCCAGCGAGTCGGTTCCGCAGCCGGTCGAGACGATGTCGGCCTGCTTCGTCCCCCGGACGTTGATACTGCCGGTGAGGCAGCCGGTCGAGTCGCCGACCTGAGCTTCGAGGATGACCGACACGGTCGGATTCTGGGACGGGCCGGTCCAGATGTGCGCGGTCAGGGCGGTGTCCGGCTGGAGATGGGCCGCCACCGCATAGTTGACCGTCAGGCCGTCGTAACTGTACCAACCGGTCAGGTCCATCCCCTCTTGCAGGTCCAGATCCATGTCGATCTCGTAGGAAAGCCCACAGGCGCTTCCCGAAAGATCCAACTCGGCGTCGAGATCCAGGAGTTCCCCTTCTTCGTCCGTCTGGGCGTTTACCTCCAGGTTCTCGAGATTCAGGACGATTTCTTCGCCGCTCTGATCTTCGTGCAGCTTGGCGTTCACCGACAGATCGACGGCCACCAGTCCGCTGGCGGTATCGATGACCGTGGCAAGCGACACGTTCGAGAGCAGCAGATACCCGGTGATCGGACTGTCCAGCGTGTCGGTCGCGACCAGGAGCACCTTGATCCCGGTGTAGGGAGCGTCGCTCACCTTGGCGACACCCGTCCCGTCGTCCCCGGCGGTCTGGTCCTGATAGGTCCCATAGAATTGGTAGGCCGGTTGGCCCGCCAACACGGGAGCAAGGATCTCCCCCATGAGATACTCAAACATATCGGCATTCGCTTCGGTGTCAAGCACCTGGCCGGCCGAGCAGTCGGCGGCCGTCTCGTTCATGCCCGAGACCAGCGGCATCAGTTCCGCCTGCAGCTCTTCCGCAGTCATCGCCCCTTCGTCGTCATCGTCGTCCGAAGAGGGGGACTTGTCGTCGCCGCAGCCAAGCATGACCGCCCCAAGCAGGGCGCAGGCGGCGGCCCACCGCATGATCCATGGATTGCGCAGCATGGCACCTCCAATCGTCCAGGGTCCGGATGGCGTATCAGGATTTCGCGGGGTAGCCTAGCATGACCCGTCGAGGCATGCAAACGGTTGCAGATCGGAGAATGCGCCCGGCCGCCGCGGGGCCCCTGAAGCAGCCGATCTCCCCGCGGACCGGTGCGGACCGGCCGCTGCCGAAGGCAGCTCCTCAGTCGGCGAGGCAGATGGTCCAGACTTCGTTGCTGACTTCGAGCCCGCCCTCGAGGGAGGAGAGATTGCCGCCGGTCACGACCATGCCGAGATCGGACGGGTCAAAGAGCGCAGCCGCTCCGAAGCGGGGCGGGGGAATGTCCGCGCCCGTGCCCAGATCGAGAGCCATCCAGGTCGGATCGGCCTCCAGGGCCAGGACATGAACATCGGCGAGCAACGGGCCGTAGCCGTTTTCCCGCCCGCCGTAGATCACCATCCACTGTCGATTCGTCGCAAAAACGGCGACATGCAGCGCGCGCGCGCCGGGCCCGTCGGGGAGCCGGATCCACGTCCCGGCATCCAGGTCGAAGGCCCAGCTGTCCCGATGCGCCGCGGACGGACTTAGCCAGCCGCCATAGACCACCATCCAGTGCCGCCCCGGTTGCTGGACGAGCACGGCGCAGTGATGGCTACGCGGCGCGGGTTGTTCCACAAGCTCGTCGGGTGCGCCCGAGCGGAGCATCTCCCATCTCTCGGTGATCAGATCGAAGGACCACACGTCGTTCAGGGCGAGGTTCCCCGTGCGCCCGCCGTAGACGATCATCCGATCGTTCAGCGAATCGCGGATGGCCGTGTGGCCGAAGCGGGGGCGCGGTGCCGCCCCGCCGAGATTCAACCGGGTCCAAGCCCGGGTCGCCAGATCGACGGCCCAGGTATCGTTCATGCCGGTCTGGTTGGTCGTCTTGCCCCCGCCGAAGATCACTATGCGATTGCGCGGGCGGTCGTAGATGGCGCTGTGACCCATGCGCTTCTCCTGAGGGCCGCCCCGGTCATCGACGCGGGTCCATTCATGGGTAGCGAAATCGAAGCCCCAGAGATCGCGAAAGTCGGTCCCGCACGCTCCCGATTCGCAACCGGTGCCGGCATAGATGTACATGTGATGATCGTCGGCGAGAACGGCCGAATGCCCCCAGCGCGCAGATGGATCGAAGAATTCGTTGGGCCGCAGCAGGGACCAGGGACGCACCTCGACTGAGGTCATCGGCGAGGGCGACCCGGCCACCCCATCGATGTTCACGGTCAACACCCGATAGCCGTAGGCCCCTTGCGCTACGTCCGGATCATCGAAGGTCAGGATGCCGGGCTCCAGGAATCCGCTGATATCCGCGTACTCGCCCGCGTCCTCCAGAGCGCGCAGAACGCGGTAGCCCGCCACCGTCTCCTCCCGGCGCGGGGGCCAGGAGACCTGCACGATCCGGCAGCCATGCCGGCCGACCTCAGGCCCGCGCGACACGACCGGCGGCGGGAGCGACAGCGCGCTGAGCCGCAGCTCGAGCTGCTCGATCTCTCCGTTCACGATGACCGTTTCCGCACGACTGTGGTAGAGGCGCTGGCTCAAGCGGATCGCGCGCGTCCCTTGCGGCACTCCTGCCATCTGAAAGCGTCCGGCGGAACCGGTGGCTGCCTGAATCGTGGAGGCCGACCCGTCCGGATTCAGCAGGACCACCTCGGCCTCGGATATCGGATGGTCGAGATGGTTGCTCACGACACCGCTCACCTGGTGCTGGTAGATCTCGGAGAACAGCTCGATGTCGTGTTGCAGACCCGCCAGAGTCGTCGTCACCGATTCCCCGTAGGTTTCGTATCCGTCGCGCTCGGCATTCAACCAGCGGGTGCCCGGGGAGATGTTCCCGAGGGAGTAGAACCCCTCGTCGTCGCTGACGGCGACCTTCCCCGCCGTCCGCACCTGGACGCCGGAAATCGGGATGCGGCTGCTGCGGTGAAAGACATGACCCCAAACCGTGGCGAAGGACCCGACCGACATGAACACGTCCACCGTGTCCTGCCCATAGGCGCCCGCGTCGACGCGCACCGATCCCTGGTACAGCCCGGCGTCAAGCCCCGCGCGGCTCACGCTCACCCGCACCGTCTCGGCGGGTGCGGCGAGCACGCCGGAGGGCTTCTCGATCCCGAGCCAGGGGCGGTCGACCGCCGCGATCCAGGACAGCGAGGCGCCGCTTGGGTTTTCCAGCACGATCGACCCCTCGGTCAGACTGTCGGAAAGGACCAGGCTGTCGGGTGCGACCGCGAGGGCCTGCCACATGCGGATGAGCACCGACGCCGCGCCTCCATTCGACTCGATGCGCACGACGGCCGTGCTTGGGCCGACGCTGAGGCTTTCGCCGGCGATGGCGAAGGGGATCGTCGTCTCCTCGAGCAGCGTGATGCCGCGCGACGTTTCCGGAACCGCCCAGGGAGCCTCACTGCGCAGCAACCAGTGCAGCGTTCCGCCACCGGCGTTGCGAATCGTGAAGGCCCCACCCACATCGCCTTCGTTCAACTGAATGACTTCGGGATCGACGGAGAGAACGGCGGGGCGGTGGTCTCCGGAACAGCCGGGGTGCAGCGCGATCAGCGCCATGCCGCCGGCAGCCACGAGCGGCAGAATCCGCCCGACTCGCGCCCACAGCTCGCGCCGTCGATGTGCGTGGCTCGTTTGCGGCATGCCTGATACTCCGATCGCCCCGGCAGCATATCATCGAACCCGCCGTCCCCGGCTCGGTTCTATTCTAAGACACCCGGCCCGTTTCGTGGCCTGCCGCGACGGCCAAGCCGATTTCTCCGCTGGGACAAGGGAAGGGCAGGCTTCAGCCAGGCCAACCGGCCGCGGTCCAGGGAGTTGCCCTCTTCAGACTCATGCGCCGAGCAGCAGTTCGGCGATCGCGGCCAGGGCGGCGACCACGACGAAACCACGCACCCACGGCGACCCCTTGGCCATCACGAGGCGCGCCCCGACGAAGCCTCCCGCCATGCTGCCGCAGGCCAGACACAGGCCGATCAGCCAGCGCACCTGGCCGACGCTGGCGAACAGGAGCAGGGCGGCGGTCGTGAAGGTGAGGACCAGGGCGAACTTCAATGCGTTTCCACGCACGACGTCGTATCCGCCGAGCAGCACGAAGGTGCTGATGAGCAGCACGCCCAGTCCCGCCTGCAGAAACCCGCCGTAGATGCCCATGACGAAAAAGAGAGGATAGAAATGGGGACGGATCCTGCCCACCGAGTCCTTGCGGGCCCACCGGCCTGGATCCAGGAAGACGGTGCCCGCCATGACGGCGAAGAGGACGGCGGATGCGTGGCGGAACATCGTTTCATCGACATGGGCGGCCAGGTAGGCCCCGAGCAGCGATCCCGCGACCGCCGGTACGGCGATGGCGGGCAGGTGACTCCACGGCAGCATCTTGCGCCGGTCATATGCGACGATGCCCGTCACGCATTGCAGCGCGATCGCGACACGATTGGTCGCATTGGCAACCTGCGGCGGAAGTCCGATCCAGAGCAGCAACGGCAGAGTGACGAAGGAGCCTCCCCCCGCCAGGGCATTGATGACGCCGCAGAAGAACCCGCCCGCCAGGAGCGCGGGAACCTGCCAGATCTCCAAGCAGCCTCCGGGATCGAGGCGGGCATCCGCTCCGCAACCGGTCTTTCAAGGTACGCGCGGGCCACGGACATCAAGACAGCGGACGAATCCAGAACAGCGCCTGGCCGAATTCCACTTCGCTCGAATCCTCCGCCAGGATCCGCACGATTTCGCCCTTTTCGGGAAGCCCGGGGCCGCCGTAGGCAATCTGATTGAAACACTTCATCACTTCCACCATGCCGAGCACGGTGCCCGCGGACACGTGCGCCCCGATTTCGACGTACACGGGCGCCTCGGGCGCCGGACGCCGGTAGAAGATCCCCTCGGACGGCGCCGGCACGAGGATCAACCCCGCCGCATCCGGGTCCCCCTCTCCCGCCGCCGCCCCGGCCATCGTCGCCGGCGACTGCGCAGCATCCGCCGCGGCGCGCGGATCGATCAACAGAAGGGCCTCGTCGTAGGCCACCGGAGTCGCGGCATCGGGCAGGCGGGCCTCGAGCACCCGTCCCCGCACTTCGCGCGGCAGCCGCAGCGCGTAACGCCGGTTGAGGATCTTGACCGTCCCGACCCGATCGAATGGATTGAGGAACAGGCCCGCGGAGGGCCGGCCGTCGATGACGCCCACGACCGGCGAGGCCACAACGAGCAGGGCCGGGTCCCGCTCAGCGGGACGCACCCTGGCGATCAACGTGCGTTCGGCCATCTCACTCCCCGCCTTTCGGCGTCAGCCCGGGTAGTCCATCAAGACCTGCAGGTCGTGCATCGACCAGATGCGCGGGTTCTTGACCCTCCGGTATCCGATGCTTTGATAGGACATCTCGACCAGCGTCGCCAGATACTCCCGCAGCTCATGGACCGCGACGATCTCATCCGTGTCCATCTGCCGGGCGGATTTGTAGGGATCCATGTCCGCCTCGATGCGGCTCTCCACCTCGCGCATCCCCGCCTCCACCTGCGCGCGTTCCGCGGGATCGGTCGCCAGGATGTGAAAGTTGTCGTCCAGGCGCGTGCGGAAGGCGCCGATGGCCAGCGTCCGGCCCTCCATGACCGCCAGGCGCGTGAGGGGCGTCGACAACTGCACGAAGGGCTCGTAGGGCCGGCCGGTCATCGCATAGTAGCCGGCCCCGGAGGCCTTGCGCAGGAGTACGGTGATCATCGGCACGCGGTTGGTCGAGTTGGTATACAGCAAGTTCGAGCCGAACCCGAGCAGGCCGTGTTTTTCCGCCTCGAGACCGATGTCGAAGCCGGAGATGTCCTGCAACCAGATGATGGGAATGCCGTCCGCATCGCAGGCGCGGGAGAACTGCGAGATCTTGGCGATGCCCTCGCGATAGAGGATGCCGCCCGGACGCGGGCGGTCGCGCCGCTCGGGATGCGCGGTCAGCTGCTGATTGTTGATGATGATGCCCGCGTAAAGCCCGTTCAGACGCGCGATGCCGGTGATCATCTCCGCTCCCGTATGCGGCATCAGTTCCCAGAAGAGCGAGCTGTCCACGAGCCGGGCGATCACCTGGCGGGCGTCGTAGACTACGCGGTGGTCGGTCGGCAGCAGGCCGTTCAGCTCGAGCGGAGAGTAGCGCGGCTCGGCCGGACTGAAGGCATGCCGGTAGTAGTCGGCGGCGGCGCCCGGCAGCTTGGCGATTTCCTGCCGGATGCGCGCGATCATCACCCGGTCGTCGGGCACGCGTTCGTCGGCGCAGTTGGAGAGATGCACGTGGATGTCGGGGCCGCCGATCGTGAGCGAGGTGATCTTCTGCGACTTGGCCCCTTTGATCAGGGCCGCGCCCGCGATCACCATGTAGGCCTGCTCGGTCATGAAGAGTTTGTCGGAGATGATCGGCATGTACCCGCCGCCGGCGATGCAGTCCCCGAGCACGCCGGCGATCTGCGGTACGCCGCTGTCCGAGAGCAGCGCATTCATCTTGAAGATGTAGCCGGCGCCCAGCTTGCCCGGGAATGTGTGGGACTGCTCGGGCAGGAACAGGCCGGAGCAGTCGACCAGATAGACGACCGGCAGCTTCAGCCGCAGGGCCACCTCCTGGGCGCGCTCGATCTTTTCCGGCGTAAGGGGCCACCACGCTCCCGAGGCGACGGTATTGTCATTGGCGATGACCACGGTCAGTCGCCCGTGTACGCGGACGAAGGCGGTGATCACACCGGCCGACGGCGAGGTGCGCGGCGGTTCTCCGAAGACCAGACCGTAGTTCACGAACGTGTTGATCGGAAAGATCGCGCTGCCGGGGTCCTTGAGAATGTCGATCCGCTCCCAGGTCGTGAGCTTGCCCTTGGCGTGCACGCGCTCGACGTATTCCGGCCCCCAGCCGCGGTACACTTCGACGCGCCGCGCGGCCAGCGTCGCGTTCAACGCCGCCATGCGCTCCGCATTCTCGCGGTAGCTCCGCTCGGGAAGCACTTCCTCCATCGGCGCCCCGATGGGGTGGAGAATGACCTTGGCCATACGTAGCGTTCCTCTCCGCCCGCCCTGCCCCGTGCGACTTCAGGACCCGGGCCCGGTCGCGCCGCCGGTCGCGCGCACCGCGGGTCGCTGCGCCACGCGGTCAGCCCAACAATCTCTCGATGAACCCGGTGTCGTACTCGCCCGCGGCGAAATCGCGGCTTTGCATGATCTTCAAGTGCACCGGAATCGTCGTCTTCACCCCCTCGACGCGAAACGACCGCAGGGCCGCGATCATGCCTTCGCGCGCGGCCTCCCGCGACGGCCCCCAGACGATCAGCTTGGCGATCAGCGAATCGTAGTACCTGGGGATGCGGTACCCCGGTCGCACGTGCGAGTCGACGCGCACCCGCACGCCGGGGATCGCGGAGGGCGGCGCGAACTCCGTGATCTGGCCCGGGGAGGGGCGGAAATCCTCGAAGGGATCCTCGGCGTTGATGCGACACTCGATCGCATGTCCCTCCGATCTCAGGTCCCCCTGCCCATAGGGAAGTGGTCCCTGGGCGGCGATGCGAATCTGCTCGGCGACCAGATCGCGGCCGGTGACCATCTCCGTCACCGGATGCTCGACCTGCAGACGCGCGTTGACCTCCATGAAGTAGATCCGCGCGTCCCGGTCGCGGAAGAACTCGACCGTGCCGGCATTGCGATAACCGATCCCACGCAGCGCCCGGCGCAGCCCCTCGCCCAGTTCGCGGCGCACCTCATCGGTCATCACCGGCGAGGGCGATTCCTCGACCAGCTTCTGGTGGCGCCGCTGCGCCGAGCATTCGCGCTCACCCAGGTAGACGACTTCGCCGAAGGCATCCGCCATCACCTGGAACTCGATGTGCCGGCCGTCGATGATGTACTTCTCGAGATAGAGACCGGGATTGTTGAAGGCCTTGTCCGCTTCCAGAGAGGCTTCCTGGTACTTCTGCGCGAACTCCTCGGGCGCATTCACGCGCCGCATGCCCTTGCCGCCGCCGCCGGCCGTGGCCTTGAGCAGGACCGGAAACCCGATCCGCCGGGCCAACTCCGCACCGGGCTCCACTCCGGGCAGCGTGCCCTGCGAGCCGGGGATCACCGGAAGGCCCGCCGCACGCATCGTTTCGCGCGCGGTCGCCTTGTCCCCCGCGGCGCGGATCGCTCCCGCCGGCGGCCCGATGAAGGTCATCTTGGCCTGCTCGCAAAGTTCCGCGAAGAGCGCGTTCTCGGAAAGGAAGCCATAGCCGGGGTGAATGGCGGAGCAATCGTGCTGCTCGGCCGCCTGAAGGATCGCCTCCATGTGGAGGTAGCTCTCCGAGCTCTTCGGCGGTCCGATACAGACACGGAAGTCGGCCTCGTCCAGATGGGGCGAGTCGGCGTCCGCCTGGGAAAAGACCGCCACGGTCTCGACTCCCAGACCGCGGCAGGCGCGGATAACGCGCAATGCGATCTCGCCGCGGTTGGCGATCAGAATGCGCTTGAACATCGCCTCGCACTCTCCCCCGCCCGCCGGCCCGCCCGGCGAGCCACGCGGCGTCGTTCGCTTCGTCGCTAGGCGGTATCCTCGCCCCGCGTGATCCAGCGCGGTGGACGCTTCTCCAGGAAGGCCGCCATGCCCTCCTGGCCTTCGGGGCTGACGCGCAAGCGCGCGATCACCTCGGCCGTATAGGCTCCGTTCTCTTCGAGCGGACGTTCGCCGATCTCACGGAGCAACGCCTTCGACGCCGTCAAGGCCTGGGGCCCGCCGGTGAGAAGCTGTGCGATCTTCCCCTCCACCGCAGCATCCAACTCGCCCGCCGGCACCGCTTCGTTGATCAGGCCCAGGGCGGCCGCGCGGGCGGCCGGGAAGCGTTCACCAGTGAGGAACAACTCGCGCAGATTGCGCTCGCCCATGCGCTTCAGCAAGTAGGGGGAGATGGCGGCCGGGGTGAGCCCCAGCTTGGTCTCGGTGAAGGCGAAGTAGGCCTCCTGCGCCGCAATCGCGATGTCGCACACGGCCACCAGCCCCGTGCCCCCGCCGATCGCCGGTCCGTTGATCCGGCCGATGACGGGCTTCGGCGAGGTAAAGACCTCGTAGAGCATCGCGGCGAGCCTCAGTGAATCGGCGCAGTTCTCGGCGAAGGTGTAGTCGCGCATGCGCCGCATCCAGTGGAGGTCCGCCCCGGCGCAGAATGCGCGTCCCGCCCCGGTCAGGACGATGACGCGCACGTCTGCGGCCTCGCGCAAGGCGGCGAAAGCCTCGCGCAGGTCGGCCAGCATCTCGTCATTGAAGGCGTTGCGGATGTCGGGACGGTCGAGCGTCACGTAGGCCACGGGACCCGTGCGCGTCAGGCGCACCGTGCCATGCCCCATCCCTCACTCCTCCCCATCCGCGGGCACCTTCGATCCCGTGCGCGGGGGCTGCCGCTGCATCGGGCGCGAGCGATTGTGCGAAGCTCAGGACCGCAGCGGCACGGCTTTGTGGCCGTACAGGATCACGCCCGCTTCACCCTCGCTGTAGATCCGCCGGAATTCCAGCCTGACCGGCATGCCGATGCGCAGTTCGTCGAATTCCACATCGGCGATTTGCACCGTGAGGCGCGGCCCATCGTCCATCTGCACGATCCCCACCGCGAAGGGCGCCAGCCCCGCGAATTCCTGGGACGGAGTGCGCACCACCGTATGGGTCACGACCGTGCCGGTCCGCTTCATCCGGTAGGTTTCGAAGTCACGCCCCCTGCACTCGGGGCAGATCAGACGGGGCGGAAAGCTGGTCTGACCGCATTTCTTGCAGCGCGCCGCCTCGAGACGATACGTTTGCGGATACTTGCGCCATGATCTTGCCGGGGGCATTTACATCACCTCCAGGATATGCACCAGGCAGCTTCCGCCGCTGCCGCCCATGTTCTGCGCGAGAGCCACGCGCGCCTGCTTGACCTGCCGGGGGCCGGCCTCGCCGCGCAACTGCTCGACCAGTTCCACGATCTGGGCAATCCCTGTGGCGCCCACCGGATGACCCTTGGATTTGAGTCCGCCGCTCGCATTGATCGGGATTCGCCCACCGATCGCCGTTTCCCCACGCTCGACGGCCGGCCCGCCCTGGCCGGGCTCGCAGAAGCCCAAACTCTCGCTGACGATGATCTCGGCAATCGTGAAGCAGTCGTGGACCTCGGCAAGATCGATGTCCCGGGGCTGCCGGCCCGCCATGGCGTACGCCCGCTTGGCCGCCTCGCTCACCGCCTTGAGGGCCGTCAGATCCTCGCGCCCGTGCAGGGCGATCGTGTCGGTGGCGTGACCCGTGCCGGTGATCTTCACCCCCGGACGCTTGAACTTCTTCACCATGTCCGCCGGAACGAGGATCACCCCCGCCGCTCCATCGGTGATCGGCGAGCAATCGAGGATGTTCAGCGGATCGGCCACCTTGACCGATTGGATCACATCATCGATCGTGATCTTCATCCGGAACTGGGCCCGCGCGTTGTCATAGCCGTTGGCGTGGTTCTTGACGGCCACCGCGGCCAACTGCTCCCGCTTCGTGCCGTACTTGGCCATGTGCGCCACCGCCATCATGGCGTAGAGACCGGGGAAGGTGACGCCGCTCATGCCCTCCCACATCATGTCGGCGGCCGTCGCGAGCGCATGGGTCGCCTCCGCGCCGCTGACGTCGGTCATCTTCTCGATGCCGCCCGCGAGCACGACATCGTGCATGCCGGAAGCCACGTCCATGAACGCCAAGCGGAAGGCAAGCCCGCCCGAGGCGCAGGCCGACTCGACCCGCGTGGCGGGGATGTGCTTCTCACCCAGATAGTCCGCCAGGACCGATTCCAGATGTTCCTGCGCGGCGAAAATCCCAGGGCTCATGCTGCCCACATACATCGAATCGACATGGTCCACACCGGCGTCGTCCATGGCGAGCAGCGCGGACTCAACGAAGATGTCGCGCGTGGATTTCTCCCACAGCTCGCCCCATTTCTGCATGCCGACGCCGATGACCGCAACGTCTCTCATGGTTCCCTCCTACTCGGCCGCCAGGCGGATCTTGCGGCGCAGCTTGGCGTATTCGCCGTACTCGACGTAGCGCACGTTCTTGTCGAGCAACCAGCGCGTCCGCGGCGCGAGGTCCCGCGTCTCGCGCACGCGCGGCCGCGCGGTGAGAACGAAGCCGTCGCTCCCCGCGCCCGAGCCGTACGAACACATCATGATCCGGTCGCCCGGCTCCGCGACATCCAGCACGGCCGTGAGCCCGATCGGGGAAGCGCCCGAGTAGGTGTTGCCGAGCAAGGGCACGACACGGCCGGTTTCGATCTGTTCGGGAGTGAATCCCAGCATCTTGCCGACACGCGAGGGGAATTTCCCGTTGGGTTGGTGGAAGATGGCGTACTTGAAGTCCTTGGGTTTGAGGCCCGCCTTATCCAGCAGCCCCTTGACCGCGCCGGTCACCGTGCGGAAGTAGGCCGGCTCGCCGGTGAACCGCCCGCCATGCGAGGGATAGAACTGATGGTCCCGCCGCCAGAAATCGGGAGTATCGGTCATGAACGAGTAGGTCTCATCGACCGTGGCGATCAGCTTGTCGTTATCGGCGCCCATGATGAAGGCCGCCGCACCCCCCGCGGCCGAGTATTCCAGCGCATCCCCGGGGGCTCCCTGCGAGGTATCCGCACCGATGGCCAAGCCGTACTTGATCAGATCCGCTTTGACGAGACCGTAGGCGACGAACATACCCTCGGAGCCCGCCTTGCACGCGAACTCGAAATCGGCGCAGTGGCAGTCGGGCGTGGCCCCGATCGCCTCGGCCACGGTGGCCCCGGAAGGCTTGACCGCATAGGGATGGGACTCGGAACCGATGTAGACCGCGCCGATTTCGCTCGCGTCGATGCCCGCGCGCGCCAGCGCATTGCGGGCCGCTTCGACCGAGAGGGTGATGGTGTCCTCGTCGAGTCCGGGAACCGATTTCTGGATCAGCCCGAGGCCCTTCTTGTAGCTGGGCGCATCCGCTCCCCAGACCTTGGCAATCTCCTCGACCTTGATTCTGCGCCGGGGAATGTGCGCGCCGTAGCCGATGATCCCTACGGCCATGCCTCCTCCTTCCATTGTCCAGAACGACCCCGCACCCGCATACGTCCCGCGGATCGGGCCCGCTCTCCGGGAAACGTCTTCACTGCTCAAGGCACGAACGGGAAGGGTAGCCCGCGACGGCGGCGAGCGTCAATCGAGAACCTGATTCACTGCATCAGTTTCGCTCGCATTCAACACGCGGTGATGCCTCGCATAGGCTCGAGCGGCGCGGGCATGAATGAGGTCTTCCGGGCGGGCCGCCGAAGGTCGGTGGGGTCGGCAAGCCCGAGAGGTCCGGCCGGTCCGAGAGATCCGGTAGGTCGGAGAGGTCGGCCGGTCCGGTTGGTCCGGATGAGGGCTCGGCGAGGCCGTTGGGTACGGATGAAGGTCCGGCGGGATGTCTCGCCGCGCGGCCGGCGCGTGGGGAGGATGTCTCGGCGACCAGCGCGCGAGCGAGTCAAGGCGCGTGCATCCAGAGGCCGTGACCGCAGAGCGCGCGCGCCGGTCCCGCCGGACCTTCATCCGTACCCAACGGCCTTGAACAAGCGTGCCACCACCAGGACGAGACGAGCCACCTCTTCGGATGCAGAAAGAACCCCGCAGCCGCCCCCCCCCCGATTGCCGCCTTGACCTTGGCGAGCGCATCCCCGTATCGTCGGTGCGATTCCGCTTCGATCGCAGCCGCAATGCTGGAGGACGGCCCCATGGTCACCAATTTCGACTTGACCGAGGAACAGCAGTCGATTCGCGACACGGTGCGGCGCTACGCCCGCGAGAAGATCGCTCCCCTGGCGGCGCAGTTGGACGAGAGCCAGGAGTTTCCCAAGCAGACGGTCAAAGAGCTGGGGGAAATGGGGATCTTTGGAATCGGTTTTCCGGAGGAGGAAGGCGGGTCGGGCGGCGACACACTCAGCTACATCCTGGCGGTCGAAGAACTCTCCCGTGTCGACGGCTCGCATGGGATCACCCTGGCCGCGCACTGTTCCCTGGGCGTCTGGCCGATCCACACCTTCGGCAACCGGGAGCAGAAGGCCGCCTACATGCCGAAGATCTGTGGGGGCGAATACCTCAGTTCCTTCGGCCTGACCGAGCCGGAAGCGGGCTCGGATGCCGGCGGGACGCGCACCACCGCCGTTCTGGACGGCAATGCGTGGGTCCTCAACGGGACCAAGCAGTTCATCACCAACGCGACCTATGCCGGCGTTCTGGTCGTCACCGCCAAGACCGACAAGACCCTCAAGGGTTCTCATGGCATCTCGGCCTTCCTGGTGGAGAAGGACACCCCCGGGTTCCGCCTGGGCAAGAAGGAGAACAAACTGGGGCTGCGCGCATCCGACACGCGCGAGCTGATCTTCGAGGATTGCCGCATTCCGAAGGGCGCTCTGCTCGGCGAGCTCAACCAAGGTTTCCCGATCTTCATGAAGACGCTGGACGGCGGCCGGATCTCGATCGCCGCCCTGGCCCTGGGGATCGGCCAGGCCGCCCTCGATGCGGCCGGGCCCTACGCGCTCGAGAGAAAGCAGTTCGGCCGGCCGATCGCCGATTTCCAGATGATTCAAAGTTATCTGGCCGACATGCAAACGGAACTGACGGCGGCCCGACATCTGACCTACCATGCCGCCCGGATGAAGGACGCGCGGCGCAGGCACACGATGGAATCGGCGATGGCGAAGTACTTCGCCGCGACCGCGGCCATGAAGGCCTCGCTCCTGGCGGTGCAGATCTTCGGGGGGTACGGATACACGAAGGACTATCCCGTGGAACGCTACTTCCGCGATGCCAAGCTCTGCGAGATCGGCGAAGGCACGAGCGAAGTCCAGCGCATCGTCATCGCCCGCGAATTGCTGAAGAGCTTCACCTCGTAGGCGATCTTTCGCGGCCGGAATACTCCGGGAAGGCGGTGCGGCGGGAAGAGCTCCGGCCGCATGCCGTCCGGTCCGGCGGCGACCCTACCAGCGGCGAAACTGCTCCTTCGACGGGTTGAAGTAACCGAAGCGCAGACGAGCGAAACGGCTGTGCAGCGCCTCCATGAAGGCATCCAGGCCCATCCCCGCCCCCAGCGCCTCTCGCGGAAGCGCCGCACGGTACAGCTCGGGGTCGATGTTCAGATTGCGCAACTGGATCATCCGGACCCCCGTCCGCTCGATCAGGGCCGAGAGCGCCTCGAGTTCCTTCGTCCGATCGGTCACGCCCGGAAAATAGAGCAGATTCAGGCTCACCAGGCGCCGTCGCTCGTTCATGATCCGCATGGATTCTTCCACGTCCCGCAGACCGTAGCCCTGCGGCCGATAGTATGCGTCGTACAATCGCTCGCGAGCGCTGTTCAGACTCACTCGCAGGCTGTCGAGACCAAGCCGGGCCAGCTCTTCCACGACCTGCGGAAGGCTCGCGTTGCTGTTCAGGTTGATCGTCCCCTCGGCTGTCGCCTCGCGAATGAGCCGGACCGTCGCGGTGATCACCTCGCGCATCAGCAGCGGTTCGCCCTCGCATCCCTGACCGAAGCTGACGACCGCCCCAGGCACGCGGCGAATGTGGGCCAGGGCGACGGCGGCGACCTCGGGCGGCGACGGCGCGCGCCCGATGCGCTCGTGGGCGGCCTTGAAACAGCCGTCGGGCTGCAGGCTGATGCAGCCCAGGCAACGCGAATTGCAGGCCGAGCTGATCGGCAGCGGCGCCTCGTGGCGACCGAGAAAGAAGTTTTGCGCCGCCCGGCAGTGATATTCGAGCGCGCAGCGGCGGAGCTGCTTCAGCAGGGCATTGCCGGCATCCTCCGCCAGGCCCACCTCCACCGCCGCCCGCACCTGATCGATGTCGAAACGCCAAGGGTCTTGCCGAGGATCGGGATCGACCCTGCGCGCCGCCGTCCAATGCCGGCCGGCGTCGAACCCGACGGCGGCATAGGAAAAGAGAGGCAAGGGCGGCGCTCCGGGCCGCGTGCGATAGGCGACCAGCCGATCGGCCGTGTGCGCGGGCGCCAGGAAGGCCGCCACGGCATGAATGGGCGCGCCCCCTTCGTCGCGATCCAGAGCCGTCACTTCCTCCCGACGCGGGTCCCACCCGAGGGGCGAACGCCCCGGCAGAAAGAAAAGGTCGCTCCCGCGCGGCAGCGGAATCCGCCCGCCCTCGGTGAGGGGCAGCGGCGTCCCCCCCCGGTCACCGACCGCCAGCAGGAACGGGTGGTCCCGTATGACGCCCTGGTCGTCGCTGTAGAGAAGCTTGGGGCTGACCGAACGCGCCGGTTTCATGCGCGCGCGGCCGGAGGAGCGGCGCGGACCCCCATCTCTCGTTTCAGCCACAATGTATCGCCGTCCCAATTCGGCCGCCGCCGGCGGCATTCATGGCTCGCTTGATTGGCCTCCGCATGTGATAGAATGGATTGTTCGAGGTCTCGGCCTCCGGAGGAGGTCGACGATGTTGCCATCAAGCCCCCAGACCGACCGAGGAGCCCGAAATGCACCATAGCACACCCGGCACCTTCAGACCGCTTTCCCCCATTTGGCTGATCGTGGCCATTCTCGCCTGTGCGCCGGCCACCCCGACCTTCGCCGACTTCGCGGATCAACCCTGGAGCGAGGCGGCCGAACTGGCAGAGATCCAACGTCAGATCGACGAGAACGGTTGGCACTGGGAGGCGGGCTTCACCTCCATCAGCCATATCCCCCCCGAAGAACGCGCCGCGATGCTCAGCTACATCCCGGCCGATCCGGAACTGCTCGCGCGCTTCTCTTCGGGCACGAGCGAACCGCTTCCCCTGCGGGACACCCCGGCCGTCTGGGACTGGCGGACCACCGGCACGACCGGCGCCAAGAACCAGGGCGGCTGCGGCTCCTGCTGGGCCTTCGCGGCGGTAAGCGCGCTGGAATCCGCTTACAAGCTCGCGAACGGAACCACCCAGCGTTTCTCGGAACAGCAGTGCCTCTCCTGCAACACGTTCGAGTACGGCTGCGACGGGGGCAACATGGTCGCGTGCTATTTTCTCTGGATGGGGTTCGGGGCGATCGATCAGACGTGCATGTACTATCAGGCCGACGATGCAGTGCCGTGCACGCAGCAAGACTGTCCGGTGAAGGCGCGCATCACCGGCTACACCGGTGTCGGTTCCAGCGAGGCGATGCTCAAGACGGCGATCATGCAACAGCCCATCGCCGTCGTGATGTACGCCTCCGACAACCTGTTCTACTACCACTCCGGCTGCTATGAGAACGGCCCCAACGACAGCCCCAACCATGCGGTGCTGCTCTGCGGTTGGGACGACAACGCCTGCGGGGGGAACGGCGCCTGGCTGATCAAGAACAGCTGGGGCACGAGTTGGGGTGAGAGCGGATTCGGCTGGATCGAGTACGGCACATGTTCTCTGGGGGGCGAGGGCGCGCTGATCCAGTACGAACCCTTCCCGGCGGCGCGGCTCACCTATCTCTCGCACGCCGTGCTCGACGGCGGCAACGCCTCGCTCGATCCCAATGAGACGGCCCAGGTTTCCGTCGCGATCCGCAATCACGGGACATCAACGGCCAGCAACGTTTACGGCATCCTACGCTCTCTGACCCCGGGCGTGACGGTCGCCGACAGCGTCGCCAGCTTCTCGAATCTCGGCACCTGGGCCACCGGCTCATCGATCGCTCCGCACTTCGCGGTCCAGGTCGCCCCGGGAACGGCCCCGGGGACTTTGATCGAATTCGCGCTGGAGCTTCATTCCGATCAGGCGATCGATCTCAGTTCCGCCTACGATCTGGTGTCGCCCGTGACCCTGATC
>JAZDGX010000122.1:0-2761 GCA_043806645.1 Candidatus Eiseniibacteriota bacterium | reverse complement strand
CGGTCTGCCGCCCGAGCCGCGATCTATTGCTCTTGCTCAGGAGTGAATGCCCAGCGAGCGAGGAAGCGTAGAAGCCAAGAGCCCGCGGGCATTCCCCTCGGGCTCTTGGCATCAAGCGTTAGCCCCGGCAATCGCCACTTCGTAACTCATTGGAGCTGAGGGGGATCGAACCCCTGACCTCATGACTGCCAGTCATGCGCTCTCCCAACTGAGCTACAGCCCCGAAACCGAATGATGCTACCGAGACGGCCCCCGCAGGGTCAAGGCATTTCCCCGCGCGTGTTTCCCGGCGCGACCGGCCCTCTCGACGGGTCGCCGCATCGCCGGGCCCAAGCCGCACCCCGCGCAGGCGCTGCCCGCAGGCCCGCGCAATCCCCGTTGCGATCACGCGTCGGGTTGTCTAGATTCTGTTTCATTCTTCGGGCGGCCCTCGGAAGGACCGCCCGCGGCGGGGCGGGCGTGGTGAAATTGGTAGACACGCGGGACTCAAAATCCCGTGGGGGCAACCCCGTGTCGGTTCGATTCCGACCTCCCGCACGGCGCTTCGCACGTCCGAGAGCGTACCCGCGGATTTCCGCGGGTACGCTCACCCACGCGGGTCGATGTCGATGACCTTGAACATTCCTGAACACTGGCAGCGCGACGTTCCCTTGACCCGTCTCACGAGCTGGCGTATCGGCGGCACCGCCGCCTTCCTCGCTCATCCGCGCGACTGGCAGCAGTTGCATGCGGATTGCGAACTCGCGGCCCGCTGCGATCTCCCTGTTTTCGCGATCGGGGCCGGCAGCAATCTGCTGTTTCCGGAAACCGGCTATCCTGGCTTGCTCGTGCGGCTGCCCTCGGGGGCCGTCACGGCGATCGATGGACGCCCGGTGCCGCCGGCACATCCCGCGGCGGCCGTGGAACGCCCGGGACAATCCCCAGCCGCCCGACCCGAGGAATCCGCGGGTACCCTGGTGCGATGCCCCGGCGGTTTCCCCCTTTCCCGGCTCGTTCGCCATGCGGCGCGCCTCGGCTGGGCGGGGCTGGAATGGGCGGAGGGAATCCCCGGCACGGTGGGCGGAGCGATCGTCAACAACGCCGGTGCTTTCGGCGGGGAGATCGGTGCGGTTCTCGAAAGCGTCGAGATCCTCACCCCCCCTGAAGCACCGCGCACCTTGCCCGCCGCGCAGCTGGATCTGGCCTACCGCACCTCACGCCTGAAAGGCTCCGAGCCGACCCGCTTGTTTCTGCTCTCCGGCTGCTTCCATCTCGCCCCCGGACGTCCCGATGCGTTGGGCGCCCGCATGGCCGAGATCCGCACCCTGCGCCGGCGCAACGCGCCGCGTGAACCGAGCTGCGGCAGCGTCTTTCGCAATCCCCCCGGCCATCCGGCCGGACGCCTGATCGAAGAAGCGGGGCTATCGGGAATGCGTATCGGCGATGCGCAGGTTTCGACGCGGCATGCGAACTACATCGTCAATCGCGGGCGAGCGACGGCGCGCGAAGTCCTCGAGCTGATCAGCATCATTCGCCAACGCGTGCGGGCCCACTGCGGGATCGAGTTGGAATTGGAAGTGCAGCCGGTCGGATTCGGGAGCGAGGCTACGGCTTTCTGATCAATCCTCCGGGATGCCCGCCAACACTCCCAGGTCTCCCTCCAGCACGATCGTCGGATTCTGGATCCCGAAGCGTTCGAGCACCTCGGGGTGGATCTCTCCGAAGCGCAGACAGAGGCTGGGTGCGCTCGTCCAGGCCTCGGCTGCGCGGCCGGGAAGAAAGGGCGCCTCGCTGCAGGCCCGCAGCTCCACGCGCCGGCCGAATTCGCGCAGCAGCGCCTCGGCGATGGCCTTGGCCTCCTCGAACCCGGCGCGGGGGGAGACGATTCCGCAGCCGAGGGAATGGCGGTCCCCCGCGCCCGTTTCGGCCCGGGCATCGAGGCGCGTCACTTCCCCCACTTCGAAAATCCGCTGCGGCAGCGGCTGGGTCAGATTCCGGCGAAACGCATCGAGGAGACCCGGCAGCAGGCTCGTCCGCAGCATCGACTGCTCGCTCGAAGCGGGATTCTCGATGCGCACGGCATCGGTCGAATCGGGCCGGCCGAGCAGGCGATCGTGCTCCTCGGGGTTCGTGAGCAATAGCGTCAGGACCTCGCAGAAACCGAGTCCGCAGAGCACCGCCCGGGCCCGCTCGGCAGAGGCTTGGATCGGCGCCTCCCCCCCCACCGTGAAGGTCGGAAGAAGGGTGGGGACGATGTTGTGGTAGCCGTACGCGATGCCGACGTCCTCGACGAGATCGATCTCGTGGAGAATGTCGTTGCGATAGATCGGGATGCTCGCCCGCACCTTGCCGTCGGCGAGGATCTCGGTGTCATGACGCATGCGACCCAGGAGCGCCGCGCACTGCTCGGCGTCGAGCGCGATCCCGAGCGTGCCCGCCGCGCTGGCCGGGTCGAGGTCCATCTTCTGCGCCGTGACATCGGGCGTGACGCGCCGCTCGCCCGGCCCCGGTCCCACGATCTCGACGGCCCGCGCCGTCGCGCCCGGAAGATTCTCGAGCAGGCTGGTGACGATGATGCTCAAGGTGCGCGAAACCGCCCGCTCGCTCAACCCGGTGACATCGATGAAGAACTTCCGCGTCGTGAGCGTCACGCGGGTCGCATCGGAATTGATGATCGGCGGCATCGACAGCACCCGGCCGCGGCGATCCTTGAGGATCGGATAGTGGCTCAGGCCGGCGAGCAGGTGCGCGTAGCCCCGGCCCTTGGGGTGTTGCGCGAGAA
>JAZDGX010000121.1:0-2245 GCA_043806645.1 Candidatus Eiseniibacteriota bacterium | reverse complement strand
CACGGCGGCAATCCTGCTCGTCGTCTTCTTCGTCTGGGACACGCTGCTCTACAAGCGTGAGACGATCGCGAGCGCGCCGCGCACCTCCGAGCCATTGCGGCTGGAGGGGGCGCACAACTTCCTCTTCCTGGGGGGTGTCATCGCCGGCGTGCTCATGAGCGGCATGTGGCATCCCGGCGATGTGAGGATTCTGGGCGTCGAGGTCGGCATCCAGGATCTCGCGCGCGACGGCATCCTGATCATGATGGGGGTGCTATCGGTACTCACGACGCGCGCCCAGACGCGCCTCGACAATGGCTTCAGCTGGTTTCCGATCAAGGAAGTCGCCTATCTCTTCGCCGGGATCTTCATGACCATCATTCCCGCACTGGCGATCCTGCGGGCCGGCTCGCACGGGGCGCTGGCCGGGTTGCTCGCGGCCGTGCGGGAGCCGGCGCACTACTTCTGGGCGACCGGGGGCCTGTCGAGCTTCCTCGACAATGCCCCGACCTACCTCACCTTCTTCAACTCGGCCCTGGGGAACTTCTACGAGGGCATGCCCGAGGGGCCGGCGGTGGCGGCCCTGATCCGGGAAAACGGCATCTATCTCAAGGCGATCGCGGCCGGGGCCGTGTTCATGGGCGCCAACACCTACATCGGCAACGCGCCCAACTTCATGGTGCGCTCGATCGCCGAGGAAACCGGGATCAGCATGCCGAGCTTCTTCGGGTATCTGTTCAAGTACGCGGTGCCGATCCTGATTCCGCTCTTTGTGCTGGTGACCTTGGTCTTCTTCATCTAACGTCGGCCCGGCTTGGGTTTGCGGGGACGATGACGTCTGTTGCGCGGGGGGAGGCTTGGCGATGAGCGACTTTCTGTTGCTGGTGCTCGCAGGGGATATCCGTGAATGCCGCGCGTTCCTGGCCGGCGTGGCGGCGGGCAGGAAGCTTCCATGGCGCATCCACTTCGCCGAGGAATGCGACGTGCATACCGAATCGCTCGCCCACCGCCTGCTCGAACGGCTGCACCTGGATCAGGACCTCACGCATGTCCTCGTCGCCGGCGAGATCGTCGGCGCGGTGCGCGAGGCGCTGCACGGCGTCGCGCCCGAGGCGCATGTGCCGATCGCGCTGCGGGCGGAGCACCCGATCCTCGAGGCGAGGCTGCCCTACCGTTTCCACGCCTTCTCCCACCAGACGGCGGGCACGATCCACAAGGCGCTCGCGGATCTTCCCGCGGGCGTACGCCTCGTCGATTCCAAAGAGGAAGCGCGGGTGGATCCCGAGGCGAAGGGAATCGAAATCTACGCGCCCACGCACGAATACGAGTTGAAAGGCGAGGGGGCGATCGTCGGCGGCTGCGGCGAGATCCTGGCCGTGCGGGAGAGGTTTGCGGCGATCGAGATGATCGAAACCGAGCCGATCCTGCTCTCACTGGGGGATGCCGTCCCCGGCGTGGGCTGAACCGCGGCGCACCGGCCGAGGGCCATGAAGGAACCCACCCCGCAGGTCGTGACCCGGGCCGGGCGGGCGGAACTCGAGATCCGCCGCTCCCGGTTCCTCGCCACCGTCTACCCCTGTGCGTCAGCCGCGGAGGCGGAGTCGCGGCTTCAAGAGTCCCGCGCGGCGCATCCGAAGGCGACGCACCATGTGTGGGCCTGGCGCCTGCTCGACCGCAGCCGCGGGATCCTGGAACGCTGCGATGACGATGGAGAGCCGGGGGGCACCGCCGGGCGCCCCACGCTGCAGGTGCTGCAGGCGCGCGCAATCGTAGGCGCCGCCGTCGTGACCGTGCGTTACTTCGGCGGCATCAAGCTGGGGGCCGGCGGCTTGGTGCGCGCCTACGGGGCCGCGGCGAACGCGGCGCTTTCCGACGCGCACGTGCGCGAGCACGTGCCCCTGCTTCGGCTGCGCATCAAGCTCCCCTTTCCCCTGCTCGGGAGCGTGGAATCCGCGCTCGGCCGTGAGGGGGCGGTCGTGATCGGCCGCCGTTTCGATCCCGAGCCCGAGTTGCTTTGTGAAGTGCCGCGCGGGCGCGTCAAGGCGCTCGGCGATCTGCTTGGCGAACTCGGCGCGGGGAGGATCTCGATCGAGCCCCTTGATGTCGCCTCCGGCCCCGGACCGTAGACCAGCCGCAGGCAGGCTCGCGGCGGGTCAAGCCTCCACACGCGCGGCATCGGCGTTGACGCGGCGGTGATCGAAGGCGAGCTCCGCAGGCAGGGCATTCAGGGGGAAGAAGGCCACCTGGCCGGCATCGCTGCCTGCCA
>JAZDGX010000120.1:0-5285 GCA_043806645.1 Candidatus Eiseniibacteriota bacterium | reverse complement strand
GAAACTGAGCGCGGGAAAGGGAACCAGGTACCCGTCGGCCCCCGTGCCCAGGTAGTCCTCACCGGAGACCATCGCGTAGGTGAGGTATCCGCCCCGGGTGTCCACGACCAGATCCCGAACCTGGCCGATGTTCTCGCCCGCAGGATCGATGACCCGCATGCCGATCACCTCTTGCGCGTACTTCAAGTCGGGCCGAAAGGACTGGCCCATGTCATGCGCTCCCTTGCCTTGGGGCATGTCCAGGCTGCCCTTCTCTATGTAGCCCACGCGGGATTGCTCTCCCTGCCCGTCCATCTTGTTCATCCCAACGCAGCCCGACGCGATGGCGGCCGGGGACGACAAGAGCACTGCCGCCGCCATCACGGTCAACGCCATCAGGTTCGATCGTATGTTCCTCTTCATGGCCCACATCCTTTCTTCACCCTGACGCCCGCGCGTCTCTTCACCCTGACGCCCGCGCGTCCCATGGGAGTCTTCTTCATTCTGTGAAACGCAAGAGCCTCTCGTGCGAAACCCGACGACCTGCACAAGCGGCGTCGGATGCTCCAGGCACCCCGCGCCGCCGGGGCCGCTCCATCGGCATCCCGGCCTCGTCGGGCAACCCGCGTCGCCGTGCCTTGTTAGACAAGGGTTTCGTGAATGCGTTCCCCTGTGGACTACGGATTGAAAGCCAAGAGAAAACCCTACCCGTGGGATTACCGCGGCAGGTCTGAGCGAGGTGGGAGCGGGCCGTCCGTCAGATGCAACGCGAAGAGGCGCCACGCGCTCTCGAGCGGTTCGAGATCACCAAAGATCCGACAGAATCCCGATTGCAGGGCTTCCTCGTCTCCCACGGCGGGAGGGCGCTCGCGCAACTCGGTCAGGTAGCGGCGGAGCGCCGCCGGATGATGGAGCAGAAGAAACCGGAAGAAGCCCCAGGATTCGTCGTAGAGCGCTCCTGCCATCGGACTCAGCTCGGGAGTGATGCTGCTCGCCGTCACCAATTCCGCCAGCGGCGTCATCTCCCCGTCCTGGGCCCGGCGCGCGAGCCCGACGCAGCGCTCCGCGTTGGGCGACAGGCGCAGGTCCGACTGCTCGTCGTCGCGCTCGAAGTTCGTCGCGATCCCCTCCGCGACCCAGAAGGGGTAGAACACTCCCCTGCGCATCAGGCCGCAATTGAAGGCGAGTTGATGGGCGGCCTCATGGGTGATCTGCCGGAGGTCGCCCCCCTCACCGGCGCGATCGCGCTCCTGGAAAAGCACGACACAGTTGGTGCGCGTCGAATATTGGCTGTCGAGCCAGGAGAGCGAGCACTCGGTCCACTGGCAGTAGCGTTCGTAGGCCGGGCGGCTGCGAAAACACTGCCAGACCAGGGGCTCGGGCGCCCCGGACGGCCGGAAGCCCATGTCTGAAAAGACCCTCTGGAAGCAGGCGTAGCTGTCTTCCAGAACGGCTCCCAACTCCACCCAGGAGTCGGTCTCGTGGGGGGCATGAAGGATCTGAAAGTGATCCGTGGAGATCATGCCCGGCTGAGAATGGACCTCGAAGGCCGCGGGCATCTCACCGCCGGCCGAAGCCTGAGCTCCGGCGAAGCAGGATAAGACCACTATGGCAAGGGACTTGAAGTCCATTTCCTCCCCCCATCCATGGCCGCCTGCCGGGCGACCCAGGGGATCCCTCATCGGGTGTGCGCTTAGCAGTATATCGGAATTTGTCTAGGAAGTCGGCGGAAGCTTTCCCGGAGGGAGGAAAGCCCTCGGGAGCACGCGACCACGAGGATTCGGTCCGAAGCAGAGGGTCCGGAGGACGCTTAATCCCAAGCCGCGCCTACACCGCCGGGGGTTGCGCCTGCAAGATCGGCTGCGCGGACCCCTGCAGTTCCTTCGCAACGGGGCGTGCCGCGAGGACGATTTCGAGCGCCTGATCGACATGGTCGACGAGCCGGAAGCGCAAGCGCCGGCGCGCAGCCTCGGGGACCTCCTCGAGATCCTTCTGATTGCGCGAGGGCAGGATGATCTCGTGGATCTCCGCCTGAACGGCGCCGACGACTTTCTCCTTGATCCCCCCCACGGGCAGCACCAGCCCCCGCAGGCTGATCTCACCGGTCATGGCGACATCGCTGCGCACCGTGCGACCGGTCAGGAGCGAGGCGAGCGCCACGAAGATCGCGATGCCCGCGCTCGGCCCATCCTTGGGAATCGCTCCAGCCGGCACGTGGATGTGGATGTCGGTTTGCTCGAAGCTGCGCGGATCCACGCCCAGGCGCTCCGCGCGCCCCTTGATCAGGCTGAGCGCCGCCTGCGCGCTTTCTTTCATCACCTCGCCGAGGTGTCCGGTCAGGATGAGCTTTCCGCTCCCGGGCACCCGGCTCGCTTCGATGAAGAGGATATCGCCCCCCGTCGGAGTCCAGACGAGGCCGGTGGCGACGCCGGGAATGCTCGTGCGCATGGGCGCCTCGCTTTCGAAGCGCCGCGGACCGAGGATCTTGGGCAGCTCCTGCGGCGCGACACGCACGTGCTCCGCGCTGCCCTCCGCGATGCGCACCGCCACCCAGCGGAAGACCGCGCCGATCTCGCGCTCCAGGTTCCGGCAGCCCGCCTCGCGCGTGTATTCGCGCACGATCGCCCGCAGCCCCGGGTCGGTGATTTCGCACTGCGCGGCCGTCAATCCGTTGTCCTTGAGTTGGCGCTTGAGCAGATAGCGCCGCGCGATCTGGACCTTTTCGTCCTCGGTGTAGCCGGGCAGCTCGATCATCTCCATGCGATCGCGCAAGGGGCGTGGGATGGTGTCGAGAATGTTGGCGGTGCCGATGAACATGACCCGGCTGAGGTCGAAGGGCACCGCCAGGTAGCTGTCGCGGAAACCGACATTCTGCTCGGGATCGAGCACCTCGAGCAGCGCCGAGGAAGGGTCGCCGTGGAAACCGACGCCCAGCTTGTCCACCTCATCGAGCATGAAGACGGGATTGCGGGTCTCGGCCTTGCGCATACCTTGGATGATCGTCCCCGGCAGCGCGCCGACATATGTGCGGCGGTGGCCGCGGATCTCCGCCTCGTCGTGGATCCCGCCCAGGCTGATGCGCACGAACTTGCGCCCCATCGCCCGGGCGATGCTCTGCCCCAGCGAGGTCTTCCCCACTCCCGGCGGGCCGACAAAGCAGAGGATGGGGCTTTTCCCCTCGGGGTTGAGTTTGCGCACGGCGAGGTGTTCGAGGATGCGGCGCTTGATCTTCTCGAGATCGTAGTGGTCCTCGTCGAGAATGCGCCGGGCGGCTTCCATGTCGATCGAGTCAGTGCTCATCACCGACCAGGGGAGTTCGATCAGCCATTCCAGGTAGCCGCGCAGCATGGAGTACTCGGCGGCGGCCTCGGGCATGTGCCCGAGCCGGCTCAGTTCCCTGCGCGCCTGCTTCTCCACCTCAGCCGGCATGTGCGCCCGCTCGATCGCCGCGCTGAGTTCCCCGATCTCCGAATCCTTGGAGTCGACCTCGCCCAGCTCCTTTTGGATCGTCCGCAGCTGCTCGCGCAGCAGATACTCGCGCTGCTGCTTGTTCATGCTCTCCTGGGTCTGCTGACTGATCTCCTGCGAGAGGCGCAGCACCTCGATGCGGTGGGAGAGGAACCGGATGACCTTGTCGAGCCGCGCGCGCAGGTCGAAGGTCTCGAGGAGCTCCTGCTTCTCCGCCGGCTTGAGATCCATCAACCCGGCGATGATGTCGGCGAGCAGCGCCGCCGAGGTGATGCCGCGCACTGTGTTCGCAGCCTCGCCGGGCACTTGCGGCAGCAGCTCCAGAGTCGCCAGGGCCTGCATGCGGAGATGATGTACGCGCGCCTCGATTTCGGGAGAGGTCTCCTCCACCTCCGGGATGCGCGCGATGCGCGCGGCCAGGTAGGGCCGCCCGGTCAGGTACTCGATGACGCGGAAGCGCTCGACGCCGCGACAGACCAGATGATGCGTGCCCTCGGCGAGCGTCACATAGCGCAGGATCTCCCCAACGGTCCCCACTTCGTAAAGCTCCCCGGGCCCCGGCTCCTCGGCCTGCGAGTCGCGCTGCAACAGCAGTCCGAGCGGCCGCTCGGTACGGGTCGCCTCCTGGGCGGCGGTCATGGAGCGCCTCCGGCCGACGGCCAGGGGCAGGATGATCCCGGGAAAGAGCACCAGATTGCGCAGGGGCAGCAGAATGATCGCATCGGCGGGAAGCGCGCCGCTTTCCGCCTCGCCGACCGCCGGCAGCGCGGATTCGCCCTGCTCCGCAAGCGTATGGGGTCGGCTGTCCGGCATGTCGCCTCCTTCGGCATTACCCCTTCCGCAGTCTCAGGATCAAGCAACCGTCGACCAGCTCGTGGTGTTCCATCTGGTAGCGCCCGCCGGGCAGCAGGATCGTGCGGTGGAACCGGCCGTACGGGATTTCCAGGCGACGGATGACCGCCGTGCGGCATTGCTGTGGAACCGGCCGGTCCGCGGTGACGACCAGCCGATCCTCATCGAGACGGATCTCGATGCCCTCAGGCCTCGCGCCGGGCAGGGCAACGAGAATGCACACGTGCTCCTCGCTCTCGAACAGATCGACGGGCGGTTCCCAAACCGGACCGGCGCTGCGCGGACCGCTGCCCAGCTCGAAGAAGTGCCGCTGCAGGCGCTCCGCACGCTCCAGAGTCTGAAAGGCCTCGACCCACATCCACCTCAACGGATCCTGTCGGCGCATGATCCACCTCGTGGCGGCCGGGGAAGTCGCAGCGGTGGGGGAGCCGCGAGTGACGTCGTGCGGAGGTGAAGTGGTTCTCAGAGCGGGCGGCGGTCAACCGGGCCCTTGTCTCGGAGCGCGGCCATCCGCCGGGAGCGGATCCGGTGGGCATTTCGATCGGCGGCCGAGCAGGACTCCGCACGAGTCACTCGCTTGTCCAGCGCGCATTAGCCTATGGCCGCCGGCCGTCCGGCAATAGGGGTGCTCCCACGAAAGCGACTTCGGATGCGGTCCGCCCGTGAGCCAGGATCCTCCCCCAGGCCGAGCCCGGCGGCGGAGCAGGACACGCCCCAAAGCCGGGCCGCGTGGCACAGCGGGACCATCCCCCGAAGTCGAGTCGGACATGGGACCGGTGAAGAGAGACGCCTTCGCGGGGATGGAGGTTCGATGATGGCGCAGCCGCCTGCCATCGATGTGCGGTGGAGGACGCCCGGGCACACGCGTGCCGCGTCGGCTTCCTCGCGATGGCCGCGCGATCGCGCGGCCGCTCTTTAAGCCGCCCGTTCCTCTCGCAGCGCGGGACTTTCGACCTCGCGGACGATCTCCCAGAGCGTGCCGAGCA
>JAZDGX010000119.1:0-10967 GCA_043806645.1 Candidatus Eiseniibacteriota bacterium | reverse complement strand
GGCGCAGCCCTTCCCGCACGCCGAACTCGCGCTGGTTGGCGGGCCTGAAATACGCGACCAGCAGAGCGGCCAGTCCGGTCGCGCTTCCGATAAGCGTGGCAAACGCCGCGCCCCGGATCCCCAGCGCCGGAAGGCCGAAATGTCCGAAGATCAGCACGTAGTTTGCAACCACCCCGACCGCCATGGCGAGACCCGTAGAGACCATCACCACCCGCGTCCGCCCCAAACCGCTGAAGAACCCGCTCAAGCTGGTGCGCAGGAGCAGCAGCGGCGCGCCATAAACGAGAATGTTGAAATACTCCCGCTGGGGTCCCAGCTGCTCCGGGGAGATGTGCGTGGCGGCGAACATGCGGTGCCCCAGGGGGAGGCAGAGGAGCAGGATGGGATAAGCGAGCAGCGAAATGATCAGCGCCTGCGCGGTCACGGCCGCACAGCGGCGTGGCTGCCCCGCGCCGAGGTGCTGCGCCACCAGGGCGGTCGAATAGCCGGTCAGGCCGACGAAGAAGGTGGTGAACATGTAGCTGGTCAGACCACCGGCCATGGCCGCGCTCATGAACTCCGGGCGGACCCAGGAGAGGAAGACCCGGCTCGTGAACATCATGAGCGTTTCGCAGGAGTTCGAGATGATCATCGGCAGCGCGACGGCGAGCAGTTCGCGCATTCCGCCCGGGGCGGGTGTTCCCCGCGCATCCAGCGCCGTGGCCTTCATCGTGCACCTGCTCCCTGCCGGCAGTCTTTCCCGCTCCAGCGCGAGGGACCCGCGGCCATCCTGCGCATGACATGAAGAACCCCCCAGCTTCTCACCGGGAGGCTCCTCCAGCGCGCCCGCCGCCGCGGAGCATACGCCATCCGACCTCCCGGAGGCGACCCCGAATGGCGCCCGCGTGTGGCACCCGCGGCCCCTCCGACCTGCCCGCTCCAGATCCGGGGTCGGGCCCGGATCGCGGAGGCGCCCTTGATGGAGTCATTATTAAAGGAAGGCCGGCGCAAGGACGATGGCTGTAATAGGCCACCCCATCCGTCACGGTGGCCAAGGGAGGGATGCGACCATGTCCCGATCCATCACGGGCAAGACCGCCAAGCACGCATCGTCTCAGCCGGGACGAGGGACGGTGGATTCAAGGACGACGGTCCTCACGGCCCTCCTCATTGCCTCCATCCTCGCCGCGGTGGTCCTCGCCGTCTCCTGCTCGCGGGACACCGCCAACACGGCGCCCGAGGAGACGATCGTCTCGATGAACGGTGCGACGGAATTCCCCGCTGCCGGCGTCGATCCCGAAGGCCTCACGATCGCATTCGGCGATCATGAAAGCGCACTCGATGCCTCCGGCGATTTCACCATTCAGGGCAATCGGGGAGCGCCCGGTCTCGCCGTCGCCTACGGACAAGACTCGATCCCGATGCTCATGGGCATCGTGGCCGATCCGCAGCACGAAACCGAGATCGCCCTGGATGCGTCCTCGACCGCCCGGGCGCTCGCCTTCCTGTGCCCCTTCGTGTGCGTCAACGATCCGGATGAAGCGGGTGAGGTGCTCTCCGTCCTGGGCACCCTGCCGGAGATCGACGACCTGCAAGAGGCGCTCGACGCGAAACTGGCCTCCGATCCCACGGCCCTCGCGCAGGAGGACGCGGAGATCGATGAGTTGCTCACTCGCGTCGTGGATGCCTACATCCACGCCTATCCGTCGCTGGTTTCGCGCAGATACTCCGGCGCGGACGAGCACCCCGAAGCGGGGAGTCCTGCAAATGCATCCACCCAGGCGATCGTGATCGATCCCAGCGGCACGGTGAGCGGACATCAGATCACCTCCCTGGGTCAGGATGACTTCAAGCTCACCAATGCCCGCGGCCGGTGGGCCTACTGCCTCACTCCGCAAGAGGACTTCTATGCCTTTCCCAACCACAGCCTGCTCGACATCCTGAGGGGGCGAATGTGGGCGCCGTCGCAGCGCCGATTCGCGATCGACTTCGACGAGCTCCCGACCGACACGGCCACGGTCTACGTCTACGGCCTGGGCTGGTCGGACGAGCCGGACAACCTCTATGAGAACCTCAGCAATGTCGAGAAGGACTATGTGCTGCTGGCGGGCGGGGCGACGGTGCTCTTCGAATTCGTCCCCCAGTTGATCTCGGTTCTCACCAACACATCGAAGACCTTCCTGAGCGCCGAGATCGCCAATCGCAACGTGAAGCTCGTCCTGGACTTCCTCAAGTACGGGAAGATCGGCGACCGCTCGCGGGAGTATATCCGTGCCGGTAACTACTCCGGTCTCGTGTGGTTCCTTGCCAGGGAGGGCGTCTCCACCGTCGTCAACAACAACGAGTTTCGGGCGGCCTACCTGGAAGCCATCGGGCTCTCGCTCAGCGACAAGGCCTTCGCGCGCCTGGTCTACTGGGTCATCCTTCCGGCGCGCGTGGCGCTGATCGGGGACTCGATGACCTCGGCGATCAAGACCGCGTACGGGTTCATCTCCACGCGCTTCCGCACGACCTTCAAGATCTATCACGAGGTGGCGGAAGACATCGATGTCGGAAACATTCAGGGGAGTGTCCACGACAGGGACACGGGGCTACCCATCGAAGGGGTCACGGTCGACATCCTCGGCGACGACGACAACCCGCTGCATCCCGCGCATCAGGATTTCACGACCTCCTCCGGCGGGTACTACTTCTCCAACATTCTTGCCGGGGCGAAGACGGTTCGCGCGAGCAAGCCGGGCTACTTCACGGCCACGCTCGCCGTCACGGTACTCAAGGATCAAACCGTCACCGGGGCCTTGATCGAACTCGACCGTACTTCAGGCACGGCGGCCGGCCTGGTGGTGGACGAGATCCTCCAGCGCCACGGTGCGCCCGATCCACGGTTCGTGAAGCCGCTGGTCCTGCAGGCCAGGGAAGTCGGGGGCGAGCACCGCCAGTATTCCTATACGATCAACGATGGCGACTACTACATCAGTCTCGGGTCGGGAACGTGGAAACTCGTGGCCACCCACGGCGACTACTTCGCGGATTCCCTCCAGGTGACGGTGACTCAGGATCAGGCCGTCAGCGCCCCGCGGGACCTCTTGATGAGACCCAAGGGCATGATGGAGGGCTGGGTGTACCTGGATCTGAACAACGACGGCACCTACGAAATCCAGGAGAGCTTCACGGCCACTCTCGCCGGGGGTCGCCGGCTGCAGCCCGACTGGCCCTGCCCGAGCGGAATGCCTCGCGAGCTGCTCGAAGTGCGGGGCACGACGGCCGGCCTGGAAGAAGTCGTCGACATCCTCATCGATCCCGCGGTCCTGACGAGTAGAGGCGACCACGATCTGGGAGGCGCCATGGTGGTCGGCTGCAGCGGCTACTACCCCAAGGCCGGGGCGAGCTACTCGACCTACCACTACCTGTGCCACAATCCGGAATACGGCTACGACAGCCCCATGATCTTCGCGATCCAAGGCCTGCCCAGCTTCGCGCCCTGCGATTGCGGCATCACCGACTACGGCAGTCTCACCCTGGACGAGTATGGTTCGCAGCCCACCCAACCCATCGACGGCCTGCTGTTGGCCTTCCTTGCCGGCAGCAACAGATGCGACTGCTACTGCTGTGACGACGTAGACGGCGACGGTGCCGCCGACGACTGGGTGGTGGCCTGCGCCAAAGCCCGGGTCGAGGTCCATTTCCGCATCCTCGTGGGCTCCCTCTAGCGGACGGGCGAACGGACGAGCAGACGGGTCGACCGGACGGGTCCCACGACCGGACGGGCCGCTTGCCCGCCCGGTGCCCCGGTGCTATCCTCCGATTCTGCAGGACCGCCCGATCCACATGTGCGACAATGCTGCCAGAAATCCAAGGTGGTCACGGAGTTCGACCGCGGAATAGAGGAGGGATTCCATGAAACAGCGGATTTCGCTCATTTTCCCCGCGCGTGCTTCCCTGTTTCTTCTGGCCGTGCTGATCGCCGGCGCCTGCCTCGGACGTCCGCTTCCGGCGGGCGCACAGGCGGCCGCCGAACCGCTGCTGGCGGAGTTCCGGAAGGACCCGTTCGATTTCTACTTCGGCCTGCGCACCGGCGAGGCTCTGCAATGCGGGCAAGCGGTGCTCCAGGGCGAGGGAGGCTTCACTCCCGAAGAGCGACAGAAGGCATTGGCGGTGCTGGCCGCCATCTATCTCAACCAGGGGCACGCGCCCGAGGCGCGCGCAGCGGTTTCGCAGATACTCGTCGAAAGCCCGATCTGCGAGCTGCCGAATCGAGATCTGATGCCCAAGGGCCTGATTCAGCTCTTCTACTGCATGCGCGACAGTCTCATGCTGGCGCAGGATCTCAAGATGCAGCCCGACATCCGCACGCTGGCAATCGGGGACATCGAGAACAACTCGATCGTGGCCGGGAAGTTCGACCTCGACCGCTTCGTCAAGGGCCTGACCCATGTGATGATCACCGACCTGCAGGGCGCGACGCCGTTTCGGATCGTCGATCGGCAACGCTTGGCGGCGCTGCGCGACGAGATCCAGATGAGCCAGAACGCGGACATCATGAACCCGCAGTATGCGGTCCCCTTCGGGCAGTTGACCGGCGCGCAGTCGTATCTGTTCGGCAGCCTGATGCAGGTGGACGATAACAAGATCCGCCTCGATCTGCGTTGGGTGAACACGGCCACGACCGAAGTCCTGCTGGCGGAAGGCATCGAGATGAAGCTTTCCTCCTCGGACGATCTCTTCAAGCTGGAAGAAAAACTCCTGCTCGAGATCCTCGTGCCCCGCATGGAGGAGTATCTGACCGGCCAAGGCGCCGGCGACGCGATTCCTGAAGGCGGACTGCGCAAGCAGGCGGAACCTTATCTGAAGAACCGCAAGCAGGAGGTTCCGCGTCAGGGTGGCGACTATGTCGGCCTCCTCATCCGGGCGGGCGATGCGATGCTGGCGGAGGAACAAGGTGACTTCGCAGCGGCGCGCACCGCCTGGGAGGATGTCGCCGAGATGCATCCTCAGGATCCGGTGGCGGGCGATCGTGCCAAGGCGATGAATGCGATGCTTGCCATGGCTGGCACGGGCAGGTAGCGCGTCGCGAGGTGATGATGAGCGGCGGAAGTCGTCTGCCTCTGCAGGCCGCGCCTCGCCAGCCGCGGCCTGCCGGCGGCCCATCGGCGCACGCGAAGGGTCTGCTTCTTCTTATGGCCATTCTGACCGGTGTCTCCGGATGCGCGACCAGCGGGGGGCCATCCGGGTACCGCCTCCTGAGAAACCACGAATACGAGGAAGCGGTCCGCGTCTTGAGGATCGAAGAGGCCGCGCGCCCTCAGGACCTGCGCACCGTGCGCAATCTTGGAATCGCCCTGGCCTACGCGGGGGAAACAGAGGAAGCGATCCCGGTGCTCGAGCGTGCCCGCGCGCTGGCCCCCGCTGACCCGCAGAGCGCCTACCATCTGGGGCGGGTCTGCGAAAAGGCGGGTCGGATCGACTGTGCCATCCAAGCCTACGGCGATTACCTGGGTCTGGGCGGGAAGGGCGCCGCGGAAGTCCGTGCGTCGCTCCAGGCGTTGTCGATTCAGAAAGCCCGGCAGGAGATCGAGGCTACCCTCGCTCGCGAGGCGGAGATTTCGGCGGCGGCCATTCCGGAAAACACCGTGGCCGTGCCGCACTTCGCCAACACCGCTCGCAGCGACACGCTGGCGCCCCTCTCGCGCGGGCTCGCCGCCATGGTCATCAGCGACCTGGGGAAGGTCGAGGCGTTGCGCGTACTGGAGCGGGAACGCATGCAGATCCTGCTCGACGAGCTGGGATTGGCGGGGGATATGGGCGAGCAGCCCGGGGCCGCGGGCGAATCCGCGGCGACGGGTGGATGGAAGCCGGTGGAGACGGTAGAGGGGATGCAACAGAGGCTGCGGGCCCTGATCCGCGCCGGCGGCACGCGTCCCTACTACGAGGGCAGGATCGACGGCCTCAGCGGTCCGCGCTTCAAGGAGGCCGTGCGCGCGTTCCAGGCCGAGCACGGACTGGAGGCGGACGGCGTCCCGGGTGTCCGCACGCAGGCGAAGCTCGAGGAGATCAGCCGCCTGCACGAGCCGTCGGCCCCGGCGTCCGCGGGTAGTGCATCCGCCGCGCGCCCCAGTCGGATCGAGTCGGCAGTCGATCCGGCGACCGCGCCACGCCTCGGCCGCATCCTCGGCGCACACCGCCTGGTCCAGGGCGCGTTCGTGCCGCTGGCCGGCACGCAGATCCAACTCGATGCCGTGCTTGTACAGGCCCGCAACGGAACGCAGCTTTCCACGGGCGCTCCGGTCGACGGTCCCGTCGAGGATGTCCTCAAACTCGAAAAGCAGCTCGTCTATCAGATTCTCCAAGCCTTGGGCATCTCTCCGACTCCCGAAGAACGCGGCGAGATCGATGTGCTGCCCACGACCGATTTCCTTGCGTTTCTCGCCTACTCGCGGGGGCTCGAGCTGGAGGATCTAGGGTTGCTGGCCGAGGCCTCCGCCGCTTTTGGCGAAGCGGTGAGCCTCGATCCGGCCTTCGAGGCCGCACAGATCCACGCGGAGACCACGGCGATCACGGCCGAGGACAAACAGAAACTCGAACAGGCCGAGTTGATCCGCAGTACGCGCGGCGAGCCGGCGTCGGATGATCGGCTCATCCGCACCGGAGGGTGGAGCGACCTCGGGCCCGATCCGGATACCGCCGGGGAAGGGGATCCGTCGATCACGCCCGGCGCATTGACCTCCAGCGATGCCGTGATCGTCATCGAAGGGGATCTGCCCCAGGGAGATGCGCCATGAGCGGCCTGCGGACGCTTTGGTGTTTCGTGCTCGCCCTGTCCGGAGGGGTCTGTTTGCCGGGATGGGCCGGTGCCGCGCAGATCGACGGTGGGCGGTTGCTCATCGAATACCGAACCTGGACCCTCGAGGACGACTCGCTTGAGACGAGCATCTCGCAACTACGGGTCCCCATCGCGGCGACGCTTCATCTGGGGGCGACGCAATTCGTCTTCTCCACGGCGGGCGCAGTGTCGGAGATTGATGCGCCGGAGACCAACGCTTCTCTCGAGGGAGCGACCGATCTCACGATCCAGGGTTTCATGAAAGTGGCGGCCGACCGGATTCTGTTCCACGCCGGCGTCGGCCTTCCGATCGGACGCAAGGAACTGAACGCCGATGAAATGCAGGTGGCCGCCGCGCTCGCGCATCCGGTGCTGGGCTTCCGCTTGAAGGAGTACGGGCGCGGACTCGATGTGAGCGCCGGTGCGGCTTTCACCCTGCCCTTGGGTGAGGGGATGATCGCGGGCGTGGGCGGGGGATTCATCTCCCACGGGAGCTATGCCCTGATGGAAGAGGGCGACGATTACAAGCCGGGCAACGAAATCTCCCTCTCGGCCGGGATCGACATCGGGGCGACCTCCGACGCCCCCGCCCCGCTGCGTCTGGACGCGGTCTGGCGGACCTTCGAGGCGGACCAGATCGACGACCGGGAGATCTTCGAGGAAGGGGATCAGATCACGCTGGAGGCCGTTGGCCGAAGCGGCGGCGAGGGGTTGAAGGCGGAGTTGCTCGGCCGCGGGGTCTTTCAGTCGGATAACACGATTGTAACGGGCGCGGGAGAAACTGTCGGGAAGCTGACCTCGCCGGCCGGCACGTTCTGGTTGATGACGGGCGGGATCGACTTTCCTTTGTCGAACCGATTGCGTCTCGGTGTGGGGGGCGAGTGGAGCACCTTCAGCGGAAGCGAAGGTGGGGCTCGCGACGGTCAGGCGTTCGGAATCGGGCCGACGGTCGCGTTGCGTGTGGCGGGGCACGTGCGCCTCGCGGGTCAGGCGCGATGGCTGATGGGTGCTCTTGAATCGGGCGAGGGCGCCGCGGATATCGATGTCAGCGGCATTCATGCGGGAATCGGCCTGCGTCTGAGCGGGTCGTAGGCCGGACGACCCACGATCCCTGCGGGGCCGCCCCCGCGGGCACGAGGCGGCTGCGATGAAGGCGATCGGGCGAGCAAGGACCCTCCTCCTGGCGATCGCGGCACTCGCCGTCATCGCGGGTGGATGCGGTGAAGAGCTGCCGACGCAGGGCTCCGGGCAGGCCGTGCTGCGGATTCGCATCCAGCCCCCGCAAGAAGCGGGCGCGCGTTTGCGGATTCCGCTTCCGGAAGATCCCGGTGCAGGCGGGTCCGCGGGGCCGTCTCAGGGCGGAGATGCCCGTGTCGCCGCAGCGCTCTTTGACTACGACTCGGTGCGTGTCGGCGCGCTCGAGGTTCTTGCCGACCAGACCACCGTACTGCGCGCCCAACAGTCGGTCGCCCTCGTCGATTCGGCCACCCGCTTCCAAGTTGCGCTCACCGTCTCACCGGCTTCGGAGTACCACATCCTGGTCGAGGTGTTTGGCGCGGTGGGGACATCCGGGCTGAGCGGCATCCTGTTCAGCGGCGCTGCCTTGGTGCAGGGTGTGGCGGCGGGCAGCCAGCACGACGTAGAAATCCCGCTCATCGGTGCGGTTCCGGAGATGACGGCGCAGGCGCTCCAGAACGGCGTTCTGCTGCAGTGGAGTGCGGTCTCGGGCGCGGCCCGCTATCGCGTCGCCGAAACGGTCGATGGAGAGACGCGCGATTTCACGACCGCCGCGACGGACACATTCCTCGAGTACAATCTCAAGCGCGGCGTGGGGCTCACGAGCCCGTCCGGGGGCACGGGCGCGCTACGTGCCCGGCAGGCCACCTATCGCGTCCGGGCGGAGTTCACCGAGGGTGCGCCCGGGGCGTATGGCGCGGTCGCGATGGTGGCCATCCCTGAGTTGATTCCTCTGTCCGCCGTGGACGACCTTGCGGTTTCTTCGATCGCCGCCACTTCGGTCACGCTCGTCTGGACGGCGCCGGGGGACGATCTCGATGCCGGACAGGCGTCCGCCTACGATGTCCGCACTTCGGACTTCCGAATCGACGAGGAGAACTTCGCCCAAGCCTCGCCCGTTCCGGACCCGCCCGCTCCAGCTTCGGCCGGCAGCGGAGAGACTTTCGTCGTGAGCGGGCTCTTGGAGGGCCAGACCTACTACTTCGCGCTGAAGACCAGCGACGATGCGGGAACGATCTCCGCGCTCTCCAACGTGGTGTCGGCAACCGCCGCCGGTCCTCCCGATCCGCCGGTCGACTTCACGATTGAGTCCACATCGGAGTCCGAGCTCACGCTGCGCTGGATTGATCAGGCCGACGACGAATCCGGCTACGAGATCGAGCGGCGCAGAATCTACGAATCCTTGTTCGCGCCGATCGAGACCCTGGCAGGCGCCTTCACGGGAGAGGTATCCCTGGTCGACTCCGAACTCGCCGAGCGCTCGCGATTTGTATACCGGGTGCGTGCCTTCAACGACCGTGGTGTATCCGCCTGGGTGACGGCGCAGGGACGGACGCGCATCGCGCGCCCGCAGGAGCTGGGCGCGGAGGCCGCCGCCTACAACTCGGTTGCGCTCACATGGAGCTTCGAGTGGTCCGCCCCCAACGGATTCCGAATCGAACGCCGCACCGGGGATGCAACATTCGGGTTGCTCGGCGATGTGGGCCCCGATTCGCGCAGCTACGCGGACGGAACCGTCTCGGAGAGCACGACCTATACGTATCGAATCTTCGCCTATGAGGATTCCTCGATTTCGCTAGCCTCGAACGAAGCCCCGGTGACGACGCCGGCGATGCCGCGGCCGCTCTGCAGCGTCTCCGACACGCTCGTTGATTTTGGGACCCGCGAGGTGTTCACCGAGACCGGGGACCATGTCGTCCTGAGGAACCTGGGCGATGCGGATTTGAGCGGGACGGTGGAGGCGGAGTGTAGCGCATTCAGCATCACGCTGGGCGGCGGAGACTATGTGCTGACGCCCGGGGATACTCTGGAAGTCTCCGTGATGTACGCACCGGTCGCGGCGGGCACGCATAGCTGCTGGTTGTCGGTGGGCGAGGATTGCCCGGCCATCCGGCTGGCCGGGATCGCGCAGGAGATCCCGCACTGCAGCATCGTTCCGGCGACGCTCGACTTTCCGGAGACTTCCGTGGGAGCGGCGCGCGATCTGTCGGTGCTTCTCGCCAGCGACGGCACGGGGGTGTTGGACGGCTCGGTTTCCGCTGACTGTTCGCATTTTTCGGTCGTGGCGGGAGCGGGGGTGTATTCGCTGGCGCCGGGCGAGAGTCGCGAGGTCATCGTGCGATACGCGCCGCTGGCCGCGGGGGAGCATGCCTGTGCGATCGCCATGGGCGCGGGCTGCGGCTCGCTTTACGCGACCGGGACGGGAATACTCCTTCCGGAGTGCACCGTGACACCCAATCCACTCGACTTCGGCCCGGTCTTTGTCGGCGCGTCCGAGACGGGCACCTTCACGATCACCAACACGGGAGGGGGCGTGCTCGCGGGCACCGTGACGGCCGAGGCAGGGTATTTCTCCGTCGTCGCGGGGGGCGGGGATTTCGAGTTGGTCGCAATGGAATCGCGGGTCGTGACCGTGCTCTATCGACCGCTCGAGACGGGAACGCACACGAGCCTGATCGATTTGGGGACGGCATGTGCCGCGGTCACCTGTGACGGTACCGGCGACGCTCCCGACGACCATTGGTGGGGGGGCTTCGGCGGGTACGAGATTCTGGATGGGTGGGTGTACGACCTCGAACTGCTGGCCGACGTGTTGTCGGTCGGAGGGACGTTCACAGGGGCCCTCAAGTGGTGGATGGGGGCGGGCTGGACCCTGGCCGACTACACCTGGCCGTACGGGAACACGATCGATGAATTGGTCGTCTACGAAGGTGACCTCGTGGCTGCCGGATCGTGGGTATCGCGGGATTTCGCCAATGCGGATACCTATGTGATCGGACGTCTCGATTTCGGCTCCGGCTGGCACATCATGGGAACCTTCAACGGGCCGATTCGCGATCTCTGCGTGCGGGACAGTTCCCTCTTCGCCGCGGGAGGATTCCGGTCGGGCATCGATGGTGGGTACGAGTTCATCGCCGAATGGACCGGATCG
>JAZDGX010000118.1:0-3213 GCA_043806645.1 Candidatus Eiseniibacteriota bacterium | reverse complement strand
TTGCTCGATCTGCTGGGCGAGCGTTTCGGCGCGTATGCCTGGGGGCAGGTGCTCTACAAGGCGACCTTTCTCATCTTCACCGGCCTGTCCGTCGCGCTCGCCTTCCAGGCGGGGCTGTTCAATATCGGTGCCGAAGGCCAGGCGGTCGTGGGATCGCTCGCCTGCGCGGTGGGCGGCATCGCGCTGGCGGGCTCGCCCGGAGCGGTGCAGCTGCCCGGCACGCTCGCCGCGGCCTTTGCCGGCGGCGCACTGTGGGGGTTCCTTCCCGGGTGGCTCAAGGCGCGGTGGGGGTCGCATGAAGTGATCAACACGATCATGCTGAACTTCGTGGCGCTAGCCCTCGCCAATTTCGTCGTGACGCGCTATCTCGGGCTGCCCGAAACGGTCCGCACCGCCGAGATCGGGTCCGGGGCCGCGCTGCCTCGCCTGCACGACGCGATTCCCGCCATGCGCGGCTCGGCTGCCAATCTCAGTCTGTTCTTGGCATGCGGCTGCGCCCTGCTCGCCCACCTCTTCCTGCATCACACGCCCGCGGGGCTGTCGCTGCGGGCCGTCGGGCGTGGCCGGCGCCAGAGCTGGATGCTGGGGATCGCTCCAGGCCGCCGCATCATCCTCGCCTTTTCCCTGGCCGGAGGCCTGGCCGGGCTCGTGGGGGCGAACTTCGTGATGGGATACAAGCACTACTACGAGGACGGCTTCACGGGCGGCATCGGATTCCTGGGGATCGCGGTGGCATTGCTCGCGCGCAACGAGCCGCTCGCGGTGGTCCCGGTCGCCTTGCTCTTCGGCCTGCTCTCTCAGGCGGGATTGATCGTCAACACGCTTCTGCCTCGCGAGATTGTGGAAATCTTGACCGGGATGATCCTGCTGGTCTTCCTCTCGGGGGAACACGTGCGGCTGCGCTGGATGCGCCGGCATCCCTCCACGGTACTGCCGGCGGGGGAGGCGCGGCCATGAGCGGCGGACTCGTGATCCTCTCGCTCGCCGCGCAGACCTTGCGGATCAGTGTCCCCTACGGGCTGGCCGCGCTGGGGGGTGTCTTCTCGGAGCGTAGCGGGATCGTCAACATCGCTCTCGAGGGGATTCTGCTGGTGGGCGCTTTTTGCGCAGTCGTCGGGACCATCTTCACCGGCTCCCCGTATGTTGGGATCCTCGCCGCCGTCGCGGGCGGCCTGGCGGCGGCGACACTGCATGCGCTGGCCACGGTAGTAATGAAGGGCGACCAGATCATCTCGGGGCTGGCGATCAACATCATCGCCTATGGATTCACGCGCGCCGGGCTAAGGGTGCTCTTCCAGAGCGCCAGCAACTCGCCGCGGATCCCCGCGCCCGAGCTCGATCTGCTCGAACGGTTGCCGGGGGCCTCCACGCCCCTGGGAGCGGTGCTTTCCGACCCGCTCTTTCTCTTGACGATTGTGCTGCTGGTGCTCTCCGTCCGGTTCCTGTTTCACACGGGCCTGGGACTGGCCATGCGCGTCGCCGGGGAGCATCCGGAAGCGGCCCATTCGGCCGGCTTCTCGGTCGCCCGCCTGCGCTGGCTGGGCGTTCTGGCCGGCGGGGTCCTGGGAGGTCTGGGGGGCGCTTGGCTGGCCTTCGAGCAGCATTCCTTCACCGATCAGATGTCGGGTGGCAGGGGTTACATCGCGCTGGCCGCGATGATCGTCGGCAAGTGGCACCCTTTGGGCGCGGCGGCGGCCTGCCTGCTCTTCGGGGCGGCCGAAACCGCGCAGATCCGGCTCCAGGGCGCGGCGGTGCCGACGCAATTGACCCAATCGCTGCCGTTTCTCTTGACGATCGTCGTGCTCGTGCTCTGGGTCGGCCGCTCGGTGGGTCCGGCGGCCGCGGGACGGCCCTATGACCCGGAAGGGGACCGCTAGGGTGAAGCCATCGCCTGAACGAAGGACGCCCCCAGGGGGCGCGCATGTGCCCGCGGCCATCCTGTCCACGCTGCGCGATGCATTCGGCGATGCGCCGGTGGCCGGAGCCGTGGTGCTGGGCTCGGGACTCGGCGGGCTGCTCGAGGAGTGGCGCCCCGCTCGTATTCTCGAGACGGCGGGCATCCCCGGCTATCCGGCATCGGGCGTTGCGGGTCACGCCGGACGACTGGCGATGGTCGAATGGGGGCGTGCGCGCGGGCTCGTCTTTCAGGGACGTGTCCACTTCTACGAGGGTTACCGGCGGCCGGATGTGACCATGAACGTGCGCGTGGCCGCATCGCTGGGGGCGCGCTGGATCCTGCTTTCGAATGCCTCGGGATCGGTGGATCCGCTCGTCCCTCCGGGGACCATCGTCGTCGTCGAGGATCACATCCGGCTCCTCGTGGGTCGCGCCGCGGCCCACGGGGCGATGTCCGGAGGGCCCTCGAAGGGCAGCCCCTACGATACGCGCCGCACCGAGGAGGCGTTTGCCATGCTCGGGCGCGAGGGACTGCGTGCTCAGCGCGGGATCCTCTTCGGCGGCCTCGGCCCGTCCTACGAGACGGCCGCGGAGGTGGAGATGATCCGCCGTCTGGGGGCGACGGTCGCGTGCATGTCGACCGTGATCGAGGCGGAGGAGGCGCGGCTGGCGGGGCTCGATGTGGCCGCCTTTTCCATGGTCACCAATCTCGCGACGGGTTTGGCGGCCGGGAGACTCACCCATGATGAGGTCGTCGCGGCGGCCAAGCGGATCGGCCCCGCGCTCGCGCGCGCGATCGATCGCTTGGTTCGCAGTTGGGCGGAAGAACCGGTGCCGGATCAGGCGCCGGGTTGATGAATGAAGACCTGATTGCCGCGCACGTCTACGGCGATCCGGCGCGCGTCGGAGTGGGTGAGCAGGTATTTCGAGAGCGGGGTGAAGAGTTTCTCCTCGAGGGCGCGATTGAGATAGCGCGCCCCCGCCGCGCGGACCTCGTCCTCGGTGATGAAGGCATCGAAAACCCGATCGCTCACCACCACCCCGCGTGCCTGCAGCTTCAGGCGCTCCAGCACCCTGTCCACCTTGTAGCGGGCGATCAACTTGACATCCTGGGCGCTCAACCGGTTGAAGTAGAGCACGTCGTTGAAGGCGGCGACGAGCTCGGGAGCGAACTGTTCCTCGAGGACTTTGCGACACCGTTCGTCTTTCGAGAGGCTCGAGCGATGGAAGCCGATCGGCTCGACGGTCTCTCCCTCGTCGGGATGAAGGCGCGTCGTTGCGAAGAGGATCGTCTGGCTGAAATCGACCGGGCCCTGG
>JAZDGX010000117.1:0-11753 GCA_043806645.1 Candidatus Eiseniibacteriota bacterium | reverse complement strand
GCCGCATGGCGGGCGGGTCGATGTGCGGTTGCATGCCGCAGGGCCCGGCATCGGCGAGGAGGCGATCGAAACGACCGAACACCGGCTGCGCGCGCGCCTCGGGCCTGCGCTCTATGGCGTGGGGGAGCGGCCGCTCGAGGCCGTCGTGCTGGAGCGTTTGGGGGAGCGGGGCCTCACCCTCGGGGTAGCCGAGTCCTTGACGGGGGGCCGGATCGGCGCCGCGCTCACGCGCGTACCGGGCAGTTCGGCGGTCTTTCTCGGAGATATCGTGGCCTACAGCAATGAGGCGAAGCAGACGCTGCTGAACGTGCCCGCGGATCTACTCGTTGCCCACGGCGCGGTCAGCGCTCACACGGCCCGCGCCATGGCCGTCGGAGCCCGCCAGGCCTTGGGCGCAGGCGTCGCCATCTCGACGACGGGCATCGCCGGCCCCGCGGGGGGCACCGACCGCAAGCCGGTCGGGCTCGTTTTCTGCGGGCTGGCAACGCCTCATTCGACCATGAGCTATCGGTTTCACTTCGCGGGCAGCCGGGAGATGATCCAGGATCGATCGGTGACCTTGGCCCTGAATGTGCTGTGGCTCTATCTGCTGCAGCGACTCGACCGCCTCGCGGCGCATGTGCCGTCCGGAGAGCCGGAGGACGCCCACGACTGAGTCCGTCGGCGGGCGTTTCCGGCCCGGGGCTTCCCGCAAGCGCGGCGCGGCCCGCCGATGAAGGAGGGAGCTATGAGCGGGACGCGCGCCTTTCTCGCCCTGAACCTGCCCGACGATGCGGTGCGGTCGGCGGCGGAGGTGGTGACGCGGATGCGGGAGCGGCTGGGGGAGCGCGAGGTCAAGTGGGTCGCGGCGGAGAATCTCCATCTCACGCTGCGCTTCTTCGGGGAACTCGATCCGGAGGCGCTGCAGCGGGCGCGCGATTTCGTGCGGGCCGCGGATGGAGGGTGGGAGGCCATCGCCACAGGCTGGAGCGGACTGGGCGCATTCCCGTCGGTGCGCCGGGCGCAGGTCATCTGGCTCGGGATCGCCGATGAGCGGGGGGAGTTGCGCGCACTGGCCGCGGAGGTCGAGCGGGGCCTGGTGCAGGCGGGCTTCGGCAGCGGCGACAAGCCCTTCGCTGCGCATGTGACGCTCGGTCGCGTGCGCCGGGACGCCCGGGTGGTGTGGCCGTCGGACAGCGAGCGTTTGACATTGCCGGGATCGACTTTTAGCATCATGCGGATGGCCCTGATCAAGAGCACACTGACGCCCAGCGGGCCGGTCTATGCCCCGCTCGAGACGGCCGCGGCGCACAGCAGCTAGACATGGCGTTTCCACCGCCGGGAAGGAGAAACGATGACGGGTGAAGTGGCCAAGGAGCGGACGCGGGCGTTGGATCTCGCGATCGCCCAGATCGAGAAGCAATTCGGCAAGGGCGCGATCGTGCGCCTGGGAGAGGGCAGCGCCACGGTGCAGCGCGATGCGATCCCGACGGGATCGCTGGGGCTCGACATCGCGCTCGGGGTCGGAGGGATTCCGCGCGGCCGGGTGATCGAGGTCTTCGGTCCGGAGTCCTCCGGCAAGACGACCCTCGCCTTGAGCGTCATCGCGCAGGCGCAGAAGTGCGGCGGGACGGCGGTCTTCATCGACGCCGAGCACGCGCTCCAGCCCTCGTACGCCAAACTGATCGGAGTCGATATCGAGAACCTGCACGTCTCCCAGCCCGACACGGGCGAGGAAGCGCTCGAGATCGCCGATCAACTGGTGCGCAGCGGCGCGGTCGACCTGATCGTCATCGACTCGGTTGCGGCGCTGGTGCCGCGGGCGGAGATCGAGGGCGAGATGGGGGATGCCCACGTGGGTCTGCAGGCGCGGCTGATGTCCCAGGCGCTGCGCAAGCTGACCGGTTCGATCAGCAAGTCCCGCTGCACGGTGATTTTCATCAACCAGATCCGCATGCGCATCGGGGTCATGTTCGGCAATCCGGAAACGACGTCGGGGGGCAATGCGCTGAAGTTCTACGCCTCGCTGCGCCTCGACATCCGCAAGGTCGCCTCGATCAAGGAGCGCGAGGAGGTCGTGGGCAACCGCACGCGCGTGCGGGTGGTGAAGAACAAGGTGGCACCGCCCTTCCGTTCGGCCGAATTCGACATCATGTTCGATGAGGGCATGTCGCGCACCGGCGAGTTGATCGATCTCGGGATCGATCACGAGATCGTCACGCGCGCGGGCACCTGGATCTCCTATCGCGAGGAGCGCCTGGGCCAGGGGCGCGAGAATACGCGCCGCACCTTGCGTGAAAACGCGGATCTGGCCGACCGCTTGGAGACGGAGCTGCGTGAGAAGCTCGGCCTCGTGCCGGGGACGGCGGTGCGGGCCGCCGCGGCCGACGAGGGGGGTGGCAACGGCCGGTCCGAGGAGGAAGCGCTGGCGGCGGCGACCGGGGTCGCAGAAGAGCCGGCGGGCCGTAGCGCGCGCCGCCGCGAGCGGGGCCGGGAGAATCGCCGTTGAGCGCGCCGGGCGGGGAGGCGGCGCGGACGCGGGATGGTGCAGGGCGGGCGGGGGAATCGTCCGCCGCCCGCCTGCAGCGGGATGCGATCCGCTACCTGCGCGTACGGGAGCGGAGCCGCCGCGAAGTGGCCGAGTACCTGGAGCGGCGGGGGCACTCCCCGGGTGAAATCACCCAGGCCATGCAAGCCTTGGCGGAATCCGGTTTCATCGACGACCGGCGTTTCGCCGAGATGTACCTGCGGGACCGGCGGCGGTTGCATCCGCTGAGCCGCGCGCTGGCGATTCGGCAGCTGCGGGCGAAGGGCGTCGAGACGGCCTTGATCGAGGAGGCCCTCGCATGCAGCGATCCACCCTGGGAAGATGGCGAACTCGCGCGCGAGGCGCTGGCGCGGCGCTGGTCGCGCTGGCCCGCGCCGCGGCGCGCCGAGCGGGCGGCCCGTTTCCTGCGCGCGCGGGGATTCGGCCCGGGAACGATCCGGGCCGCGATCGCGCAGCGGACGGCCGGTGAAAAGCGCGCCGAAGGGGCGGGGGATTGAGCACCATGGCGATGACGGCACAAGAGGTTCGCAGGGCGTTCCTGGAGTTCTACGGGGCCAAGGATCACTCCTTCGTCCAAAGCGCGCCGCTCGTGCCGCTCGACGATCCGACGCTGCTCTTCACCTCCGCGGGCATGGTGCAATTCAAGAAATACTACTCCGGGGCCGTGGCGCTTCCCTACCGGCGGGCGGTCAGCATCCAGAAGTGTCTGCGCGTCACCGACATCGAAGACGTGGGGCGCACGCCGCGGCACAATACCTTCTTCGAGATGCTCGGCCACTTCTCCTTCGGCGACTACTTCAAGAAAGAGGCCATCGTCTGGAACTGGGAGCTCTTCACGCGGATCTTCGGGATCGATCCCGAGCGCCTGACCGCGTCGGTCTATGTCGACGACGATGAGGCCCATGGGATCTGGCGTCGCGAAGTGGGCCTGCCCGAGGAGCGCATCGTCCGCCTCGGCGCGAAGGACAACTTCTGGGGGCCGGCGGGCGGCACGGGGGCCTGCGGGCCTTGCTCGGAGCTCTACTTCGACCTCGGGCCGCAGATGGATCCGGAGCACCCCGGCGCGCGGGCGGGCGACGAGACGGATCGTTTCATCGAGGTCGGCAATTTCGTCTTTCCCCAGTTCGATCGCCAGGCCGACGGCCGCGACCTGCCGCTCAAGAACCGCGGCATCGACACGGGTATCGGCCTCGAGCGGCTCACGATGGTCGTGCAGGGCAAGACCTCGATCTTCCAGACCGATCTGTTCCGCCCGATCATCGACGAGGCGGCCCGCCTGAGCGGTCGTCCCTACGCCGGCAACGAGATCGCGCTGCACATCATCGCCGACCACATCCGTGCGCTCGTCTTCGCCTTGAGCGAGGGTGTCGTGCCCGGAAACGAGGGCCGCGCCTACGTGATCCGCCGGCTCATCCGCCGCGCCGCCGTTCAGGGCTACAATCTGGGGTTGCGCGAGCCGTTCCTCTTCCGGTTGGTCGATGCGGTCGTTTCCATCATGGGGGAGACCTATCCGGAGGTTGGGGAAGGGCGCGCACGCGCCGTCCTCACGTTGCGCAACGAAGAGCAGCGCTTCGGAGACACCCTCGAAGCCGCGCTGACCAAGCTGGGGGAGCTTCTGAAAGGCGCCGCCCGCACGGGCAAGGGGACGGTCTCCGGCGAGGAGGCCTTCTTGCTCTATGACACCTACGGCCTGCCGTTCGAGCTGATCGTGGAGATGGCGGGGGGCCGGGGGCTGGCCGTGGATCGGGAGGGCTTCGAGTGCTGTCTGGAGCGGCAGAAGGAGCGCTCGCGTTCGGCGTCGAGCTTCTCCGCCGTTGACGACGCCCTCGGCTGGCATGAGGTCCGTCCGGGGCCCGATTCCGATTTCGTCGGAGATGAGACGGAGCGCGCCGCGGCGCACGTCATGCGCTATGCGCTGCTGGCGGGTGAGCCCGCCCGCGCCCTGGTCGTGCTCGATCGGACGCCCTTCTACGGGGCGGCGGGCGGGCAGATCGGCGACACGGGAGTTCTGGCCGACGACACCCTGTCGCTCGCCGTGCGCGACACGCTCCACGAAGGCCGCGAGCTGCGCCACCTGGTCGACCTTCCCGCCGGCGCCCGCGAGCGCCTGGCCGATCCCGAGACGGTTTGGGAGGCGGCCATCGACGCCGCCCGCCGCGAGAGCATCCGCCGGCATCACACCGCGACACACCTGTTGCAGGCGGCGTTGCGCAAGACGCTCGGCACGCACGTGACCCAGGCGGGGTCGCTGGTGGCGGCGGAACGCCTGCGCTTCGACTTCACCCATTTCTCCGCGCTGAACGCGCAGGAGCGGGCGCAGGTCGAGGAACTCGTCAATCAGGAGATCGTGCGCGACCATGAGGTCCTGATCCGCTATTCGACCTATGAGGAAGCGGTGCGCGAGGGCGTCATGGCCCTCTTCGGAGAGAAGTACGAGGCTGCGCGCGTGCGGCGCGTGCGGGTGCCCGGGGTCTCCGAGGAGCTGTGCGGAGGGATGCACGTCCGCCGCACCGGGCAGATCGGAGCTTTTCTCATCCTCGAAGAGACCGCGGTCGCGTCGGGCACGCGCAGGATCGAGGCGGCGTGCGGCTTGGCGGCGATCGAGCAGGCGCAACGGCTAAGGGCGGGCATCGCGCACCTGCGGCGCCTGCTGGGAACCGGGCTCGACGAATTGCCGGCGAAGGTCGAGGGCCTGTTGGCGGAAGTCGGGCAGCTCAAGAAGGACCTGGCCAAGGCGAGGCGGGGTGAGGGCGGGGTCGATCTGGAGCGGCTGATCCGGGAGGCCGAGCCCGCCGGCGATGCGCGCTTCGTGGTCGGGGAGGTGTCCGCCGATTCGGTGGGCGCGCTGCGGGAGCTGGGGGATCGCATGCGCCGGGGCCTCGGGAGCGGCGCGGCCCTGCTGCTGGCGCGCATCGACGGCAAGGCGATGCTGCTCGCAATCGCGAGCGAGGATCTGGTCGATCGCGGGCGGCTGCGCGCCGACGAGGTCATCCGCGAGATCTCGGCCCTGGCGGGCGGCAGCGGGGGGGGCAAGCCGCACATGGCGCTCGGGGGGGCGCGCGACGAAGCGCGCATTCCCGCCGCGCTCGAAGCGGCGCGCGAGATGTTCAGGGCGCGGCTGACAACGCCATGACGCGGTATGGCGGCGGGTGGTGATGCGATGAAGATCCTGGTCACCGGAGCGGCGGGTCAATTGGGGCAGGCGCTGCGGAGCGTCCTCGAGCCGCGTCATGCGGTCTCCTGGACGGACCGGGACGAGCTGGACGTGAGAGACCTGGCCGCCCTGCGCGCCTGGGTGCGCGAGCAAAGGCCCGAGGCGATCGTGCACCTCGCCGCGCGGACCGACGTCGACGGGTGCGAAGGCCAGGGCGAGATCGCCTTCGAGATCAACTCGCTGGGGACCCGCTATGCAGCCCTGGCGGCGCGGGAGAGCGGCGCGCGTCTGGTGTTTCTTTCGAGCGACTATGTTTTCGATGGGGCCCAAGCGCGACCCTATCTCGAATACGACGATCCCCATCCCCTCAATGTGTACGGCTGGTCGAAGGTCCATGGGGAGCGGGCCGTGCGGGAGCTGGCGGGCGACCATTTCATCGTGCGCACCTCCGGGCTTTTCGCGTGCGGCGGGTGCAACTTCCCGGAGGCGATCCTCCGTGCGGCCGGCGAGGGCCGCGCAATCGAGGTCGTCGACGATCAAATCTGCCGGCCCACCTATGCGCCTCATCTGGCCGAAGCGGTCGGCATGCTGCTCGAATCGACCTGTTTCGGGACCTACCACGTGGCCTCGGCCGGGGCGACGAGCTGGTGCGACTTCGCCCGGGCGATCCTGAGCGAGGCCGGCCTGGACCCGAGCCTGGTGCGGCCCATCCCGAGCGGGCGCCTCGGCCGGCCGGCGCGGCGGCCCGCGCAAAGCGTGCTCGACACCCGCGCCTTTGAGCTCACCTTCGGGCGGGTCCTGCCCTCGTGGCGGGAGGGACTCGGGGAGTTTTTCGCCTCGCGTGGCGCGGCCGGAAAGGGGGAGGCACGGTGATCGGGGCGATCGTGCGGGAGATGCGCCCTTGGCAGTGGGCCAAGAACGGCTTCGTGCTCGCGGGGGTGGTCTTCGCCCAGCAGCTCGGCCAGTCCGATCAGGTCGTCCGCGCGATCCTGGCGACCGTCGCCTTCTGCCTGCTTTCTTCTGCAGGCTACGTCTTCAACGATCTGCGCGATCTCGAGAGGGATCGCATCCATCCGCGCAAGAGGCGGCGCCCGCTCGCGGCCGGCAGGCTGCCGCTATGGCTCGGCTGGCTGCTGGCGGGGACGCTCGCCCTGCTCGGCTTCGGTGTCTCCTTCGCCCTCGGGCCGGCCATGATCGCGATCGCGTGCAGCTATGTCCTGCTCAACCTCCTCTACAGCCTGCTGCTCAAGAAGATCGTCCTGCTCGATGTGATGGCCATCGCCATGGGTTTCGTCCTGCGCGCGGTGGCGGGAGTCGAAGCGCTGGACCCGCCCCCCGAGCTCTCTCCCTGGCTGCTCGTCTGCACGTTCTTTCTTGCCCTGTTCATCGCCGTCGGCAAGCGACGGCATGAGCGGACGACGCTTTCCGGGGAGGCCGAGTTGCACCGGTCGACCCTTGCGGAGTATCCGCCGGCGCTGCTGGACCAGCTCGTGCCTGTCGTGACCAGTGCCACCGTGCTCGCCTACGCCATCTACACCATCTCTCCGGCGACCGCCGAGCATGTGCCCTCCAATCGAATGGTGGCGACCATTCCTTTCGTCGTCTACGGCATCTTCCGCTATCTCTATCTGGTCTATCGCAAGGGCGACGGCGGGGCCCCGTCGGAACTGCTCTTCCGGGACGGCCCCCTGCTCGCCAATGTCGCCCTGTGGGCGCTGGCGACCCTGGCGCTGGTGTATTGGCCCTAGCAACCGCTCGCGGGAAGGCAGGGAAGATGCGGCGTTTCCGGGCCTTCGGAAAGTTCAACCTCTGCCTCGGCGTGCTCGGGAAGCGGGAGGACGGCTACCACGAGATCGACACCATCCTGCAATCGATCAGCTTGGCCGACGACCTGTTCTGCGAGCCTCTCGCGAGCGCGGAGCTCATTGTCGAGTGCGAGGCGGCCGGGGTGCCGTCGGGCCGGGCGAATCTGGCCTGGAAGGCGCTGGAACTGCTTCGAGATCGCTACGGCGTGCGGGCGGGTCTGAAGATCCGCATCGAAAAGCACATTCCCGCCCAGGCTGGGCTGGGGGGCGGCAGCGCCGATGCCGCCTGCGCCCTCGCGGCGGCCGACCGGATCTGGGGACTCGGACGGGAACCTTCTGAACTCGAAGCAGTTGCTGCGGATGTCGGCTCGGATGTGCCGTTTTTCATTCGCGGCGGGACGCGGCGCTGCCGGGGCAGGGGCGAGCGGACGGAGGCCGTGGAAGGCCTTCCGCCGTCAAGATGGGCTATCATAAAGCCTCCGTGGGGATTGGGGACGGCGGAGGTCTATGGGGGTGTCGGAAGCGGATTGACGGCGGATGAGAGTCGCATTAACATGGTTCAGAGCTGTCTAGCGAAGCGAGATCTTTCCGGTGTCCTGGCATGGATGTTCAATGATCTCGAGAGCGCAGCGATGAGCGTCCGCTCCGAAGCCGGGGAGATCAAAGCCTGGATGCTCGATCTCGGAATGGTTGGAGTCGTTCTCGCGGGGAGTGGATCCGCCTGGGTCGGTCGATGTCCGAAAGGCCTGCCGGCGCACCGCGTCCGGCGCGAGGCCGAAGGGAAGGGATGGCGGGCCTTCGAAGTGGAAACCTCCAACCAGGGGTGGATCGAAGTCCAAGAGTGACCGTGGTGCAGCAGCTAGATCCACAGGGATGTGGATCCGGGCGGTCGGCGGGCCATCGGTGATCGTGTTCGTCATGCGGATGGATGATGGCGCGCTGATCAGAGGCAAGGTGGTGAGTCCATGAAGATTACGGAGGTTCGTGTTTCGCTTCGGGATGACGAGAAGTTGAAGGCGTTCGTGAGCATCACCCTCGACAACTGCTTCGTCATCCGTGGGCTCAAGATCATCCAGGGCAACCGGGGCATGTTTGTCGCCATGCCCAGTCGCAAGCGGTCGGATGAAACCTTCCAAGACATCGCTCATCCGATCAACAACGAGACTCGGCGCTGGATGGAGGATGAGATCCTGAGTCATTACCGGCAGGAGGTTGAAGGCCACGTGCTGGTCGACTGAGGTCTCTGCACACGGTGAAAGAATGGGCCGCTCGTGGGTATCCCGCCGGCGGCCTCTTCTTTGGATGGGAATTGAACCGGCGGAGCCTGCGGGCCCGCGAAATGGATGCGGTCCCAGGGCGGGGCGAGGCCCGCGCCCGGCGGGGGGCGGTGGGAGGGCGGGAAGGAAGGGGCAGAGAAGCAGGTTTTGGCGTTGGCTTTCTCGGCCCGGGACCGTAAAATCCTTCGTTTGGTTCCTGGGGCGTCGCCAAGCGGAAAGGCACAGGGTTTTGGTCCCTGCATTCGGAGGTTCGAATCCTCCCGCCCCAGCCGATCGGCCGGTAACCGAGGGAGTGTTCCGACGATGATCGATTCCCTGCGGCTGTTCGCGGGAAACGCGAATCGCGCCCTGGCGCAGCGCGTGGCCACCTATGCCGGGGTACCGCTCGGCCAGATCGAGGTCGGCCGCTTCTCGGACGGAGAGATCAACGTCCAGATCCGGGAGAACATCCGCGGCTGCGACGTGTTCGTCATCCAGCCCACCTTTCCGCCGGCCGAGAACCTGATCGAGCTGCTGATCATGATCGACGCATCGCGGAGGGCTTCGGCGGATCGGGTCACCGCGGTGATCCCCTACTTCGGGTATGCCCGGCAGGACCGCAAGGACAAGCCGCGGGCGCCGATCTCGGCCAAACTGGTGGCCAATCTGATCACCGTCGCGGGGGCGGACCGCGTGCTGACGATGGATCTGCATTCCCCCCAGATCCAGGGGTTCTTCGACATCCCCTTCGATCACATGTACGCCGCCCCGGTGCTGGCGGGCCACTTCCGCGATCTGGCGATCGAAGACCTCGTCGTGGCCGCGCCCGATGTCGGCGCGGTCAAGATGGCCCGGGCCTATTCCAAGCGACTGGGAGCCTCGCTCGCCGTCATCAACAAGCGCCGCGCGACCCCCGATGCCTCGGAAGTGACCGAGATCATCGGCGACGTCGACGGCCACAACGTGCTGCTCATCGACGATCTGATCTCGACGGCGGGAACGATCCGCAACGCGTCGCTGGCGCTGAAGAAACGGGGCGCGCGCAAGGTCTACGCCGGTTGCACCCATCCCTGCTTCTCGGGGCCGGCCCTGCAGAACCTGCAGGAGGCGGACTTGGAGCAGCTGGTGGTCACCGATACGATTCCGGCGGCGGCAGGCGGATTGGGTGAGCGCCTGCGCGTGCTCACGGTGGGCGACCTGCTGGGCGAGGCGGTCGTGCGCATTCACGAGGAGCGGTCGCTCAGCGGCCTTTTCGATTGATTCGTTGTTTCGTCTGATCCGTTCGATTCCATCGCCCGAGGCAATGCGCCCGACCGGGCTGGCGACGAACCGCAGCATGGGGAAGGAGGAAGGACTTCGATGGCTCTGATCGAGCTGGCGGGGCGGACCCGCGAGGAGAAGGGGAAGGGAGCGGCGCATCGCCTGCGCGCCCAAGGGTATTTCCCCGGCGTCATCTACGGGCCGGGCGGGGAGAACAAACTCATCGCCGTCGAGGCGCGCAGTTTCGAGAAGGTACTGCGCCGTGCGTCCCAGGGGGCCGTGGTGGTCGACCTGAAGCTCGATGCGAGCGGCGGGGAGGGCCTCAAGGTCCTGATCAAGGAGGTCCAGCGCCATCCGGCCACCTCCGAGACCTGGCATGTGGATTTCATGCACATCTCGCTCGATCGGCCGGTGCGGCTGACCGTGCCCGTGCGTGTGACGGGCGTTGCCGAGGGGGTGAAGAACGAGGGTGGCTTCCAGGATCACGTGCTGCGCGATCTGGAAGTGGAGTGCCTGCCGCTCGAAGCGCCCGACTACATCGAAGTCGACGCGAGCGCGCTGCACGTCGGGCAATCGATCCACGCCAGGGATGTGCGGGCCGAGGGCGTGCGCATCGTGACTCCGGAGGATCGGGTGATCGTCGCGGTCCTCGGCCGCGCGGCGGCGGAGGAAGAGGTGGTGGCCGCGGCGGTGCCCGAGGCGGGCGAAGCGGCGGTGCCCGAGGCGGGCGAAGAGAAAGAGAAGGACAAGGACAGGGACAAAGACAAAGACAGGGACAGAGAGAAGGACAAGGGGAAGTCGAAGTCGAAGTCCTGAGCGGGCCCGCGCCTACGCGGCGGGAAGCGTGGCCGTGATCATCGTGGGGCTGGGAAACCCCGGAACGGAGTATGCGCGGACGCGTCACAACGCGGGGTTCCTGGTCGTGGAGGAGGCCCGCCGGCGGTGGGGTGGCGGGCGCTGGCGGCGCCAGCGCGCGGCCGTGATTGCGAGCGTGCAGATCGGGCGCGCGCGGCATAGCCTCGTGCGCCCGATGACCTTCATGAATCGCAGCGGCGACGCGGTGACGGAGGTCATGGGCGGCGGCGCCGGTCCGAACGAGCTCTTCGTGATCCTGGACGACATGGATCTGCCGCTCGGGCGCCTGCGTCTGCGGGGCGAGGGCGGCGCGGGCGGTCACCGGGGTCTCCACTCGGTGCTCGCGGCACTCGCCCCGGCGTCGGTCGCGCGCATGCGCGTGGGGGTCGGACGGCCGCGCGAGGGCGCCGACGCGGTCGAACATGTGCTGGATGAGTTCACGCCCGTGGAATGGACGAACATGGAACGGATGGTTGCGCGGGCCGTCGATGCGCTCGAGGTGCTGCTGACGCGGGGCCTGACGGCCGCGATGGATCGGTACAACGGGCTTCCCGCGCCTTGGGAGGAGCGGGAGGGGGATGCATCGCTCCCGGCGGGCGAGTAGGTAGGGTGCGGGTCGCCGCTCGGTTCGCTCGTCTTCGCCCCGCTGAGCCTGCGCCTGCACGAGGTCATCCGGCCCTTCCGGGGGCCGTAGGGCGCTTGACAAAGGGTGCGACGATCGGGCTTAATTGGTAACTTTGGGGTTTGCGAAGCCTGCGGCGCAACGCATGGCGGCGTGAGGGATCAAGGGGGATCAGCCCGTGAGGGACTACGAGACGGTATTCATCTTGCATCCGGATCTGGACGAGTCGGGCGTCGATCGCGAGATCGAGGCGGTGCGCAAGACGATCGAAGAT
>JAZDGX010000116.1:0-8591 GCA_043806645.1 Candidatus Eiseniibacteriota bacterium | reverse complement strand
CGCGGGCGGACGCGAGATCGGCACCTGCGTGGATCTCGCGACCTATTTCCTGGAAGCCGCCCACGTGGCGCTGGTCCCGGGAGCGGGCTTCCGCGCCCCGGGACATCTGCGCTTCTCCTATGCCACCTCGCGCGAACGCATCGAGGAAGGCATGCGCAGAATCCTGACGGCGGCAGAGGCCATCGCCTGACTGGGCCCTAACACGCTGCAGCGGCCCGCATTCCGGCATCCCCCGCCGCTATCACGCCGGCTCCGCGGTGCGGCCTTGCGCATCCCTCCCACGGTCTTCGTCCACCCAAAGGCTTGCTCCACCAGCTTCCGCTTCCGTTGACTGACCGCATATCCAGCGCGGCCGGTCGTGCGCCCGTCGATCGCACTCCATCGTCCCATGGTGTGCTGGGCAACATGCGGCGTCGCCCCGACCGCGCGGAACCCTGCAATGAAGTCCTGCGTGCGGGGAGTCGATTGGGGCCTTGGGCTGGGGCTGCGGCGCCCGCGTAGGGGCCTGCTGTCTCCCCGACGGGGTACGCTGAAGGCGCTGTTCCGCGGAGGGGGCACATTGACCCGCCTGGCGCAACAAGGCAATTCATTCCCCGACAATGAATTACTGCCCATCTCTCCCCAATCATCGGACCACCAACATCGGGGTTGCCTCGAGAGCCGGATCAAGGCAAAATGGCTCATCTCGACCTCGTCCTCAAACATTGTGATCGTCGCCGATCCTGGGCGATCGGCGGCAAGGAGTGCTTGGAACTCAAGGATGAGACAAGGCCACTCAACGTCGGTTTTTTGCGCGGGGCTTCTGCTCTGTCTGTTGGTCTTGGCCGGCAGCGCATGCTCCGGCCCGCCCGTGCGGCCGCGCAATCCGGCCGCGCCTGCGCCCTCGCTGATCGAGGAACGCCTGCGGGCCACCACCGCCCAGTGGATCGGGACGCCCTACTGCATCGGCGGCACGGGGAGCCGGTGCCTGGACTGTTCCGGATTCGCCCGCAAGGTATTCACCTCGGTGTTCGCAACCGATCTGCCCCGCACCGCGCGGGAAATGCGTCGCTGCGGTGAGCACCTCTCCCGCGGGCCCCTGGCTCCCGGAGATCTGCTGCTGTATCGCATCTCCTCGGCCAGACTGCACGTCGGCGTCTATCTGGGTCACGGAGAATTCGCGCATGCATCGAGCAGCCAGGGTGTGATGATCTCCAATGTCAGGGAAAGCTACTGGACGAGACGCTTCCTCGAGGCCCGCAGGATCATCTGAACGCCCAGGGTCTCCAGCCTCTTTCAATCCCGCGAATCCGGAGGATTGCCGCGTTCTCGTCGAGCGCTCCATCGAGCGCTGGTCCGCCGGCGCCACGGCCGCGGGCGCACCGGATTGGGCCCGCATCTACGTTCCCGCCCAACAGCGCGGGCGCGAACGCACCGCGCGGCACCTGATCGACACGCTCCGGCGTGAACTGCGCCGCCCGCCCTCTTCATCTTCGGACTATCGCGCGCTGCGCCGCCGGTCGGAGGCGTGGAGTACCGCGTGGCTGTGTGAGGTTCTCGGCTTCGATGAAGACGCCGTTGGGACCCTCGGCCACGCGGGTTTCTGGATCCTCACGCGGCGCTTCGCGCGCGACGCCCGGCGCTTCGACCCGCGGCTCTCCGCCGAGGACATCTTCCAGGCCATCCGCAACGCCTGGGTGATCGGCGCCCTGCAGGCGATGTTCGACACCCCCGTGCGGCTCTCCCCGGCCGTTCTCGGATACAGCCTGCTCTATCCCTACACGGACAACTTCATGGATGCCCCCGGCGTCGAGACCCGCGTAAAGGAGGCCTTCTCGCAACGGCTCGCGGATCGTCTGGCCGGCGGGCCGCTGGCCGGCGGGCTGCAACCGGGCGCCTCCGCGCTCGAGATGCGCGTGGAGAGCCTCCTGCGAATGATCGAGAGCACGTTTCCGTTACAGGGTTTTCCGCAGGTGCGTGCCGCGCTCCTCGCCATCCATGCCGCGCAGATCCGCAGCCTGGCGCTGCAGCGGGCGCAGCCGGGCGCGCAAGAGGTCTTGAGGATCAGCGTGGAGAAGGGCGGCGCCTCGGTTCTCGCCGACGGCTGCCTGGTCGCGGGCCGGCTGACGCCCCCCCGGGCGGAAGCCTGCTTCGACTATGGGGTCTTCCTGCAGTTCCAGGACGATTTGAACGACATCGACTCCGACTCGGCCGCCGGCATCGCGACGATCTTCACACGCGCCGCCGGGGAGGGACCGCTGGATCGGACGGCCGACCGGCTGCTGGACTTCGGCCGAGCCGCGGTCGCGCGCTTCGATGACGGGGGCGCCCTCCTGCCCGCGGCGATGAAACGCCTGATGAACCACAGCGCGCTACTGCTGCAGCAACAGGCCGTCGCCCTGGCCCCGGAGCGCTTCTCGCCCGCGTGGGTCGCGGCGCGCGAGCGCTACTCCCCCCTTTCGTTCCGCGGACGTCGGGAGCTGTTTGCGGAGTTGAACGTCCTCGGCCGGCAGGCACGCGAGATCTGGCAGCGCCAAGCCGGTGCGGAGCATCTCCGCACGTGCCCGGCGCGCTGATGCGGGCGCGGGAAGCTCTCCGGCGGGCTAGCCCAGGAACAGGATTCCCGTTCCCGGATGTTCGCCGATCTTGCGTGCGGGATTCCCCGAAAACTGACTGCAGGCCGGAGTGCTTGCGGTAACGACCGCGCCGGCGGAGAGGAGCGTCTCGTCGCCGAGCGCGACGCGATCGATCATCACGGCACCGATACCCACATAGCAGAGGTCGCCGACGGCGCAGGTTCCGGCCATGGCCGAACAGGGGGCGATGAAGTTGTGGCTGCCGATCGCCGTGTCGTGCCCGATGTGGACCATGGGCCGGATCACGTTATTGTCGCCGATACGGACGGCCGGCCCGCAACAGACGAGATCCCCGATCAGGTTGTTCTCGCCCAGCACGATGTCCTGCGCCAGCCGCGCGCCCGGCGATACGATGTTCGGCATGTGGTAGCCCTTGGCCTTGGCCGCGATGAAGGCCTCGCGTCTGCGGCGCATCCGGCGATAGCCGACCAGCACGAGGAGTTCGTAGTCCCGGGGCGGGAAGGCGCCTTCCACCGCATCGAAAGCTACGACGGGCAACCCCGCGTACCGGTCGGCGGTCAGATAGGGACGATCGACGGTGAAGCCGACCACGCGATGGCTCCCGGCAGCGTCAATCTCCCGGGCCATCGTCCGGGCCTGAATCCCCATGCCGTAGAGAACCAACGGACGCTGAGCCTCCACGCGACTGTCCCTCCCTGCAACCGCTCGCCCGCGCTCGGCCGCGCGCTTCTGCCGCTCATCCCGCCGCGCACCGCCCGCGACCGTACTCTACCGCCATCCGCCCAAGACCTCCGCTCATTCCATCACGCAGGCGCAACGGCGCCAGACGCAGGCCGCCGCATGGGAGACGTCGATCGCAACATCACACATCCCCCAGCAGCGATGGGCCTGGGGATCCTCCGCATCCCATGCGACACGAGGGGCGGATCGCTCCACCGTCACCGCGAAACGCTTGGACCCCTGCGCAAGCCCAAAGCCCCGCGCTTTGACGTAGGCCTCCTTGCGCGTCCAGCAGCGGTAGAACACCTCGCGGCGCTCAAGCCCGCGCAGCTCCGCGATCGCGGCCGCTTCCTGCGGGGCAAAGAAACGCTGCGCCACGGCGAGTTCGTCCACATCCGCGCGCAAACGCTCCACGTCGACACCGATCGGCCGCTCCCAGCACAACGCCAGCAGCGCGATCGATCCGGCATGGGCCACGCCCACGTGCAGTCGCTCCGCCGGCGGGGTTCCCGCCAGCAACGGTTTCCCGTGCGGCCCCAGCATCAGGCGCACGCGTTCGGCGCAAGCAGGGCCCAGGCTCGCGACGACGAACTGCCGGAGCAAGGCGTGGATCCGGACATAGCGCCCCCGCACGAAGGGGTGCGCCATCCGCCGGGCCCGCTCTCGCTCCTCGACCGAGAGCGAGCGGAGCATCGCGTCATCGACCGGGGGCAGCTCCGTCAACGCGATGCGCCAGATCGCACCGGCGGGCTCATCGCGCGCGAGCCCGACCGCGCCCGCACGCGCGTCGTAGTCGCGCACGCGCGGCGGCACGCCCTCCCGCGCCCCCCTCCCGGCCGCCCCCTCATCCCCGCAGACAGGCGGCATCACGGCCCCGCGATGACGTCGATGTAGGGAGGCACCGCGGGCATCTGCGAGAAGTCGGCCTCCAGCAGGAGCGCAGCGCCCCGCCGGCCGACTTCCGCAAAACCGGCGAAGCGGAAGGTCACATACATCTGGCGATTCACCTTCGTGGGAATGAACTCCGCCTGCAGGCGGGCACCCGCGCGCAAGGCGGCCGCCAGAATGTGCTGGAGCAGGATCGTTCCCACTCCGCGCGACATCACCCGGCAGGACATGAGCAGCAGCCGGATCGTCCACAGCCGCTCCTCGCGCGCCACGAGGGCCAGACCGATCTTGCCATAGCTGCCGTAGCGGTCCTCCAGCTCGGCCATGAGCAGCCAATGCTCGGGAGAACTCCGCAACCGCTCCAGTTCGTCGCAGCTGTAGGTGTATCCGGTCGAGTTGAGTTGATGCGTCCGGACGGTCAGCTCCTCGGCCCGTGCGAGATCCCCCGCTCCGGCCGACCCGAGCGTGAAGCGCATGCCCAGACCGGCGAGGAACTCCTCGCGGGGTCCGCCGAACTCCTGCTCGGCCTGGTTCCGCTCGATATCGCCCTGCATCATTTCGCGGCGGCGGCGGGCATCCTCCGTCGTGAAGCGCGGGCTGAACGCGGGCAGTTCGGGCAGGCGGGCGGCCTCGCGCGCATCGAAGACCCGCACCTGGGGCAGCGCGGAGCGCACGGAATCGCGTTCGAACGGGTCGTCGTCGATGAAGGCCACCGCATCGAGCCCGATATTAAGGCGCTCCGCGATGGTCTGAATCGAAACCGCCTTGGCCATCCAGCCGATCTGCGGATGAAGAAAGTAGCGCGTCAGATCGAGCGCGCCCAGCTTGGCCATGACCGGCTCGACTTCGTTGCGGCTGGCCAGCGAATGGAGAATGCCGCGGCGGTCCAGCGTTTCGAGAACCGCGCGGATCCCGGGCCGCAGGCGGACGCGCTCGTCCTCCAGCAGCACACCCTTCCAGATCGTGTTGTCCAGGTCCCACACCAGGCACTTGACGGTCGCTTCCGCCGCCGCGGCACACGGCGTTTCCGTCGGCACCGCTTCGCGGCCGGTCCGGTTCGGCATCGTGGGACGTCCCTTTCCGCCGCTCATGATGTCCCCCGCCGCGGGTCCGCGAAGCGCTGGAGCGCATCGGCCGCGATCAGCAATTGCTGGATCTGCGTGCTGCCCTCGATGATCTCCATCACCTTGGCGTCCCGGAAGTGGCGTTGCGCGGGGCTCGCGGGCCCGCAGCCCCGGGCGCCGAGGATCTGGACCGCCCGCAGCGATGCGCGTTGCGCCGCCCCCGCGGCGTAGGTCTTGGCGATCGCGACGGCGATCACCGCCTCGGGATCGCCCGTCTGCCGGAGATGCCCCGCCTCCTTGCACAACAGCACGGAGGCGCGCAACTCGACCGCCATCTCGGCGATCATCTCCTGGACGAGCTGATGCTCGCGCAGCGCGGCGCCGAACTGCACCCGGCTTCGCGCGTGACCCACCGCCTCGCACAGACACGCCTGCTGCATCCCCGCACAACCCCAGGCCACCGCGTAGCGACCCAGATGGAGCGCCGTCGCGGCGACATGCGAGAGTCCCATCCCGGCGCGGCCGAGCAGAGCCTGCGTCGGAATGCGGCAGTCCGAGAATTCCAGCTCGGCAGGCATGGCGGCGCGCAGGCCCAGGGGCGGGGGCATGTCCCGCACGCTCAGGCCGGGCGCGGAAGCGGAGACCAGAAACGCGCTCGGCTTTCCATCGAGGCGCGCGAAGACCAGAAACAGGCCCGCCATCCTCCCGGCCGTGATCCACTGCTTGCGCCCATCGAGCCGGAACTCCTCCCCGACCAACCGGGCGGTCGCGCCGATCGATCGCGCATCGCTGCCCGCCTCGGGCTCGGTCAGGGCGAAGGCGCCCAGCACGCGCCCGGCCGCGAGCGCGGGCAGCCAGTGGTTCTTCTGCGCTTCATCGCCCCAGCGCGCGATGGCCGTCGCCACCATGTCGTGAACCGTCAGAAGCGCCCGCGTCGAGGCGCACACCGCTCCGATCTCGGCGTGCAGCAGACCGTAGGTGAGCGGATCGGCGCCCGCCCCTCCATACGCGGCGGGAACCGCCTGGGCCAGGAGTCGCGCCTCGGCCAACGTGGCCGGCAGGGACGCGGGCAATTGCCCTGCTGCATCCCATGCCGCGGCCTGCGGGGCGATTGCGTCGCTCACGAAGCTCCGGAATCTCTCCCGTGCGGCGGCCTGCTCAGGCGCTTCCTCCATGGCACTCCACTCGCTGCTATCGCGGCACCCGCTTGCGTCCGACCAGATCCGTCATCGACCGGATGCTGCGGAAATTGGCGCGCTCGAGATCCTGGTTGTCGATGCCGATCCCGAACTCCTTTTCCAGAAAGAGCACGAGCTGCATCGCGAAGAGCGAGTTCACCCAGCCCGCGGCAAAGATGTCATCCTCTTCGCTCAAGCTCTCCGCATGCAGGTGGCGTCCCAGGAACACCCTGATCCGCGCGGCGATCTCGCCTCCCCGCGGGACGGCGGCCGCACCGGGAGTCATGGCGCCGGAAGATCCCTTCCCGCTTTCGTCCACCATCCCCTACCTCGCCCTCGGCCGGATGCGCTCGCCCAGCCGCCGGCAGCTAGTCCATCCCGTAATCATGAAATCCCCTACCGCTCTTGCGGCCCAGATCGCCGCGATCCACCGCGGCCGACAAGCCCGGACTGGTCGCATACCGTTCGCCCGAAACGTACCGCTGCAGGACCTCCAGCGTGCGCCGGATCGTGTCGAGCCCGATCAGGTCGGCCGTCTCCAGGGGTCCCATCCGGTGGCCGAAGCACTCCCGGCAGATGCGGTCGATGTCCTCCGGGGCCGCCACGCCCTCTTCGACCAACCGCGCCGCCTCGTTGATCATACCCATGAGCAGGCGGTTCGACACGAATCCCGCCCCGTCCCTCACCGTGACCGGCTGCTTGTCCAGAGCGGTCAGGAATTCACGCGTGCGCGCCACGGTCTCGACGGAGGTCTCCCGTCCCGGGATCAGCTCCACCGTCGGGATCAGCGCCACCGGGTTCATGAAATGCACGCCGATCACCCGGTCGGGCCGCCCGCTCATCGCGCCCAGCTCGGTGATCGGCAGGGCGGAGGTGTTCGAGATGAAGATGCACTCGGCGGGACAGATGCGATCGCATTCGCGATAGACGCGCGCCTTGATCGCGAGGTCCTCGGTCACATTCTCGAGCAACCAGGAGGCATCGTGCAGGAGATCGAGCGCGGTGCCGAAAACGATGCGCCCGAGCAGCTCCGGTACGGTCGCGCCTTCCTGTCCGCCCAGGAAGCGGGCCAGGCGCGTGAGATCCCGAATTCTCGCCCGTGAACGCTCGAGCGCCCCGGCGTCCACATCGAGCAGCACGACCGGCCGGCCGCGGCCGGCCAGGAACTGGGCCAGACCGCTGCCCATCACGCCCGCGCCGATGATGTGGACCTTATCCACGATCACTCCCCTTCGGCGATCCTCTCGCCCACGCGATCCACGCCGCCGCGCGATCCGGGCAGCCCCGCGGCGCCCTCCATGCTCCGATCTCCCGATGTTTCCCGCGCCGGCCGGGGTCCGTTCAGCGCCCCGCCGGCGGCTCCGGCGCTGTCGTAGCGCACGACATAACCGGGACGGCTTTCCGAGGTCTGGATGATGCGCACCAGATAGGTCCCGATGACCCCGATCGAGAAGAGCAGCACCCCCCCGATCCCCAGCACGGCCAGCATCAGCGAGGTCCATCCGGACAGGCCAACGCCGAAAAAGACGCGCCGTCCCAGATAGAAGAGAAAGAGGAAGATGGCCAGAAACGAGACGCTGACCCCCAACACGCCGATCAGGGTCAGCAGGAAGGCGGAATTGTTGATGATCAGGTTGCTGAAGAGGCTCAGCCGTTTCGCGAAGGTGTAGCCGCTGCGCCCATCCCCGCGCGCGCAGTGCTCCACCTCGACGTTCACGACGTCGCGGGTGGCGTGGTAGATCATCGGCGAAAGCAGAGGGAAAGGCGTGCGCACCGCCAGGATGCCGCCTATGACTTCACGCCGCAGGAGCAGAAAAGAGGAGTGCTGGATATGAAACGGTTTGCGCAGGATCAGCCAGTCGAACCAGCTCTTGACGCGGCTCGTCAACCGGTCGAAGAGCCCATGGCGCCGCTTGCGATAGCGTCCGAAGACGACGTCGTGTTCCTGGGCCGCGATCAAGCGCGGGATCTCCTCGGGGGGATGCTGCAGGTCGTCGTCCATGGTGACGATGTAATCGCCACGTGCGGCGGAAAGGCCGCACAGCAGCGCGGCCGACTGGCCGAAGTTGCGCGTGAGACGGATCGCGCGGACGCACTCCGCTTCCGCGGCCAGCCGCTGCAGCGTGGGCCAAGTCTGCGGGTTGGGAGAGGCGTCGTCGATGAAG
>JAZDGX010000115.1:0-9240 GCA_043806645.1 Candidatus Eiseniibacteriota bacterium | reverse complement strand
GTGGTCGCGCAGCCGGGGTGACGGAGCCGGGGGAGGGCCCCGCGGGCCGAATCGACAGGGAGCCACGATGATCCGAGTACGGATCGCCGATCGCGAGGCGGTTTTTCCCGACCAGGAATGGGAAGCCCGGGTCGCCGCGGGGGCAGTGCCACCCGAAGCCCTCGTCTTTTCCCGCGAGATGACCCGCGGCCTGTGGCAGCGCGCCGACACGCTGCCGCTTTACGCCTTCTTCCGCAAGGGCGGCGAGGACGAACGCGCCGAGCGGGGCCTTCCGGCGGTCGAGCAGGTGCCCTTTCGGGAGTTGCCGCAGGTCGCCTTCCCGAGGCGAGGCCTTTCGAGCACGGAGATTCTCCTCGCCCTCAATCTGGCCGTGGCGCTGGGACTCCTGCTCGCCTGGCAGACGCAGTACCACGACCGGCTCTTCCGCCTCGCCTACACCTTCTACAACCTCTTCGTCGAGCGCTACGTGCCGGTCGGATTCTTCGCGACGCTCTTCATGCATGCCAACCTGGGCCACCTGGGCGCGAACATGATCACGCTCGTGCCCGCGAGCGCGTTCATCGAATACCTCTACGGCCGGCAGGTGCTGCTGATCTACCTGTTGACCGGTCTGTCCGGCGCGATCGTTTCGTTTCTGGCCAAGGGCCATGGACCGATGAGCGTGGGCGCATCGGGCGCGGTCTATGGCCTGATCGGCGCCTTCGCGGGATTCACGTTCCGGCATCTTGGGCATTTTCCGCGCTGGCATCGCTGGAAGGCGCTGCGGATCTACGTCCCCGCGCTCGCCCTGGCGACGCTGCCCTCCATCCTGAACGCCGACTGGCGCGCGCATGTGGGCGGGTTCCTGGCCGGGGTGCTGCTCGGTTTCCTCTTGCGACTCGACGAGCGGGGCCGGAAGCTACTGCTACCCGGGTCCTCTCGGCCGAGCCGTCGTGAGCGGAGATGGGTCCGCGACGAGTAGGCGGCGTCGGCAGGCCACCACCACGGAGTTTCCAGTGGAGCACGATCGGATCGCGGTTCTCGATTTCGGCGGGCAGTACGCGCATTTGATCGCGACCAAGGTGCGGCGCCTGTGCGTGCGGACCGATATCGTCGATCCGCTCGCGCCGCTCGAGGAACTGGCCCGCTACCGGGGCCTGATCCTTTCCGGAAGCCCCGCGCTAAGCGCCTACGGCGAGGGCGCCGACTACACCCACGGCATCTACGATCTCACCATTCCGATCCTGGGGCTCTGCTACGGCCACCAGGAGATGGCGAAGCACTACGGCGGCACGATCGAGCATACCCGCCGCGAATACGGCCCGGCCCGGCTGCGGATCCTGGCGCAGAACTCCATCTTCGCGGGGATCGACGCCGATCCGATCGTCTGGATGAGCCACGGCGATTCGGTCACGCGGCTGCCGGAAGGGTTCGTCGAGCTGGGCAGCTCGGACTATGGGCCGCATCACCACCGCAACGCGGCGATCGCTTCCGATGCGCTGCGCCGCTACGGGTTCCAGTTTCATCCCGAGGTCGACGACACCGAGCGCGGCGACGAGATGCTCGCCAACTTCGTGCTCGGCATCTGCGGGTGCCGGCCCACCTGGACCATCCCCAACTACGTCGAGGAGCAGATCGCCGGGATTCAGCGTCGCGTGGGAGAGCAGCAGGTGTTCCTGCTCGCCAGCGGCGGCGTCGACTCGACCGTATGCGCGCGCCTGCTGCTCGAAGCGCTCGGCCCCGCGCGGGTGCATCTGCTGCACATCGACAACGGACTGATGCGCAAGGATGAAAGTCGCCGCATCCTCGAACGCTTCGAGCACTGGGGCCTGGTGCGCAACCTCCACTTCCTCGACGCGTCCGCGGATTTTCTTGACGCGCTGGCGGGGATCATCGAGCCGGAGGCCAAACGCATCGCGATCGGCAATACGTTCATCGAGGTTTGCCAGCGGGAGATGGCGCGGCTGGGCGTCTCCCAGGCGGTGCTCGCGCAGGGGACCATCTATCCCGACACGATCGAAACGGGCGGGACCCGCCGGGCCGATGTGATCAAGACCCACCACAACCGCGTGCCGCTGGTGGCTGCGATGGTCAAAGCCGGAAAGGTCCTCGAACCGCTGCATGATCTGTACAAGACCGAGGTGCGCGAATTGGGTGCGCTGCTCGGCCTCGACCGGGATCTTCTCGAGCGCCACCCCTTTCCCGGTCCCGGGCTCGGCGTGCGCCTGCTCTGCAGCCGGGGCGCGGATCCGCGATCGTACGCGGAGCTGGCGGCGATCGAGCCGGTTGCGCGGGAGCTGGCCGCGCCCTTCGGCTTGTGGTCGGCAGTCATCCCGATTCGCTCGGTCGGCGTGAAGGCCGATCTGCGCGCGTATGAATGGCCGGTCATGCTGGAGGGCGACGTTCCCTGGGAACAGATCCTGGAGGCGGCCGGGCGGATCTATCGCGGCGTCGACGGCGTCAATCGCTGCTGCTACGCGCTTTCGCCCATGAACGGGCCCTTCCGCCCGCTTGCCGCGGAGGTCACGCGCGAGAGGCTCGATCTGTTGCGGGAGGCCGATCACTTCGCGATGGAGGGCCTGGCGCGCCACGACATGATGGGCATCGTGTGGCAATGCCCGACCGTGGCTTTGCCGCTCGAGATCGATGGGCACGGCCGGGAGTTGATCGTCCTGCGGCCCGTGCTTTCCGCCCGCGCCATGACCGCCCGCCCCGCCCGGCTGCCGGAGGCGTTGTGCCGGGAGCTGCGGGAGCAGATTCTCGCGCTGCCCGGGGTGAGCGGCCTGTGCATCGATGTGACGACCAAGCCGCCGGGGACGATCGAGTGGGAATGAGCCCCGCGGGCGCCGTCCGGAGTGCCCAGTCCCCCGGGGGGGGCGGATCCCTCTGGCCGGATGCAGGATACGCCCGCCATCGAATCCCGAGGGCTCCGTTTTTCCTTCAGATGTCTGGGGGAATCACCGATTCGAGATGGTAGGAAAGAGCCTATGGCGAGCCCGGCTGAGGATGCTAGGCTGACGAGGACGCTGAACCAGCAGTAGGCACGATTTGAGTGAGAAGAGGAGCGTGACAGATGCTGGGAGAGATTGTCCTCGTCATCGTTGGCATCGTGTTGATCATCATTGGAATCCAGGCCATTCGCATCGGCAATCGCCTGAGCGCGACGCTCAAGCAACTCGATCAGACTCTCGAGCAGGTCAATCAGGCCCTTCCGCGCGTGGATCGACTGCTCGACCGCCTGAACGAACAACTCGATGCGTTCAGCGCGATCAGCGTCAAGGTGGATCGCGTGGTTGGCCGTGTGGATGAGGTGGCCGAAGGGTTGACCGGTGTCGTTCTGAATGTGATCGATCACGTCGGGCAAATGACCGGTGGGCTGCGGCTCGTGCAGGCCCTGCTCGCCGGCGCGAAGGTGGGTGTAAAGGCCCTGTGGGGGCGCCGGCAGCAGGACAAGTCCTGAGCATTGCCTGTCGTCTCCCCGGGCTTGGATGGCGCGCTGCGCCGCTGGATCGGGAAAGGAGGGTGTCGCACGTGGCCCGTAGTAGAGATACGTTGCTTGCATTCCTATTGGGAGTAGCGGCCGGCGGTATCGCCGCGCTCTTGTTGGCGCCCGCCAGCGGCAAGGAAACCCGCCGGAAGATCAGGGAGACTTCCGAGGATGTGTATCGCCGCGGACGGGATTCGGTCGAGAAGGTGGGAGAACAAGTCGGACTGAGAGCCCGGCACCTGGGCGATTCGGCCAAGCATCAGGTCGATGCCGTCAAGGGTGCGGTGTCGGAAGGCAAGGAAGCCTACCGCCGCGAAATGGGCAAACACGAAGGCTAGCGCGGGACCCGCGAGAGTCCCCGCGATTGACGACCTGGAGAGAAGGCGACGGCCGGCTGAGTCCGGGCGGTCGCCTTTTCTGTGACGGGCTCACCCGCGCCTGCTGCGATCGCCCTATCGCCGCTCCACCCAGATGGGCGACGACCAGGCACGCTCGAAGTGGCAGTGCGTCACACGCACCACCGGCGTTGCCTCCTGGTAGACCTTGACGCGATAGTACGCGTTCGCCGTGACGCCCGCGTCCCGGTAGTCGAGGTGATCGGTCTCATCGGAGACGAGCAGCTCGCCGTTACGGATGATCTGGATCTCGCGAATCCCCACGCCCGGCTCGCCGGTCGCCCTCACGTGCAGGAAGACATCGGTGGAATCGTCAAAGGTGAGCGTTCCGCCCATGGGCACGATCGTGGCGCCCGCCTTGGCGGTGAACTCGAGTCCGATGCGTCCGCCCGAGGTGCCGTAGACACGTTTGCTCTGCAGGCCCTCCCATAGCGCCTCACGCTCGAGGGCGCCGGCCCATACCGCGACCAGCCCGCCCGTATACTCTCCCTCCCAGGTGGCCACGGTCTCCTCGATCTCTTCCACCGATCCGGGCCGGGCGAGATGGTTGTCCGTCGATGCGACGATTCCCAGCTTGTAGCCCGCGTCGCCGGCCGCCAGCCATTTCATCAGGGCCTCTTCCACCGTGCTGTCGTCCTGAAAGTGGTCGACCGGCTCCTCGCAACCGGACGCTTCCGAGCAGCCGTGCACGGAATAGATCTCGACCAGCGGCTGGCGTTCGTGATCAACGTAGGACGCGTCCCAGTCGGTCGCCATGTTGGATCCGTAGTCGACGCCCTTCGAGGGATGATGGGGGATCGTCATGTAGTACGCCGCCCCCGGATCGGCATCGAGAGTCTGCCACAGGCAGGTGGGATCCGCGCAACTGTCGGCGCCCGTCGGGTGGGCGGGGAGATGCGCCAGGTCCCGGAAGATCGCGCACTTGTGTCCGTGCCCCGGATCGAAGGAGCAATTGGTGTATTCGAACCCGGCGAAGACGACGAAGCCGGCGGAATCGGCGGCGTGGAATGCGTCCAGGGTCGACGACCATTCCTCGGGGGTGAGTGTTTCGGCGTGATCGGTGATGGCGGCGAAGTCCAAGGCGCCGCCGGCCGGATCGCGGGCCCAGGCGAGCGCCGCCGCGGGGTCCTCGGGGGGCGGGTTCTGCGCGGCCGCGTCATCGGAATAGACCGTGTGCGAATGGAGATCGCCCCAGTAAACCGCGTAGGCGTCGAAGAGCGGGGCATGACCATCGATGCAACCGTATGCAGTTGGTTCCCCCGTGTTCCCTCCCGGAGAATCGTCATCCGTGCCACACCCCGCAAGCGGCGAGACAAGTGCACCGGCAAGGAACAGGCGCGCAGCCCGCGCTCCCCATTTCATCTTCTGCCTCCGTGGATCCGTTCGCGGGACCCGTCCCGGGCCGTGCGGCCGGCCGGTAGATCGATCCTCACAACAGAATCAACTCGTGCTGAGGATCGCTCAGGAACTCGCAGCCCGACTCCGTGACCAGCACATCCTCCTCGATCCCGACGCAGCCGTATCCAGGAACCGTGAGGCTTGGTTCGACCGTATAGACATGTCCCGCTTCCAAAGGTCGCAGGGGACCGTCGCCGTAGCGTTCCCAGGCCGGCCCCAACACTCCGCCGCCGTCGTGAGCCTCGCGGCCCAGGTGATGGCCGGTCGCATGCTTGTATTCCTCGTAGCCGGCCGCGGTGACGATTGCGCGGGCGAGCGCATCGATCTCGACGCCCTTCTTTTCGGGACGCATGCCCTCCACGGCCGCGTCGATCGCGCGCACCACCGTCGCGAATCCGTGACGCACGGCGGCAGGAGCCTGGTCTTCGCCCGGCTTCAAGAGATAGGCGACGCGCTGGATGTCGGCGCAGTACTCGGCCTGGCGCACGCCGAAGTCGAGGTGGAGGATCTGGCCGCGCGTCACGACCAACTCCCCGGGCACCCCATGGCCGACGGCCGAATCGGGCCCGGCATTGACGATCGGGCAGCCGTCGGGGTCCCAGGCCGGTTCGACGCCCAGCTCACGCATCTGCTCGTGCATGAATTCGCTCACCTGCCGCTCGGTCATTCCGGGAAGGGGCGCGGCGAAAGTGCGGGCGTAGATCTGCTCGGTCGTTCGGATGGCGGCGCGGATGCGATCGACTTCCGCGGCGGTCTTGCGGCCCCGCAGCGCTCCGATGATCGCTTCGGCGCTGGTCAGGCAGAGCGCATAGGGAGTGCCGGCCAGATAGTCCAGGAGCAGCTCGTGCATCCCATGGGTCAAGCCGTCGGCCCCCACATCGTTGCGCGAACTGTTGATCGCGATGCGCTCCGGGGCGAGCCGTTGCAGGACCTGCAACAGGGGGGCACGGATCGATTCGTGATAGGCAATGACCTCGCCGTAGGCGCCGGTGCGCTGCGCGGCGTCGGCTTCGAAGTGGCCGACGATCGCGATCCGCTCCCCCGTGCGGGTCAGCAGCAGCGCGCTTTGCCAGGTGAGCGTGGCGGGCCCGTAGATGAGGGGCAGGACCGGGTCTCGCATCGCGCTGGTTTCGCGGACGAAGGTCAACCAGAGATCGACACCGGTTTCCCGGAGGATTCCGATCGCCTGATCCAGTTTCTGGGTAACCAAGGAGGCCATGCGTGTCTCCTTCCAGGAGGGTCTCCGTCCGTGCTGCGGCGTCTGCGACCGTCGCATCGCGTCGATCGGCGCTGGGCCGTCCATTGTGTGTGCCGGACTCTAGCGCGCTCAAACGCCTCCGCAAGCGGTTCGTGCGGATGTGGCTCGAGCGGATGGCAACCGCGCGGGACAGGATCCGGCGACCCGCCGCGGCGCACCAGCAACCCGCCGCGGCGCACCAGCGCCGCGCCGCCGGCACACGGGCGACACCCGGACTTGACGGCCCTGCGAGGAGCGGGCGAGAATCGGGACACGGGAGGTGGAACATGACGATGTCGTTTCGCGCGCTCGCATGCGCAGTGGTTTGGGTCGCTCTGGCCGGGACGCCATCGGGACGAGCCATGAACCATCCCCGGCTCGACGGCGCGCCGACGATCCGCCTGGGCTATGGCACTGCCGACGTGGCGCTCGAAGAGGCCGCCATCGGTTTCGCCGAGCCGCCGATGGTGGAGTTCGGCATCGGATCGCACACGATCGAGTCCCTGCGCTCGGGCGTGGTGAGTCAGGAGTTGGGGGAGCTGCAGATCAGCCGGGTTTCCACCGATCTCGGCGATGAAGCAGAAAGCGGGCGGATCGATCCCGATGCCTGGCGGTTCGGGCTGAATTGGACGACGGGATACGGTTATCCGTGGGGCAAGGCGCGCTTCATCCTCAATCACACGAGCGGGCTGGCCTTCACAAACATAAATGTCGACCTGGAAGGCTTGAGCCCTGAAGACCAGCACCTGCTGGGGGACTTCGACGAGAAGCTGCGGTTCGGGACCCATGCCGCCGCCGGCCTGCTCGTGCAGATCGGCCCGATCATCGGCGTCGAGGCGCAGTACGAGCGTGCGCTCGCGTTCCGGCGCTTGCTCTTCTGGAAATGGCTGGGCAGCGAGCTGATCCAGCAGGGGGGTCAATCGCTGATCGATCGGTTCGTCGACCGCATCCTCGAGCGCCGGCCGATGGCGGCCCCGGTCGTGAGTTTCCTACTGCGCAGCGGGCTTTCCTACGCGGCCTACGAGCTGCGCCGCGAGGAGATGAACTATCCCTTTGAATCGGCGCCGCCTTTGACGTTCGACACGTTCAAGGTAGGCTTGCGGTTCACATTTTGAGGCCTGCGCTTCAGGTTGTGGTCTGAAATCTGCGGATCGATGAGGCCAAGGGAGTTGTCCGTCCCAACAATCCCATCTGCCTGCTTGAGGGCCGGAAACGGCGGGTCTGCTCCGTTTCCTCGCGGTCGGTGAGGCTGTCAATCTGCGCGGGAGTGGCGGTTGGTGACGCGTGCGGAGTGGTCCAAGGGGTGGGTGGCGTTGTTCGGGCGTGACCACGCGCGGGTCGGCGAGCAAACAGGAGTGGGCGGCCGTCGACGAGTCAGGCGGCCACACGCTCGTAGTGATGGTGCAGTGCGCCGAGGTGCGCGATCTCGACGAGTCGGCCGCGGTCGAGGGGATGGACATCTCGGCGATCCGGGCAGTCCATCTCGAGCGATTGATGACAGCGCCATCGATGATAGTAATCGAAGTAGCGAGCAAGGACGCGCTTCAGGTGCCGCTCGTTGACCACGATCACGTGATCGAGGCACTCGCGGCAGATCGAACCGACAACGCGCTCGACGAATGGATTCTGCCATGGCGCCCGGGCGGCGATGACGACTTCTTCGATGCCGATGTTCCTCACGCGGCGGCAGAAATGCTCGCCGTAGATCCCGTCGCGGTCCCGCAACAGGAAGCGTGGTGCGTTGTCCCAAGGGAATGCCTCGACGATCTGCTGGGCCGTCCACTCGGCGGTCGGGTTGGCGGTGACGTTGAAGTGAAGCACGCGCCGCCGATGGTGGGCGAGGATGAGGAAGGCGAAGAGGACTTGGTTGCGCACGGTCGGGACGACGAAGAAGTCGACGGCCACGATGTCCTTGATGTGCTTCTCGAGGAAGGCTCGCCAGGTCGCTGATGGGGGCTTCCGGCGTCGGACCATGTACTTCGCGACGGCCGACTTCGGCAGATCGATGTCGATCATGCGAAGCTCACCGACGAGGCGAGGCGCGCCCCAGAGAGGATTGGCCGCGGACATTCGCCGGATGAGATCCCGGATCTCTCGGGAGAGATGGGCGGCCAGGTTTCCCCGCGCCACTCAGCTTCCTCCAGTACTCCCGAGACTCTCGTCGCCGCCAGGCAATCACAGTCTCGGGCTGGACGATCATGAGAGCGTCACGCCATCCAGGCCAGATGCGGGACAGCCAGGACCAGAAGATGCGGTCATGAGGCTGGATGCGCGGCCGACGGCGGGTTCGACGGAGCACGTTCAATTGATGGCGCAGCGCCAAGTTCTCGATCTGGAGGGACGCGCGGGATCGGAACGCCCCGCGGGCCGTGCTGAACAGGGTGGCAAGCCAGGCCATGATGCTGATATCCTAGGTGTTGATCGGCTGTTGACCTGGAATCACGAATCGAGAGCGTGGCCGAGCAGGGTGGCGGACAGCAAGTGGGATCTCAGGCGGTTCGATTCGGCTTCCGCACGTGCCGGACAAGTCCCACGGAAGCAGGCCGATGCAGTTTTCGGGACGCACACCCTGGGATCCTGGTTGCTCTCCGCGTTCATGGTCTTTCAGCAGCCGGTTTTCGAAGCAGCAGCAGCGCGCCTGTTGAGCAGCAATGAAGGGGGCACGACGATGCGAGCATCTACCGTTTCCAGAATCTTGGGCGTTCTGGTTGCACAGCCTTCCGGCCACGTCACCTTGCGATGTG
>JAZDGX010000114.1:0-9758 GCA_043806645.1 Candidatus Eiseniibacteriota bacterium | reverse complement strand
TGGTGCGATCCCTGCGTGCGGCGGGAGGCGACGCGTGAACGAAACCGGCGCGACGACCGGGACACTCCGCCTGCAGCGGGATGGCGAACGGACGCGGATCCACCTTGTCCGCCATGGCGAAGTGGACAACCCCGCAAGGATCTATTACGGGCGCCTGGACGGTTTTCCATTGAGCCAGACCGGTGTCCGACAGGCCCAGGCGGCTGCGCGCGTATTGGGGCGGGAACCGCTGGCGGCGATCTTCAGCAGCCCGCTGCTTCGGACCCGGCAGACGGCCGCTTGCATCGCGGCCGAGCATCCGGAATTGAAGGTCATGCTGTCGGACCTATTGATCGAGGTCTGCACGCCCTACGAGGGACGCACCTTCAAGGAGATCTCCGGAACGCCGGGCGACGCGTATACCGGCACCGTGGCACCTCATGAACAGCCCGATGAAATCCTCGCGCGCATGCGACGGTTTGTGGCTGAGGTGCGCACGCAGTACCGCGGTCGGACGGTGGCCGCGGTGACCCACGGAGACACGATTGCCTTCCTTTGGCTTTGGGCCCGCGATCTTCCGACATCCGGGCGGATGGAACTCTACCGGGAACATCTCGGCAAGGGATCCATCACGACCTTGACCTATGCAACCGATTCCGCGGACGAACGACCTGCGGTCCACGATCTCGCTGCGGGCGGGGAACAACCGGGTGCGCCGGGAGTATCGCACATTGATGGCAAGCCGTGAGATGAGTCGTCTGCGACCGGCGAGCATCCTCGTGTTGCTCGGGCTCCTGCTTGCCGCCGCCCGATCTCCCGATCTCCGCAATGCCGAGGCTGGGGCACAGGTCCCCGCAGCCATCCCGTGGACCTCGCTGGCCGACGGCATGGACATCGCGTCCCTGGACCTGCCGCGCTACGGAACCGGCAGCGATTCCGCCTTGACCATTCTTCGTATCGATCCTCGCCAGTGGGAGCTGCGCCTGCTCTCCGCCAGCGCGACCCCCGGGCAGGAACTCCTCACCGCGCGCCAGTGGTGCGAGCGGGAAGGCTTGATGGCGGCGATCAATGCGGGGATGTTCGCCACCGACGGAATCACCCACGTCGGGTACCTGCGCTGTGACGAGCATGTCAACAACGGCCAGGGCAATGCGTACCGCTCGGCCGCCGCCTTCGCACCCCGGTCACCGGATCTGCCGTCCTTTCGCATCTTCGATCTCGACGAAACCAGCCTGGAATGGCTTCGCGAGCGCTACGGCTGCCTGGTTCAGAATCTCCGCCTGATCAAGCGGCCGGGTGAGAATCGCTGGTCGCATCAGGAGCGAGAATGGAGTGAGGCGGCCCTCGGAGAGGATTCGCACGGCCGCGTGCTTCTCATCCTCAGCCGAATCCCCTTCGCCATGTACGATCTCAACCAACTGCTGCTCTCCCTGCCGATCGACCTCGTCTCTGCCCAACACCTCGAGGGCGGGCCCGAGGCACAACTCTACGTCAAGGTGGGCCGCTACGAACGCGAATGGGTGGGTGGCTATGGCGGCGGCTTCCTGATGACTGATGCCAGCCCGTCCGCCTGGCCGATCCCGAACGTATTGGGCATCGCGCCTCTCGACGGGCCGGGCCGATCCGGCGGGGGGCGGTGATGCATAGCTCGGGCTCTGAGCGATGCGCGCACCTTTGGCCCTCGCCCTTAGGGCGCGGGCGGCCGCCATTCTCGGCCTTGCTTCTCTACGGCGGCGCAGGACGGCGTTTTGGCGGAGAAAAGGGTCTCGCGCTCTTCGAGGGCCGTCCGCTCGTCGAGCGGCTGCTCGCCATGCTCGACTCGATCAGCGACGATGTGATGATCTCGACCAACGCCCCCGAGGCCTACCGCTCCTGCGGGCACCGTCTTGTGCCCGACCTCCGTCCGGGATGGGGTCCGCTCGCGGGGATCCAATCCGGCCTGCAGGCCGCGCGATACGACTGGATGGCGGTCGTCGCCGGCGACATGCCCTTCGCCTCGGCGGAGCTCTTGCGGCTGCTCGCCGAGCGCGCTGCCGCATGCGCCCCGGATCGCGCTGCGGTGCGCCCCGCGGAACGTGCCGAAACGTGCGCTGTCATCGTGCCGCTGCACACACGCGCGCGCGGACGAGAACCCGATCGTCCCACGGATGCTCCGGGCGCCGGGGCCCCCGGAGCGGCACATCCGCAACCCGAACCGCTGCACGCCCTCTACCATCGCCGCTGCCTCACGGCGATCGAAGCGGTGCTGCGGGCGGGCGGAAGACGGATCGTGGAGATCTACCCCCTGGTGGGCGTGTGCGAGGTTGCGGAAGGCACATGGCGCGCAGCAGGGATTAACGATCGGGTCTTCGCCAATATCAACACGCCGGAGGATCTGCGAAGGCTGAGTAGCGAATAGCCGGGGTCGGGAGTTCGGGGTGAGGAGTTGAGAGCTGAGGGTCGGGCGTTGAGGGTCGAGAATCGAAAATTGGGCGTTAGGCGTTGGCCGTCGGCCGTCGCGCGCGGTGGCGGCGGGCAATCGTGAGCGGCCGGGGTCTGAACGCGGTCAGCAAGCGGAGCCGATCCGGCGATCGGCCCCCAGGATCAACCCATTCGAATGCCTGTTCAGAGGCGCGCCCCTGCGCTCAGGGCTGTTGGGCGAGCCGATCCACCTGCATTTCGGACATCAGGCTGTCTTCGATCCGCGCCGCCGGCCGGCCGTTCGGCAGGGAGGCGCTGCACGTCACGATAATCCCGCGGGAGGAATGAAAGCGAAGCCAGGACTGAAGACAGGTGGTGTTGCTCCGCCAGGGTCGCCGGCCACCGCACTCGCATTCCTTGCAGATCGTCCGTTCTGCCAGGCTCCGGAAGCTCTCCCAACTCAGCCCTTCCATCTCGAGCCTCCTCCCTTCTCTGGTTTGGTGGTCCATGGTGCCCGTCCTCGTTGTCATGGGGATAACCGCCCTTCTCGCTTCCGACACAACCATGATATCGGCTTTAATCCATGCAAAGCCAGAATTTCTGAAGCCACGATGCATATGGTATCCACAACACGCACAACGATATCGGGGTGTATATATAATCGTCCATCTTTGTTCGGGATAATGGTTGTATATCGAGAACCAATTATGACAAATTATGAATCGCCGCGTCCCCCGGCGAAACAGAGACCTTGCCGCGGGCGCGGGACCCAAACGGGGGCGATAACTCGTTGTCCCATCGAGCGGTCGCGAGGCCGTCCGGGTCTGCGGCAAGAGCCCGGCGGGAGGAAACCCCATGTCACCCGAATCGAATGACCTGAGCTTCGTGCCTTCCGAGATCTCCTCAGAGCAATGGCGGGGCATTGCGCGGGGCCTTCAGGCCCACTTGCTTCAGACCGCCCGCCGGCAGATGGACCTGGCGAGTCAGGCCGGCCTGGCCTCCTCCAACCTCTCTACCTATCTCAACCTCCGCCGCATTCCGAGCCGCGGAACGATGCGGCGGATCGTCGCGGCCGCGATGGCGACCCAGGGCGTGACGGCGTCCATGGTCGATCACTGGATGCGGCAGCTCGACGAATCGGAACTGCGCCTGCGCGAGCGGCTGGCGGAACTGCTCGAAGGCGGCCTCGACATTTCCGAGGGGGACCGCGAGCGCCTGCTGGCTGCGGTCAGCGCCGACAGCTCGCTTGCACGCACGTTTCTGAAGCTGAGCAACGAGATCGGCTCCTGCCGTTCCAAGTGCGGACAGCTCGCCATGGCCCACACCGACGCCGCCCGCGAATCCCTGGTTCAGGCAGCGGTCGAGGCCTTCCAGCTCGATCCCCGCATGCGGCATCTGACCCGCGAGGTCGAGCGTGATATCCGCCGGGCCCATGCAGAGGAGCGGCGCAAGGCGGTCACACCCGTGGAAGCGCTGCAGGGATATCTGGAGAAGGCGGGTGTGCGCATCGAGCGGGTCGAGCCCGCGAGCCCGCGCAGCGGGCGCGGACGGTGGGAAGGTATCCGCTGGCTGCTTTCCCTGAAGGACGCCAAGCGGGCCACCATCTCGACCAGCATCCACCCCGAGCAGTACCCCTTCGAACTCGGGCGCGTGGTCGGGCAGATGCGCATGATGCAGGTGCTCGGCGCGGGCGCCTCGGAGGAAATCGAAGGCTTCGCCGGCCGGTGGGTCGCGGACAATTTCCCCGAAGTGACGGCCAACGCGCCCCAGCGCAGTCAGATCGAACAGGACATCATCTGGCTGATCTTCCGTTCGCTGGCCGGTAGATGGGCGACGGGGTTCTTCACACTGCCCGCCGATCGCTTCGTGCGCCTGGCTGAGTCATGCGCCTACGACGTCGATCGCCTGGCGGTTGAGCTGAACGTCCCCTTCGAGACCATCGCCAACCGCATCAGCCAACTTGATTCGGGAATCCCGGTGCACTTCATCAAGATGGACTGGCGCGGGGTGGTGCTGAAGCGCAGCAGTTTCTCAGGCCTGGCCTTCGCTCCGCTGTACATGCGCGTCTGCGGGCGCTGGGCCTCCGCGCGCAGCCTGTTGACCGGCCCCGGCAGCACGGTACGCCAGTACGGCGTATTCCCCGATCTGGCCGGCGAGACCTACTTCTGCATCAGTCGCTGCGTGCGCGCCCCGGCGCTCTCCTTCGCATCGGCCCCGCTGGTCTACAGCCTGACCATCGGCGTGCAGGCGCGCGATGCGGGGCGTCTCGTTTACGCCAGTGAGTTCAGCAACCCGCCGGTCGAGTGCGGCGTGACCTGCCGGCTGTGCACGGTGCTCAACTGTGAGAACCGCGTCTGCCCCTCCGTCAGCCAACCGGGGATGGGGAAGTTCGATTCCAGCTTGGTCTGGTCGGGCAAGACGATCCACGAACGCTTCCCGGGGCGCGGGTAAGGGCTCTTCGCGCGCGATCGCGGCGATCAGTCTCCGGACCCCGAAGGCGCCGAATTGACGCAGGAAAGACCGGAAGAGCCGGACTGCTCCGGGATCACGCCCGTACCTGGAAGGTCTTGTGCAGACACGGGAAACGGCGGCGAGACTTCTCCTGAAGGGTCGATGACATACAGATACAGGACCTGGTCCCGCGGCAGAGCCCCCGGATCGAAGTCGATCGTAATCGATGTGTCCGACCAGGAGCGGGCGGGCTGAATTTCCCAGCGCGTCGGAGCCGCGTTGTTCCAGACATAGCGATCGGAATCGCTCAGGACCACACGCGCGCGGCCGGTATCGAGATAGAGCTCCCCGAAGAGGATCTCCGAATCGACGGGATAGAGATCGGGCTGGTGCGGGTCGGATCCCCAAACATAGATGTGATCCAGCATGCCATGGCAGGAATAGAGGTTCGAAGTCCCCGATCGACGCACCCCATCAAAGAGGACCTCCACGCGCCCGCTGCCGGCGGGCAGATCACCGCCTCCCTCGATCAGCATCTCGACATGATGCCAGACGCCCGGTTCGATCTCGGGGTAGTCCTCGAACCAATCCCAGCCATCCTCCCCGCAGCCCTTGCGCGTACCGTAGCAGCTCTGCGGCTCGATCTCGACCTGCTCGGTCCAGTCCATGGAATCGCCGGCCGTGAAGCGCAGGAGCTTGTTGAAAACCGGCTCACCCGAGGGCGGATAGTGGAGCGCGTGATTCGACCGGAGCCACCAACTCAAGTAGACGATGTCCGCCTCCGTCAACGGAGTCACGGGATCGAAGCCGCGGAAGTAGCCCTTGCGGTTCACATAGTAGGCCGGTCGCCCCGGCACGCGCGCATTCTCGGTTCGGTCGTAGAGGCGCGGCCGCATTCCCCAGTCGGGCGGGATCGTCGCTTTCCATGGACAGTCCGGACAATCCCCGTCCTCCACGACGGGCACTTCGCCACCGTGGCGCATGTGGTGCGGGAGGTAGGCCTTGATGTTGTCGATGCGATCGTAGAGGACCGGCGCTGCCTCTTTCTTGAGGCCGAATCCCGATCCCTTCAACTCGATCGGCCCGGCGATGGCCGGCACCTCTGAGGTTGACTGAATCACGGGCCCGGATGGAGTCGCGCCCACGCCGAGCGCCGCGACCATCGTCACGTACGTGATTCTGTACGGCAGCGACCCGGCGAAGAGAACCCGGAGTGCATTGCAGACACTCGCGCCATGGATCATGTTCCTGTCCCTCCGGCTGTTCGTCCGTCTCCGCCCCAACGCGCATGGTGGTTCGCGGTATGTAAGCCCCATCCCCACGCAGGAAAGACGATGGGTTGTACACCCGATGCCGGCGGGTGATCCCCAATCCGGCCATTCGCCGACGCGAGCACTCTCCTTGGGGACCGACGCAAGAATCTTGCAAACCGCGGGAGCGCCCCCTCGCGGTCGCCGCGGCATCCTCATCGCCCGCGTTCGAAGGGCGGCCGCAATGCCCGCACCAGACATCGGCCCAGGCCGGCATAGGCTCGCAGTCCCAGGGGCCGCAAGGCAATGGCGCGCCGGTAATGCGCCAGCCCTTCCTTCGCCCGCCCCCTTTCGCGTAGATGCCAGCCCAGGGCCAGATGGAGCTGGCTCAGCCGGCGCCGGACGATTATACGATGATTCCCCCGGACAATTCTGCCCTCCTCTTCGAAGAGGCGGATCTTCCGGGTGAGCACCTTTTCGGTTTGCGCCGACATCGAGGCGCCATGGATGCGCCTGCGGTGGCCGATGAAATCCAGGAAACCGATCTCCCCCGCGCGCGTGACGCGCAGCGCGAACTCGCGGTCCTCACTGCTGTCGTAGGTTTCGTTGAAGCCGCCGATCTTCTCGACCAGCCCGCGCCGGAACATCATCGTGGAGGCGCCGATGTAATTCTCCTCGAGCAGGATTTCGTAGGCCTCCCCGGCGGGCAGGATGTAACCGTCCGGCTCGACGCGGCGGCCGGCCAGCGCGCGGCGAAAGCGCGGGCAGGAGTGGGAATGCGGCTCACCCTCGCGGTCGCCCTCGAAGTTGACGAAATCGGTGAAGACAAAATCCACTTCGGGGTGACGGTCGAGGAATGCGCTCTGCCGCTCCAGCTTGGCGGGCATCATCAGGTCGTCGGAGTCGAAGATCGCGATGTGCTCGCCCCGGCTTTCCTTGATTCCGTAGTTGCGCGGCCGCGAACACCCGCCGCTGTTCTCCTCGCGAAAATGGCGCAGGCGCCCGGCGTGCCTCTGCAGCACGGCCGCCGTCTCATCGGTGGAGCCGTCGTCGACCGCCACGATCTCGACGCCCTCCGCCGCCTGCGCGTAGATCGTCGCCAGCGTCTCCTCGATGAGGCGCGCGTTGTTGTACACCGGAATCACGACGCTGACTCTCATGCGCGCCTCCTCGTGGACAGCCGGCCGTTCACTGCGTACTCAATGGCGCGGGCCCAGCGGACTGCGGCGCGATCTTCACCGGCCCCCGCGCCGCAGCCAGCTTCGCGCGCCGAGCCGCAGCCGCGCCGCGAAGTCCGGACGAACGTAGGGGATGAGCAGCAGATAGGCCGCCGCGATCGTGGTGTCCATCGCCATGTTCATGAGGGCGACGACCCGTTCCAAGGTGACCACGCCGCCCGCCTGGGCCCCCAGCAGATCCAGCGTCGCGGCGTGGATCGGCCGGGCAAGCAGGTGGGCGAACCCCGCGCCCGTTGCGTCGAGACCCAGGGTGATCGCGAATAGTCCGACCGCCGTTACAGCGATGGCGCTGATCCGACGCCATTCCATGTCGAGCGGGTAGGCACGCTGCGCTTGCCGCCAGACCCAGACCACCGCCACTGAATCGGTCAGCGCCGCCGCCAGGGCCGCGCCCTGCAAACCCCAGTTGCTGATGAAGACATAGCTGAGGCCCAGCTTCACCAGCGCCTTGACGCCGATGATCAGCGAAATGGCCCGCGTCCGCCGCGTGAAGAGCAGCCCGAACTCGAGATAGCTGAAGCAGCCCGACAGGATCGTCGAAATGATCCCGATCCGCCCCACCATGACCGCGGGCCAGAATTCGGGGGGCGTCATCAGATGCAGCAGTGTGTCAAGATTCACCGCCAGCAGCAGACCGGCGAAGACCGACGTGAAGAGGTAGTTGGTGAACATGCCCCCGATGATCGCCTTGCCTTCGCTCCGCTGGCCCAGCTCCATGCTCTTCGTCCGCCAGGCGAGCAGGAACGGATCCGTGATCAGCAGCCCGATCAGGGGGGGGAACTTGTAGGCCATCTCGAGGATCCCGACGCTGCGCAGGGTGTCCAGCACTCGCAGCAGGATGCGCTCGGCCTGGCGGGAGGCGAAGGAAACCAGATCACCGGGGATGAGCGGCCATTGGAAGGCGATCAGGTCGCGCGCCACGCGTCGATCGAAGGCGGGCCGGTACCTGCGCAGCAGCATGACCGCCAGGACCAGGGACCACAGGACATCCGTGATCACGCCGGCCACGAAGACCCCGACGACCCCCATGCGCGCGACCAGCACGAAGAGGATGGTCAGGGTGAAATTGAGGAACAGCCTCCCCAGATTGGTGATCGCGAAGGCCACCGAGCGCTGGTGGATGATCAAATGCATGCTCGCCGTGTTGCCCAGAACGTTCACCGCAAGCGAGATGAAGGAGAGGATCACGACTAGACGGTATTCCCCGGTGCCGTACAGCCAGCGGCTCAACTGTCCCGCCGAGGCAAAGGGCAGGGGCAGCAGCACGGCCGCCTGCAGAAGCACCAGGGCGATGCCCGTCCACAGCACGGCCCCCTTGCCCGCGATCGTTTCCTCGCGGTGGTAGTGCTTGGTCAGGGCGGCGGAGAATCCCCGCGACAGGAGCACGGCGAAGAGACCCGTGGCCGCGTCGGTCATCCCGATGACAGCATAGCCCTCGGTGCCGAAAACGCGGGAATAGACGGGCAACATGATGAAGCCCGCCAGGCGGCCGAGGATCGCTCCGGCGCTGTAGATCGCCGTGTGACGAAAGGTGCTTCCCACCGCGCCCCCCGCTCGCCTCCCGGAGGCCTCCGCCGGAGGAGCCGCGGTACTGCCCTCGCTCATGCGGCGCCGACTCCTTTCTGTCGCGCACCACCGCCCGCACCGTCCACTGCACCCACAGCCTACCCCCTCGGACGCCGCCGAGAAACAGTCTGGACATGACCGCCCCGCTCCCCGCGGTCCGCGGTCCGCTCCGGCCGGACCCGTCGGGTCCGGGCGCGGTCCTTGGCATACACGCTGGCTGGATACGGGAGAACGAGCCGCCTGGCGGTCACCGCCGCTTGTAGATTTCGTGCAACAGACCCCGTCCCTGCATGCCTTCGCTCCGCGCCTCGGCGACTTTGGCGTAGCCACGCGCCAGGATTTCCCGCAGGTGCGGGTCCGCTGCCCTCTCGAAGCCTTCCTGAACCAGAATGTACTCGAAGGACTCGAGCGCCGCCTCCGGGAAACGGTCGAAGGGCAGATCATGGTAGCAGAAGAAGTAGTAGCCGGAACTCTGTCGCCCGAGCATGTCGTGAAGCCGCAGCCGCGAGGTCTCTTCCCAGTACTTGAGATGGCGCTCCGTGAACGGCAGCCCCGCGTCCCGGTCCTCCTCCATCACGCGCTCATAGGCCGTGCGCTGCGTGCTCATGCAGTCGGTGTTCTGAGGGAGGCGCACCACGGAGAAGCCGACAATATAGAAGGAAGAATCTTCCGGAATGTTCGTGCGAATCCACTGGCGCAGCTCATCAAGCCTGACCGTGCGCGCCTGGTGGATCTCGCCATAGGAGAGGGCTGCGAACGCCAACGCGAGTGCTCCCAGCACCGCGCCCCGGGCCATCCGCGGACCGATGCGGCTCACCGTGTGGACGGCAAGGATGTAGAACAACAGTAGAACCGGCAGCATCCAATAGGCCCG
>JAZDGX010000113.1:0-3549 GCA_043806645.1 Candidatus Eiseniibacteriota bacterium | reverse complement strand
GGCATGACCCACCTCGCGCTCCAGACCGAACTGAACGCCGAGCAGCGCGACTATCTGCAGACGGCGGAGTCCTGCGCGCACTCGCTGCTCAATCTGATCAACGATATTTTGGACATCTCAAAGATCGAGGCTGGGCGACTTGAATTCGAAGCGATTGCCTTCAGCCTGCGCGATTGCCTGGCTGAGACGCTCAAGCCGCACGCGCTGCGCGCCGGGGGCAAGGGTCTGGAACTGATCCTGCGCGTCCAGCCTGAAGTGCCGGACGTGCTGGTAGGGGATCCGGGGCGCCTGCGCCAGGTGCTGACGAATCTCGTCGGGAATGCGACCAAGTTCACCGAACGGGGCGAGATCTTCGTGGATGTCGCACCGATCGAACAGACGGATGGCGCAGTCGTGCTGCAATTCAGCGTCCATGATACGGGCGTGGGGATTCCGACGGAAAAGCGAGAGGCGATCTTCGATGCCTTCGTCCAGGCCGACAGCGGCACCACGCGCAAGTACGGCGGGACGGGACTGGGCCTGACTATCTCCAAGCACCTCGTGACGATGATGCAGGGGCGGATCTGGGTCGACTCCGTTCCAGGGCAGGGCAGCACCTTTCATTTCACCGTGGGGCTGCCGCTCGGCGCCGAAAGCGATTTGGAGCGCAAGGCGATCGATCCGGAGCAGTTGACCGGAATGCCGGCGCTCATCGTCGACGACAATGCCGTGAACCAGAAGGTGCTCGCCGAACAACTCCGCGCCTGGGGCATGCTGCCGACGGTGGTGGGCAGCGGATCCGATGCGCTGGCCGCGCTGTGGCGCGATCAGGAGCAGACGGATCGCCGGTACCGGCTGGTGTTACTGGACGCGATGATGCCGGTGATGGACGGCTTCGAGGTGGCCGGGCACATCCGCCGCTTCAAGGAGTTCGCTCCGCTGGCCATCGTGATGCTGACCTCGAGCGGGCTGTCCGGGGAGTCCGGCCGCTCGCGGCAATTGGGCGTGAGCGCGTATCTGATGAAACCGGCGAGCCCCCCGGAGCTCTTCGATGCGATGCTGACGGCGCTGAGCGAACGCGCCTGCGCCTGCGGTGATTCCGCCCCCGCGGCCGAGAAGGCCGCCGCCGCGCAGACGCCGGCCGCTGCCAAGGACCCCGGCATGGAGCATCGGAGCCTGCGGGTCCTTCTGGCCGAGGACAATCCCGTCAATCAGAAGCTGGCCCTCCGGCTGCTCGAACGCATGGGGCATGGCACGCGCCTGGTCCAAACGGGCCGCGAGGCGGTGGAGGTTTCCGGGGCGGAGCCGTTCGATCTGATCCTGATGGATGTCCAGATGCCCGAGATGGACGGCTTGGAAGCGACCCGCACGATCCGCCGGCGCGAGAGCGAGCGGGGAGGACGCCTGCCGATCATTGCCATGACCGCGCATGCGATGAAGGGGGATCGCGAGCGTTGTCTGGAGTCCGGAATGGACGACTACGTCGCCAAACCGATTCGTCCGGAGGAACTGCGCCGAGTGATCGAGACGGTCGTCCGCACCGTCGGCGCGGCAGCGCAGCCGTCCCGGGATTTGCAGAGCAATCCGTCCGGCGAGGTGGGCTGCACCAGGCCGAACCCGGCTGCGGAGATCCCGGAAGGATTCGATTTCGACAAGGCGCTCGAGGTGTTCGAAGGAGATGTCGAGTTGATGCGCGAAACGGCCATCGTCTTCTTCCAGGACGCGTTGCTGCAGCTTGCGCGGATGGCGGAGGCCATTGAGGCCGGGGACGCGCTGACGATCGAGCGTTCGGCCCATTCCCTGAAGGGGGCTGCGGGCAATTTCTCCGCGGCGCGGGTCGTGGCGATCTCCCTGCAAATGGAAGCGGCCGGGCGCGGAGGAAACCTGGGCGAAGCGGCCCGGCTCTACAGTTCGCTCGGCAAGGAATTCGAGCGCCTGCGCGAGGCGATCGAGGCGCGATTCGCCAGCCGCGCGGCGTGATCCGCGGCGGAGCCCGCGGCGAAGGATTCCTCGGGCGTAGCGGAAGGGGTCTCGTACAGCCAGCGTGGGCGGACGCGCATGCCCGCGAGAGGGTAGAAGCCCGGGGAGTCGGGCAGAAACGGCTGCTTGAGACCGTAGCTTTGCTCCAACTCGTCTTCGAAGAACCAGAGATCCTCATCCAGCACGATCGCCTGGAATCGATGTTCCTCCAGCGCACCCGCGATCTCCGCCCGCAGGCGTGATTTCACCACTCCCGTCGACGCCATGATGTCCGCGATGGCCATGAGATGCGCCCGCATCGACTTTCCGGCCAGGGACGGCAGATGCCCGTGGTACGGCATCCAAACCTCGCCGGGCAGGCCGGCGAGCGCCGCGACGCATTCCTCACCCGTGCGCCGATCCTCCGCGGTGGGGATGATCCAGCGGGGATTGTAGGCGAGTACCGCGAACTGGAGCAGGATGGCGCACGAGAGGGCGAGGTCGATCCATTGGCGCTCGAAACCCGCGGTGCGCGCGGTGGTGCCGGGAGATTGAGCTTGATGGGGAGACCGGGTTTGGTCAGGCGGCTGGATTTGATCGGGCGTCGGCGGCTCCAAGAGACAGGCGGCGGTGTGGAACCCCAGGCCGCCAAGGACCGCCAACGCCGCAAAGGCGGGCAGCAGCACGTTGGCATGCCCGCCGCTTTCCGCGCGCGAGATCCAGGCGGCGCCGATCATGGCGGCGGTGAAAAGCCAGTAGAAGGCGGCCCTCGCGGGTGCGTCGCCGCGCAGGCTCCCCCGGTCCCACTCGTGCACCACGCGCAGCAGATAGAGCACCGCGGCGGAGGCGGTCAACGAAAGGGCGCCGATGAGATCGGCCGACCAAAAGCCGATCAACTTTCCGATCCGCGGCGTTGCCAGCCAGCGCTGGCGGGGCAGATCGAAAACGTAGTAGCCGTACCATCCATCGGTGAGAGCGTCGAAGATCCAGCTGCTGGCGAGGAGTCCTGCGACGAAGAGCATGGCGGCCGGCAATCCGCGCCGCCGATCGGTCAGGCAGGCGAGGGCGAGCAGAGGGACGAGGATGGGCAGCGCCGCCTGTTTGGCCAGGAATGCCAGCAGCCCCAGCAGGCCGGCGCAGAGCGCGGTCGCCAAGGAGCGCCCAAAGCGCAGCAGATAGAGCGAGGCGAGGAGCAGCGCGAGGAAGAGCGAATCACACCGCGCGATGTCGAACCAAGTGCCCGCCAGGCGGTACATCGCGGCGAATAGCGCGGCCGCGATGAGACCGGCGCTCGCGCGGCCGGTTTCGCGCCGCACCCACAGGAAGATCAGCCCGCAGGCGGCCAACGATGCGGCGAGCGAGACGAGCCGCGGGGCGACGAAGCCCACTCCGATCAGCTGCGCCACACCGGCCGAAAGGTATGCGTAGAGCGGAGCGTAGGCGTAGGGAATGAAATCCAGCGAGGGTGAGACATAGATTCCCTGTCCATTCACGATCCTCTGCACGTGATCGACCAGCCCGCCCTCCATCCATTCAAGCTCCCAGGGATAGGCGATGCGTTGCAGGGCGACCAGCAGGTAGAGCAGCAGGAACGCGCCGGCGGCGACGTAT
>JAZDGX010000112.1:0-4781 GCA_043806645.1 Candidatus Eiseniibacteriota bacterium | reverse complement strand
CTCCACGGCGGCCAAGGTCAACCAGGCCATGATCCACTACTACTTCGGGAACAAGCAGCGCCTTTACCAGTGGGTCGTCGCGGCCGAATTCCAGGCCGTGATCCGCGCGATTGCCGCACGCGTCGATCAGACGCGGCCGGCGGAGGAAATCCTGCTCGAACTGCCGCTCGGGATCTTGCGCGAACTGGAGCGGGATCCGGTTCGGAGGGACCTGCTGCGGCGGGTGATCGGCGGCGGGGCGCGCAATATCCAGGGAGTGTTCGACGAGATGGGCCTCTCCGGTCCGCCCGGCATCCGCGCCCTCGTCCGGCCTCTGGTCCGCGAAGCCCAGGCCCAAGGCCGCGTGCCCGCGATGGCGCCCGATGCGCTATTGCAGTTTCTCCTGAGCGTCGCCTACGGCACGCTGTTTCTTGATCCCTTCTTCGCGCTCGTCACCGGGCGCGATCCCGACGATCCCGCCTTTCGCCGGCGCCGCCGGCGCGCATTCCGGACCTTGCTGCGGCGCGGGCTCCTGCTGAAGGAGGTGGATGGATGAAGCCGCCGTTCATGCAGGCGTGCTGGAAGACGCTCGGGCTGACGGGGCTCGGGATGCTCTGCGCCGCCACGGGGATTCCCGCCGCTCCGGGGGACACGGCCGCGAAGCCAGGTTGGAGCCTCGCGCGTTGTGTGGAAGAGGGCCTGCGTCGCTCACCCCGGCTGGCCGAAACGGCGGCGCGGCGCGATGGGGCGGAGGCGGCCGCTGCGGCGGCGCGCGCGGGACGCTGGCCGACATTCGGGATGCGGGGCAATTACGCGTACGTGAGTGAGACGATGAGTCTGCGATTGGGCGAGATGGTCGCATCCGGATTGCCCGAGATCCAGTTGGGTCAGAATCACAGCTACGACCTTCAGCTTGCCGCGGAGGCGCCACTCTTCACCGGCGGAGCGCTGACGGGAGAGATCCGATCGCGCGAGGCGGCGCGATGGGCCACCGATCACGAACTGCGCGCTGACAGCCTGGCGGTGCTGCATGACATCCGACAAGCCTACTTCGGAGCTCTGGGATCTGCGGCGCGGGAGCAGGCGGCGCAAGTGGCCGAGGAGAGGTTGCGGCGACACATCGGAGAGTTGGAGGCCGCGATCGAGATCGGAGCGGCGACCGGCGAAGCGCGAATCCAGGCGCTCGCGCGCCTGCTGCAGGCCGAACAGCGCCGCATCGTCGCCCGCGGCGATGCGCGGACGGCCCGTCTCATCCTCGGGCGCTGGGTGGGGCAGTCCGGTGTGGAGATCGATCCCGCCGGGGATCTGAGCGCCTCGCTGCTTCCGCCCGGCACGACCCCGCAGGCGATGGCGGCCGATGTGACCCTCCGTCCTGAATTGGCGATGTTGAGCGCGCGGGCCGATCAGACCCGCGCGCAGGCGGCTGGGGCACGGGCGGCCTACTTCCCCTCCCTGGTGGCGCAGGCAGCGCTGCACGAGGGGCGGCCCGGGGTCGATCCGATCGCAGACGAATGGACGACCTACGCCACGGCCGGGCTGGTTCTCCGATGGTCGCTTTGGGAATGGGGGGAGCGAGACCAGCGCGTCGAGTCGGCGCGGGCTCACGTGCGGGCCATCGAGCACCAGCGCGCGGAAGTGCTGGACGAACTTGCGCAGGCGCTGGCGGTGGCCCGCGTGCAGTGGGAGGCCGCGGTGGATCAGGAGGCGAAGGCGACCGAGCGCCTGACGCTCGAACAACAGCGCCTCCACCTGGTCGCGGGCCGGTACCGCGAGGGCGCCGCCACCGAGAGCGAGCGGCTGGATGCCGAGGACGATCTGGCGGCGGCGGAAATCCAACTGGCCGAGGTTCGTGCGCGCGTGCGTTTGGCGGAGGTTGAGATCCTCCGCTTCGCACCGGTGGTCCGGTAGAAAGGATATGGAGCATGCGGATCCAATGCGCCGCAATCGCGGAGACTCGCGGGCTTTCCGGACTGCCGGTTCTGGCCGGGCTGTCGACTCTGATGGGACTATCGGCTTTCCTCGGATTGTCGATCCTTCTCGGATGCGGCCGGGAGGAGCCGTCCAGTCCCTCGGGCGCCCTCGAGGCGACCGAGATCGATCTCGCCCCCGCGATCGGCGGCCGTGCCCTTGAAGTGCGGGTCCGGCTTGGAGATCGAGTGGCCGCCGGCGATACTCTGGTCGTCCTTGACACGGATCTGCTTGCACTGCAGCGCGAGCAGAGCGTCGCCGCTTTGGCGAGCGTCAGAGCGCAACAGTCCGCCGCCGGCGATGAATTGCAGGCCGCCGAGCGGAATCTCGCGCTGGCCGAGACAACCCTGCAGCGGCTGCGCGCCCTCCAGCAGCAGGGCAGCGCGACGCAGCAACAACTCGACGACGTCGGCGCCGGCCGCGATGTTGCCGCCAGCCAGGTTTCCGCCGCCCGGCATCGGATGGCGGTCTATCAGGCCGAGCAGGAACGGATCGGGGCGGCGATTGCAGTCGACGACCGCCGGCTCGAGGACGGCGTGCTGCTTGCCCCCGGCCCAGGCACGGTGCTCGTGCGCGCCCTCGAACCGGGCGAGATGGCCGCGGCCGGCGTCCCGGTGGTGCGCCTGGCCGACCTCTCGCGACTCGACCTGCGAATCTACCTCGAGGCCGAGTCCCTCGTGCGGGTCCGACTGGGACAGGAGGTGCAGCTGCGAATTGACGGGCTGGGCGATGAAGGCCGCGCGGGGCGGGTGGTGTGGATCAGCGATGAAGCCGAGTTCACGCCCAAGAACGCCCAGACGCGGGATGCGCGTGCGCAGCTCGTCTATGCAGTCAAGGTCGAGATCCCCAATTCCGACGGACGGCTGCACATCGGCATGACGGCCGAGGCAGAGATCTAGCTCATGATGTCGACTCCGGCCTCCACGCACCCTCCGGTCCCGATCCCGCCGACGGCCTCGGCGCCGCCCGCGGAGGGGCCGCGCGACGCCCTCGTCCTCGAAGGGGTGCGGAAGCGCTACGACGAAACCGTCGCGCTGAAGGGCATATCGCTGCGGGTCGCGCCCGGAGAAATCCACGGTCTGATCGGGCCCGATGGGGCCGGCAAGACGACACTGATGCGGATCGTCTGCGGACTGTTGCTGCCCGATGAGGGCAGCGTGCGCGTCCTCGGTTTCGACGGCCTCCGCGACGCGCGGCGCATCAAGGAAGAGCTGGGCTACATGCCACAGCGCTTCAGTCTCTATCCCGATCTCACCGTGGGGGAGAACCTGCGCTTCTTTGCCGATCTCTATCAGGTCTCGGGTGCCGAGCGCACGCGACGGGAGGAACAGCTGTTTGCGTTCAGCGGTCTGGGTCCCTTTCGCACGCGGCGCGCGGGACAACTCTCGGGCGGCATGAGGCAGAAGCTGGCGCTTTCGTGCGTGCTCATCCACCGGCCCCTGCTCCTGGTGCTCGATGAGCCGACGACCGGGGTCGACGTGGTCAGCCGCAAGGAGTTTTGGGGGATCCTGACGGGCCTGGCGCGCGAGGGCGTCGCAATGCTCGTCAGCACCCCCTACATGGATGAGGCCGAGCGCTTCGATCGCCTGGCGCTCATGCATCACGGACGCGTGATCGCCGACGGGAACCCGGAAGGGGTGCGCCGTCGCTTTCAGGGTCGGCTGTTCGAGGTCGCCGGGCACGACCTCGATGTCGCCTGGCGCCGCCTGCGCGGGCCGCAGCGTCCCGGAATCCAGGTGCATCGTTTCGGAGACCGCCTGCACGTGCTGCTCGAGGCATCCGTCGCGGCCGATGTCCTGGCAGAGCCGCTGCATGCGCTGGCCGTGGAATCGCACGAGATCGAGCCATCGGTCGAGGACGCGTTCGTCGCGCTGGTGGGGGCCGGAGATTAGCGGCCCGGGATGGAGAGGGCAGGGAGTATCGTGACCCACGCCGTCAAAGCCGAGGGTCTGACGCGCCACTTCGGGCGCTTCACGGCGGTCGATCACATCGATCTGACCGTCGCCCCCGGCGAGATCTTCGGCTTTCTCGGCGCAAACGGGGCGGGCAAGACCACCGCGATCCGCATGTTCTGCGGACTCCTCATGCCCAGCGCGGGCGAGGCCTGGGTCGACGGTCTCGCGCTCTCGCGCTCGGCCGAGGCGATCAAGCATCGCATCGGCTACATGAGCCAGCGCTTCAGCCTCTACGACGACCTCACGATCGACGAGAACCTCGAGTTCAGCGGAGGCATCTATGGCCTGCCGCGCGCAGAGATCCGGCGGCGCGGGGCGGCCCTGATCGCCCGCCTGGGTCTCGAGGGCCACCGGCAGCGGATGACGCGGGCATTGCCCTTGGGGTTCAAGCAACGGTTGGCTCTGGGATGCGCCGCGCTCCACCAGCCGCGGATTCTCTTTCTCGACGAGCCGACCGGTGGGGTCGACCCGATGGCGCGGCGGGACTTCTGGGACTTGATCTACGAGACCGCGGCGGAAGGCACGACGGTCTTCGTCACGACCCACTACATGGACGAGGCGGAGTATTGCCGGCGCGTTTCGATCATGGTGCGCGGCCGGATTGCCGCGCTGGGCGCGCCGGCCGAACTCAAGCGACAGACCGGTGGGCGAACGATGGAAGAGGTCTTTCTGCGCGTGGTGGAGGGGGACCGATGAAGCGCGTGTTCGCCGTCGCGCGCAAGGAGATGCGCCACATCCTGCGGGATCCCCGCAGCCTCGCCGTGGCGCTCATCATGCCGGTCCTGATGGTCGTGCTCTACGGCTATGGAATCGACACGGAATTGCGGAACCTGCCGCTCGGGATCCTCGACCAGGATCGCACGGAGGCGAGCCGCGAGC
>JAZDGX010000111.1:0-11451 GCA_043806645.1 Candidatus Eiseniibacteriota bacterium | reverse complement strand
TCCCGGCGATTTCGGGCACCGCTGCCGATCAAGTCCCCGCAGCCTCTGGGAGTCATGTCGCGCAGGAGGATTCAAGTTCGTCGAGCCGTTTCTTGATCGCGGCCAGCTCTGTCTGGAGCGCGGCCGCTTCGTTCTCGAGCGCCTTCCTCTCGAGTCCGGGATCGGAAGCGGGACGGCTCTGGGATGTCGGAAACCGCATCCAGCCCGGCAAGCCCGTCGCATGGAACCAGTGACACCAGCCGCGCCCTGACGCGCCCCCACACCCCCGGGCGGCACCACCGCCCCGCGCGCCGCTGCGACCAAGGCCACCACCCCAGGCGGCACCACCGCCCCAATCGCCGCCGCGACCGCCACCGAAGCCACCGGCACGGCCGAGATTGGCGTACCCGGGCATACCATATCCAGAACAATACCCTCCCCCACGACCGGTTCTCGCTCCCAGTCCCGAGGGTCCTGTTCGATCGCCACCAGGCATCGCAGGTCTCCTTTCGCTTTACTTCCTGATCATCGCAGCTCCGCACTTGGAACACAGTTTCTGCTTGCAGGGCACTCCCCGCTCATGCGGCTCCTCGTGACCGCATTTGGGGCACGCGCAGTGACCACGGGGTCCCCCCGCCAGATCCCCGCCCATGCGGCCTCGTCCGCCCGAGTTTCTCGTTTGGCCGCCCGAACCTCGGCCCTTGCCCCCGCGACTCTCGTTTTCCATGCCGACCTCCCTGGGGCCTTGACTCGCCCGGCAGCGGACACGCCCGCAACCGGGCATCGAATACGGCCCCTGCTCCAGTTTGCCCGACAGCCATGCGCCGACGACGTCCATCAGCGGACCCGCTACGAAGGGCACTACCTGAATGCCGTACGCCGAGACCGTCGCTTGCATCGACCGCGAAATCGCGCCGCAGACCAAGATCGCAACGCCCATCTCGACCAAGCGGCTGACTCGATGGGCAGGAATCTCCCCCGCCAGAAGCTCCCTCGATTCGGAGACGATCCGGCCGCGATCGATCTGGATCACGTGCACCGATCGGGCCACGTCGAAAACGGGCGCGATTCGATCGTCCCAGGCGGCGAACGCGACCTTCATGGGAGCGGCTCCCCGCTGATTCTCTTCCGGAGCACCCGCACGGTTCCTCCCACCTTCGCCGTTGCGCAACCCCACCCCGAACAGCATCGGTCCACCCACTGGGGTGATCCGGAGCCCGTAGATGCGCGGGGACGGCGGACCCTGCATGCGCATGACCGCCTCATGCGACGTGCCATGGAAGGCAGCTGTCGCGACTCCCCCATAATCGCCAACATGGGAGCGTATTGCGGGGCTGCGCGACATGAGTCGGAAGGAAGGAGAGTCGCGTATCTGCGACTATCCTTGTGATTCAAAGGAGCAATACTGCTACTTCGCCGAGCGGGGCCCCGCCCGCCGGCTGCGCTCCGGCGCTCGGAGGCCGAGCTTCTTCATCCGGCGAAAGAGGGTGCTCTTGTGGATGCCGAGATCCCGGGCCGCGGCCAGACGACTGCCGCCGTTTCGTTCCAGCGCGGCGCGGATGCTCTGATCGTCGAACAGGTCGCGAGCCGATCTCAGATCGGGAACGACCCCGGCGGCCGGACCGCGGGCGGTCAGTTCCAAGGGCAGATGGGCGATCCCGATCGTCCCACCCTCGCAGAGCACGAAGCAATGCTCGATGGCGTTTTCGAGTTCCCGGATGTTGCCCGGCCAGTCATGCGCCATGAAAAGCGAGAGCACCTCCGCAGAAACGCCGCGGACGCTCCGTTGCTGCAGGCGATTGAACCGGGCCAGGAACTGGTCGACCAGCAGTGGGATGTCCTCTTTGCGCCGGCGCAGCGGGGGCAGCTCCATGCGCACGACGTTTACGCGGTAGTACAAGTCCTCCCGGAAGGCGCCTTCGCGCATGCGTTCCGCCAGGTCCCGGTTCGTGGCGACGATGATGCGGACATCGGCGGTCTCGGAACGCGTGGCTCCCAGAGGTTCATAGGTCCTGTCCTGAAGAACGCGCAGCAACCGCAGCTGCAGGGCGGGGCTCATGTCGCCGATTTCGTCCAGAAACAACGTGCCCGCCGCCGCGAGCGCGAAACGTCCCGGCTTGTTGCGCGTCGCTCCCGTGAAGGCTCCCGCCTTGTAGCCGAAGAGCTCCGATTCCAGCAGGGTATCCGGCAGCGCGGCACAATTGACCGCCACGAACGGACCGCTGCCGCGAGGGCTGAGCGAGTGAATCGTCCGCGCAAGCAGTTCCTTGCCCGTGCCCGTCTCGCCCAGAATGAGCACCGTGCTGGGACTGGCCGCGACAGCGGGCAGCACTTCGAAGACTCGCTGCATCAGCGGACTGCGGCTCGTCAGGTCCCCGACGCAGAAGCGGCCGGCCAGTTCCTGGCGCAGTTGCTCGATCTCGCTCAGATCGCGAAAGGTCTCCGCCCCGCCGACCACGCGGCCGCGGCCGTCACGGAGCACCGCGGTCGATACGCTGATGGGGATGCGGCTGCCGTCGCCCTTGATGATGTATCCCGAGCGGCCGATGATGGCCTTGCCCGTCTTGAGAGTCCGTCGCAGGGCGCACTCGGCCTCACACATGCTGCAGCGGAAGACCTCGGAACACAGCCGCCCGATCGCCTCTCGGCGCCGGATGCCGGTGATCTGTTCCGCCGCACGGTTGAACGAAGTGATGCGCCACGCAAGATCGACGGTGAAGACGCCGTCGGAAATGCTCTCGAGAATGGTCCGCGTGGAGTCGGCCCCATCCCGTGTGCTTCGTGCGCCCACTGCGATCTCCGTGGCCCTGCTATCGACACTGCGCAAAGCTCGCGCGACTCGCCGACGCGCTCGCGGGACGATCCGGGGGCCATCCACCGATTGTGCGAGGGGCCGCGGGAACGTCACCGGGCGACCGGCGGCGCCTCCAGCGTCATCGGGTCGCGCAGCGGCAGAATGGTGACCGGCCCGAAGTCGGCGAAGCGCTCGTCGTGCTTGTCCGATCCGGCGAGCACGGCATCCGGATCGCCCACCACCAGGAAGACCAGCCGGTCGGGATGCAGGTACTTGCGGGCCGCCGCCAGGACATCGTCGGGGGTCACCGCCTCGATGTTTCGCCGGTAGTTCTGCCAGTAGCCGTCCGCGCGCCGCGTGTATTGATCGTCCGCGAAGGTCTCGACGGTGCTCCTCTGGCTGCCGAAGGAATTCACGATCCCGCTGACGAAGCCGGCCTTGGCGTTGGCGACCGCTTCTTCATCGCACGTCTCGGCGCAGATGCGCCGGATCTCATCGACGATCAGTCGCGTCCCGAAGGCCGCCGTCGCATGCTTCGTCTGGAACCAGGAACGGAACGTGCCCGGATAGAGCACCGGTCGATCGAAGGCACTGCCGGTGTTGTAGGCCAGGCCCTCGTCCGAACGCACGCGGCGCACGATGCGCGAGGTGAAGCCGCCGCCGCCCAGGATGTCATTCATCACCATCAGCGCGTATTCGTCGGGAATGTCGCGCTTGACGCCGACATGTCCGACCCGCACGCGGGATTGGTTCACGTCGTCCTTCTTGATCATGTAGACCCCCGGCTGGGGATCGGCGATCTGGTCGGCGACCGGGGGCAGGTCCAACGCACGGTCGGGCCAGCCCGCAAGCATCCGGTTCAACTTCGCCAGAATCTCCGCCGTCTCGAAATCACCGGAGACCGCGAAGATGAAGTTGCGCGGAAAGAAATAGGTATCGTGGAACGCGACCAGATCCTCGCGGGTGATCGACCGTACGCTCTGTTCCGTGCTGCGGTAGCGGTTCGTGCAGGGATGGTCGCCGTACATGAGGAACTGCCATTCGCGGTTCTCAATGGCCGCCGTGGAGGAGTTGCGCTGCTCCATCTCTGAAAGCAGGTCGGTGCGGTAGCGCTCGAGCGCCTGTGCATCGAAGACCGGCGTGCGCAGCACCCGCATCAGCAGATCGAGGCCCTCGTCCATGTCCTTGGCCAGACAGAAGAGGCGGGCCTGTCCCTGAGATTCGCCGATGCCGACCGAGATCTCCCCCGCCAGATAGGCCAGCCGCTCGTCCAGTTCGCCGGCCGTCAGCCCCGTCACGCCGCCGTTGCGCATCAAGTAGCCGGTGATTTCGGCCAGCCCGGCCTTTTCGACCGGCTCATAGAGCGATCCGGTGCGGACCAGCACCGTCACCTCCAGCGTGGGCACCTCCCGGTTCTCGGCCACATAGGCGGTCGCTCCGCTGGCGAGGACATGGCGGTGATCCGCCGGCTGGGGCGGCTCATAGTTGAGATCGACGAAGCTCAGCTTGTCGGGATGGTCGACGATCCCCGCGGCGGCCACGAGCCCGGGCAGCAGCAACGCGGAAACCACTACGCACACAACCACCGGCACGAAAAAGGCCGGCAGGGGCAGACGGCATGACCTTTTCATCTTGCTCTCCTAATGAATCCCCGTCTCCGTGGGCAGCCTCACACCCTGCAAACAAAGGCGCTTCAGTCACTCGGAGCGGCCTGCAGTTCCTTGAGGTGATCGGTGGCGACCTTCAGCAGCCGCTCCATCTTGGCCCTTTCCGTGGCGTCTTCGATCTGATCCAGCCGCGCCGAGAACATCCCGATCATCTGCTCGAGCTGGGCGGCATCGGTCATGGACTTGATCATCTGGGTGACCTGGGCCACGCGCGGATCCTCGGCCTCCCCCGCTCCCGACGCTTCCTCGGCGTTGATGATCAGCACATTGCGCTGCTGCGGCGTGAAGTAGGTGCTCGCCACCCGCTGCACATCCGCAGCGGTGACGGCATCGCACCTCTCCGGCCCGCGGTTGGCCTCGGTCCAATCCCCCATGGCGGCATTCGATCCGAGATAGAAGAGCACGCCGATCCCCGACATCATGTCCATCAAGCGGATCTTGTCCACCCGCAACTGGTTCTTGACCTTTTGCAGCTCGGCCTCGGGGACCGGGTGCTGGCGCAGATCCTCGATCACCTCATGGATCGCCGCCTCGAGCTGCTCGGCCCGCACGCCCGAAATGCCTTCGGCGCTGATCTTGAACGCACCGGCGTACCTCCTGGAATCCTGGGCGGCATCCACTTCGAGCCCTCCGCCGCCCCGCATCGGATTGCCCCGGCGGGCCGAACTCTTGGCGATCCCTTGCTCCTCGACCAGCTTCTTGTAGAGCCTTCCGGTCTTGCCGTTCATGATCCCCGCCAGCACCTCCAACGCATAGCTGTCCGAATGCTTCCAGGCGACCGTGTGATACCAGACCTCGGCACGCGGGCTGGTCTGCGCCTGGGCGACCAAGCGCTTCTCACCGTACTGGCGCTCTTCGAGCGTCACGACATCGGGGGGCTCGTGCAGACCGCGCGGGATGCGCTCGAAGTAGCGCCGCACCATCTTGATCAACTCGTCGGGGTCGAGGTCCCCGACCAGCAGCAGGACCAGATTGTTCGGCGCGTAGTAGGTGTCGTAGTAGGCCTCGGCCTGTTCGCGCGTGATATTGTCCAGATCTGAAGGCCAGCCGATCACATCCCAGTGGTAGGAAGAGGATTTCCAGAACATCGCCAGGAAGTCCTCTTCGATCAGCCCGGTCGGCGTCGATTCCACGCCCAGCCGGCGCTCCTCGCGCACCACATCGCGCTCGGAATAGAACTCGCGGAAGACCGGATTCATGAAGCGGTCCGATTCCATCCAGAGAAAGACCTCGATCTTGTTCTTCGGCAGGCGGACGAAATAGGCGGTCATGTCCTCCGAAGTGAAGGCGTTCAGGAAGGAGCCGCCATGCTTGTTGTAGATCTCGTTGAGCTCGTCCTTCACGATCAAGGCCCGCTGTTCGAGAACCAGACTGTCGAAGACGGCATCGAGCTCCCGGTACCGCGGGGTCTTGGCCTCGGGATCCATCATGTCCGCGATAAGCCCCTGCCGCAGGCCTTGGCGCATGGCGCGTTGCTCGGTCCGCATCAAGATGCGCAGCGAATCCAGTTGCGCCATGACGCGGAGGTCGGCATGGATGTCCTTGGTTCCGATGGTCTCGGTCCCCTTGAACATCATGTGCTCGAACAGGTGCGAGATCCCCGTGATCCCGGTGACCTCGTTGGCCGAACCCACCCGGGCCACGACGGCCCCCATGATCGTCGGGGCCTGGTGGCGCTCGACCATGAGCACCTGCATGCCATTGTCGAGCCGGTATTCACGGGCTTCGATATTCTGGGCCCGGGCCGCCGGAGAGGCGACCAGCATTGCAGCCACAACCAGCATAATGGAAATCAGATAGCGACCATTCATCGACCGCTCCTCCCTTTTCTCGAAGCGCGGCGCATCCATTTCGGATGGCGTTGCCCGGTTGGGCGAACCGGGAATAATAGCGCGCTCGAGGGCGAAGGGCAAGGCGCCGTCGGCCCACCACGGGTCTTCCGGCTGGTACCCTCCGCCGCACGTCCGGCGCTGGAGTGCGCGGCCGCCACACTGTGTCGTCCGCGCGCCCCGGGAACGCCGGGATCTCCGGCGGGTATTCCCTGGATCCTTGCCAAGCCGTGGCACGAGCAGGGATATTGGCAGTTGCAGGATGTTCCCGCGGGTCTTGGCTGGCGCGGCGCGGTTGACGTTGCTCGATGCGCGTGCGGGCCCCGCCCAATGAATGGAGACGCACGATCGTGCCTGAACAGCCCACGATGGTCCCCGAGGTGCGCTGCAGCGTTCTGCTCGACATTCTGCGGGCGATCAACACGTCCTTCGATCTGGACGAGATCCTCAATCACCTGCTCCAGACGGTGCGGTCGGTGGTGCCCTACGACGCCGCCGGCATCTTCATCCTTCGCACGACGATCACCCCCGAGGGAGCGCTGGCCTCCCACGTGATCGCCGGGATGGCCATGTACGGGTTTCCCGATACCCGGGAAGACGACCCGATGCTGAAATCGGCCAAGGGCGTCGTCGGTCTGGTCATCCGCACGGGTGCCACGAAGATCGTGCCCGATGTCCGGTTGGATCCCGATTACATCCCCGGGCGTCCGCAGACGCGATCGGAGATCGCCGTCCCCGTCGCGGTCGGCGGAAAAGTGATCGGCGCATTGAATCTGGAGAGCGACGACCCGCGCGCCTATTCGAAAGCCGACGCCGAGATCCTCGAGTTCATCGCCAACGCTGCCGCGCTCTCTATCGAGCGCGCTCTGCTCAACCGGGAGGTCCTGGAGAAAAAGCGCATCGACGGTCAGCTGGATGTCGCCCGCCAGGTCCAGGCAAGCCTGCTCCCCGAAGCTCCCCCGCGGCTCGCCGGCTACGACGTCGCCGCGATCAACATCCCAAACGCCCAGATCGGCGGCGATTACTACGATTACATCGAGCTCGCGAATCAGCGTATGGGCCTGGCCATCGCCGATGTGGCCGGCAAGGGCGTGCCCGCCGCCCTGATTATGGCCTCCTTCCGCGCAGCGCTGCGCACGCAGCTCGTCCACGATCCGGATGTTCCGGGTGCGGTGGCGGCGGTCAACGCGTTTCTGGTGGACTTCCTGAAGGACGACGAATTCGTGACCGCATTCTGTGCCGCTCTCAGATTGCCCGACGGCCGCATCGAGTACGTCAATGGCGGCCACAATCCGCCGCTGATCCTGCGCGCGGAAGGCGGGGTCGACAAACTGGATACGGGCGGCACCGTGCTCGGGTATTCCCGGCAGGTCGCCTTTGAAGTCGGCGAAACCGATCTGGGGCGGGGAGATCTTCTGGTTCTCTATACCGACGGAATCGCGGAAGCCAGAGGCCCCAGGGGTGAGGAGTTCGGTATCGAGCGGCTCGAGCGCGTGCTGCGGTCGAGCATCGCAGAAAGCGCCGCGACCCAGGTGGGGACGGTCCTGGATGCCGTACGCTCCTTCTCGGGGTCCGACCAGTTCGAGGATGATCTCACTCTCGTCATCTTGAAGCGGGAGTAGGAGCTGAAAGTTCCGCACCGACGCGCGTCGCGGAGAACGCGGGTCGTATATGAATAGCGTGAGAATTCACATGGAATCGGTCCGGTGGGCCCGCTCTCATCCGTGGTTGCACATCGTGCTGGAGGCTGAAATGAGGCTCTTTCGTTCGTGCGTCCTTCTGGCGGCGTGCCGTCCATTCTCTGCTCGCCGTGGGCTCTTCACGGCAGCGGCATCCGCGGTGCTCGCCGCCTTCGTCGTTTCCACCGCCTGGGCCTACCACCCGCCCAATCCTCAGGGTCCGCGCCCCGGGCCGTATGCCTTCGAGGTCCGCACCGACGCTGTGGCGCTCGAGGCAGTGGGCAAGGACCTTGTTCATCCACTCACCGGAGCGACGGTTTCCGCGATACAACTGAACGCCGGCCCTTATGCGGGATCGCCGGAAACGGTTGCCAAGACCTACTTGCGGGAACGTTCGGACATCTTCGTCCCCTTCGATTCCGTGGACGATCTGACCCTCGATCGCGTGCGGACTTCCCCGGGCAGCATCCACGTCCGCTTTGCCCAGACCGTGGACGGCATTCGCGTTTGGGGGGCGGGGGTCATCGTGACCCTGGACGAGAGTGGACGGTACGTCCAAAGCGTGACCAACGAGCATGATCCGCTGCTGGCCGAGATCGACACCTCTCCCGCGCTCGAGGCGTGGCAGGCCGAGCGCGAGGCGCGGGCGGCGGTCTGGATCACGGAGGCGACGCCCTTGGACGGGACCCCCGCCGCGCCCGAACTTTTCGTCTTGCGGGGAAGCGACCAGATCGGGAGCAGCGCGAACCTCGCCTGGCGCGTCAGCCTGCCCTTGCTGTCGGAGCCCAGAGGCGATTGGGAGGTCTTCGTCGACGCACGCACCGGCGCGATTCTGCGCGTGACGGATCGGACCTGTTTCGTGGACGGCAGCGGATACACATTCGATCCGGATCCCCTCACGACGGCCCAGGTGCCCTACGGCAGCATCGGCTACACCGACGGCAGCGACGCCGACACCGCACAGCTCACAGCCCAACGCGCCATGCATGCGCTCCAGGAGCTGACCTACAGCGGAGGGGTCTACCAGTTGCAGGGTCCCTGGGTCTACATCGGAGAATTCGAAGCCCCGACCAGCACGCCCGTCACATCGCCGACTCCCGACGGTTTCACCTACACACGCAATCAGCAGGGCTTCGAGGATGTGAACGCCTACTTCCACCTCGACCAGAGCCAGCGCCATATCCAGTCTCTCGGCTTCGACGACATCCAGCATGCCCCCATCGATGTGGATACGCATGGCTGGAACGGCCAGGACCAGAGCAGCTACTCCCCGTCCAACAACCGCCTTTCCTTCGGGGAAGGCGGCGTGGATGATGCCGAGGATGCCGACGTTCTGCTTCACGAGTACGGCCACGCGATCCAAAACAGCATCGTCCCCGGCTGGGGTTCCACGACCCAGGCGCAGGCTATGGGGGAAGGCTTCGGCGACTACTGGGCCGTCAGCTACTCGGCGAGCATCTCTTCCTACCGCAACACCTGGGTCTTCAACTGGGACGGCCACAACCCCTTCTGGTCCGGCCGCAACGTCACTTCGACCCTCGGCTACAACGATCGCAATTCGGACATCTACCATGACGGGACGATCTGGGCCTCGGTTTGGTGGCTGATCCGCGGCGAGATAGGACGCACCGTCACGGATACGGACTTCCTGAAGTTGCACTACTCCTGCTTCCCCGGAACCGGCATGAAGGTCGCGGCCCAGAATGCGATGCAGGCGGATCTGGCTCTGTACGACGGGCTCCATGCGGGAACGCTCAACTACTATTTCACTCTGCGCGAGTTCTTCACCGCCGGCCAGTACGACGTGCCCACGCTGACGCACACGCCGATCGCCGATCAGACCTCCTACGGACCCTACCCGCTCACCGTGACGGTCCAATCGACGAGCGCGATCGTGGACGGGACGGTGCTCGTGAAGTACGGGACGGGAACGGCCTTCGACCAGGGGGTCGTGCTCACCGCGACCGGCCAAACCGATGAATGGGGCGGGGCGATTCCCTATGCGGGGCCGAGCACCGATATCCGGTACTACATCGTGGCGACCAACACGGCCGGCTGGCCGGGCGCTTCCCCGCGCGGCGCGGAGCATCTGTTCCACGAATTCCACGTGGAGATCGATCCGAGCGCAATGGACAGCCGCCCCGGAAGGTCGGAACTGACCCTGGCGCCCGCGAATCCCAATCCCTTCGGCGCGCTCACCGCGCTGCGCTTCGAGCTGCCCGTCGCGGGCAACGCGCGCGTCGTGGTCTACGACGTGAGCGGCCGGGCCGTGCGCACCCTGGCGGACTCCCGCCTGGATGCGGGCGATCATGCGCTGATCTGGGACGGCCATGACGACACCGGACAGGCCCTGACATCCGGGCTGTATTTCGTCCGTCTGTATGCAGAGGGACAGACGCGAACGCGCAAGGTGATGCTATCGCAGTAGGCCGCCCGCAAGGTGATGTTGTCGCCGTAGGCCGTCCGCGCGGGCGGATCGCGTCGCCGGCCGGCGCTCCCTGACGAGCGGGGATGCCTCGATCCCCTCGCGCAGCTCTTCCAGGACGGCGCTCTCCCGAATGGGGGCGCCGTGCTTCATTCTCTCCCCCCGACACCTTGCCGGCCGGACGCGCTCCTTAATGGTTTCTTCACGCCTACCTGGACTGGTCTTACGCCGTCTTCATCCTCGACGGGATACCATTGCATCTGGGACGACGCGACCCTGTCCGAATGCTGCAGGAGTGTGAGCGATGAAAGCTGCAACGCGTGGGAACCGGAAAACGGCGACCTGGAGGATCTGGCCCGACGTCCTGCGGGGATTGTCCGCCGTTCGGGACTCAAGCGCGCGGTCGCTGCTTCTGTTCAGCCCGCGGCCGGAAGACGAACTCGGCGAGATAATCGCGGCGATCCAATTGGCCCGGGGACTCACGCGGGATGTCGAGATCATCGTCGGCAGCCCCTTGCCTACCGCTTCATGGATCGGGGAGGTTCGTCGGGCCGGCGCGGACAGAACCTGGTGGATGGCGCAGGTGCCGGTCGAGGCGCGGATCGCGTCTCCGCCATCGCCGGCCGGCGAGCTCGACATCGACCAGGGCCCTTGCCCCGCATTGCAGATTCTGAAGGACGCGCGAATCGCCGTATCGGCCTGTGGTCGGCGCGGAGGACGGATGGTTCTTGCGCGGCGTCATCTCGAACACCGGTGCCTCGCCGGATGGGAAACCTGTCCGCACTGGTCGAGCCAAGCGCTGATCGAGAATGGAGGCGCGCGATGACAACGGACCTCGCCTTCCTCTTGATCTTGGCGGCTTTCTTCGTCTTGTCCCGTGGTTTCCTCCACCTGATCGAGCGCGTCTGAAGGGAGCGGATCCATGACGATACTGCTGTGGATCGGAGCCGTCCTGGCCGGAGGGCTGCTGGTCTACCTTTTCGCATCGCTTCTCAAACCGGAGTGGTTTGAATGAACGCCTATGCGGCCATCCAGATCGCGCTCTACTTCGTCGGGCTGGCGGCTCTCGCCGCCCCGC
>JAZDGX010000110.1:0-4908 GCA_043806645.1 Candidatus Eiseniibacteriota bacterium | reverse complement strand
AGTTCTAATCATTCCTGGACTTTCAATGATTATACAGACACAACTATTGAAAAATTGAAAAATGTTAAAGCGGTTATTTTTGCCCACATTGACGATTCTGGTGTGCCCTCCTGGACCGAAACCCGGGTCTTGTAGATATTGAACACCCTTGACGCCCTCCCCTCGCTTCCCCTGCTTGCGGCTCTATGCTACCGTTGCCCGCATGGAACGTTCATCCGCCTGGCTGACCCATCTCGGCGCGGCGCTTCTGCTGGCCCTGACCCTCTGGTCCCTGCGGACGATCCTCGGCCCAGTCGTCGCCACCGGAGCGTTGTGCTTCCTGCTTTGGCCTTATCGCGCCCACGACGCCGTGCGTCGCTTGCTGCTCGTGATCGTGCTTCTCACGCTGATGTGGATTCTATCCCAGGCCCGCAGCGTCGTCTATCCCGCCCTGCTCGCCCTCGCCCTCGCCTTCCTGCTCAATCCGCTGGTGACCCGACTGGCCCGGCTCCGGGTGCGCCGCAGCCTTGCCTCGCTCATGGTGATCTTCCCCCTGGTCGCCCTGCTCCTGCTGTTCTTCCTCGTGATCCTCCCCGCCCTTCTGGAACAGGCGCGCAATCTGACCGAACGGCTCCCCGATGCCTACCGGAAGCTCGTCGAGTGGCTCGAGCCTCAACTGCAGCACCTGCTGGCAGGGGAGGGGCCGATCCTGCCCGGGGATCTGGCGGGGCTTCTGCCGACCGGAGAACAAGTGCTGCGGGGCATGACGACCGGACTGGTACAGGTCGGCAAGGGCGTCGCGGCCGTCATCCGGGTGGCCACCTTTCTGGTTCTCACGCCCATTTTCACCTACTACATCCTGGTCGACTTCAATCGCCTGCAGGACACTGTCCGGCCATACGTGCCCCCCGTCTGGCGCGCCCGCCTGCGGCTGCTGGGAAGCCGCTTTCAGGAGTCGGTCGGCGCCTGGCTGCGGGGACAACTGATCGTTGCCGCAATCATGGCCTTCCTGACCCTGGGAGGATTCCTGTTGATCGGCCTCCCCTACGCGCTGCTGCTCGGCTTCGCCGCCGGACTCCTGAATCTCGTGCCCGTCCTGGGCTTCTGGATCACCGCGATCCTTTCCCTGATCAGCTGTCTCTTCACGCCTGATCCGGGGCCCATGCTCCTGCGCACCGCCGCCGTGCTGCTCGTCGCGCAGGTGCTCGAGCAGAATGCCCTGAGTCCGCTCTTCGTCGGCCGCCAGCTGCACGTGAAGCCGGTCGTCCTCCTGCTGGTGATGCTTGGGATGGGATCGTTGCTGGGAATCGCCGGATTGCTGCTGGCCGCACCCGCAATCGGCCTGGCCCACGGGCTGTGGGCCATGCTCGACCTTGGCCGCCGGATACCGGCTGCGGCGGATGCCGCACCCCCGGCGACGGAGACTGGGCCCGGCGTCTGAGGCTGCGCCCCCCGGCGCAGCCCGGCGATCAAAGAGGGAGCCCGCGCGGCTGCTGTTCATCCCCCCGCGGCTGCGCGGTGCGTTCCTGGGCTCCCGCGTGGCGTTCCTCGATCAGTGTGCGCGCGCGCGCCGGAAGCAACTCCGCGAAAACCCTGATCGGACCATCCGCCATCTCCCGCGCCCGGCTCTCGCGAAGCAACGCATGGTGGGCCGGCAGCACGAGAATGAACGCGATGAGCAGAAGCACCCCGATCACCGCGCCCCGCAGGCAACCGAAGACGAAGCCGAGGAGATGATCGGCCCATCCGAGTTTCACCGAGCGGATCACTCGCGCGATCAACGAACCGATCAGTGAAACGATCAAATAGATGACGAGGAAGATGACGACGAACGCGAGCACCTGCGTGACGGCGGCGCTCTCGAAAAAGACGGGCAGCTTGGGGGCCGCCGCGCGCGTCAAGATCAGCGCGGCGAAGATACCCACCAGCAGCGCCCCCAGCGCAAACACCTCGCGCACCAACCCGACCCGAAAGCTCATGAGACCCGAGAGCGCGATCACCGCCAGGACGATGATGTCCAATACGTTCATGGCCATGCCCCCATGCGCGGGCGGGCGCGTGCGGCGCTCAGCCCGCCGGAATCACCCGGACCGGAGTGCCGGGTGCGATCTCGAGCCGGTCTTCGGCGCTGGCGCCGCTGGTCGCGATTTCCAGCCTGCCATCGCCCCCGATCAGGGCCAGGGGTTCCCCCGGAGCGACATCCCGGTACCTGCGCTTCAGGGGGCCCAGGCTCCTGTCGCCGAGGAAGATTTCGTACGGGCCATCACCCAGGCGCTGCACCATCGACCGGGGAATGTTGGAAATGCCGTTGCCGAAGCGGTCGATACGCACGATCTGGCCCTCGATGCGGCCCTTCAGCACGTGCGGCTTCGGCAGATCGAGAACCACGTAGTCCTCCACTTCCGGTCCCATGCGCTCGAGGGAAATTCCGGAAGCCAGATGCGCGGCGGCCGGGGCGAAGACGTCGCGACCGTGAAAGGTGTCGCTCTTCTGGGGCAGCGCGTAGTCCACATCGCTGATCTGACGCACGAAGACCCGCGCCTGGGTCAGGGCCGGGCTGAGAACACCGTTGTCGGGACCGACGAAGAGGTGCCCGTTCGTGTAGACGGCAATCCCACGGCGATCGGTGCCCACGCCCGGATCGACGACCACCACGTGCACCGTTCCCGGGGGGAACCAGGGATACGCGGCCTCCAGCAGATAGGCCCCCTCCGCGATGTCCTGGGGCGGCACCTCGTGGCTGATGTCGATGATCCGGGTGCTCGGACGGATCGTGCAGATCACCCCTTTCATCGCGCCTACGTATGCATCGCGCATGCCAAAGTCGCTGATCAGCGTGATGATTCCGCTTCGGCTTTCCACGCTCTCCCCCTGACGCTCACATCCCGCCCGATCGCACCCCGAGCACACGTCCCGCGCGGCCCGACCCTTCCTCCCAAACGCAGTATGCCATGCTAGGAGCGCGGACGACCCCGGTCAATCGCCTTGCCCGCCGGATGCGGGAGGCCGCCCCGCTCGCCGGGCCATGCGCGTCAACAGGGCGGAATCCAGCCACATCGGCCGCTCGGGAAAGCGGGAGCCGATCGCGACGCCTTCGCCGCTTGCGGCGCTCTCGGCAAGTTCTTTCCCGCCCGTGGGCGTGAAGCGGACCCACTCGCGCAGGCCGTTCGCTCCCCAGAGCAGCAACCACACCGCGGACCGATCTCCCGCGGGCGGTGCCTCTCCCTCGACGGAGGCCCAATCTCTCCCGCGCATCTCGAACAGGTTGTGGAGATCGCCGTCCAGGGAGGGATCGGCGACGAACGGCGCGCCCCATCCGGCGGTGTCGGGCGCCGCACTCGGGCCGGGCCCTCCAGGCCCATCCGCCAACAAAGAGCCGGCCAGCGCGCGCAGATGCTCTCCCGACACCGGAGCCCCCAGCCAGAGATCCCCGCGCTTCACATGGTAGCGACCCTCGGAGCGCGTCAGAATCAGGAGTCGGTCGACGTCCGCAGCGGTGCCGCGGATCAGCGTGCGAACCTCGAGCGCCTCGAGGCCCCCGGCCAGAAGTTCGTACAATTCGCCCCCCGCGCGGCCCGCGGGACGGCCCGCCGCCTGAACGACCATCTCGCCGCCCTCGAGTCGGCGGCCGATGCGCAGGGTATCGACGTCGCTCCCTCGAAAGACGATCCACTCCGTCCGCGGCGCATCGAGTCCCAGATCCGGCGCTGCCGCGGGATCGTCGTAGAAATCCACATAGGGCGATCGCCACAGCGAGCTCGCCGCGCGCTCGAACGCGATGTCGTCCGCCTCGCGGCCGGGGACATCCAGAAGCTCCCAGTGTCCGCCTCCGGTGCGCCGGGCCCGGAACGAGAATCCTGCGGATGCCACGTGCACACTGTCGATCGGTCCGCCGGGGGCAAGCAGTTCCCGCTCTCTCCAAGAGAAGGGCGCGCTGAGAAAGAACCGATTCACGATGAAGCTGGGAATGAGGGCCACCCCCCCGAGCCCGTCCCAGGTCGCGTAGTGGGCCGAAGCGGAGGGAGCGACGTCGCCGATCGCGATGGTCAGGCTGTCTCCATCCAGCCGCCGCAGAACCAACTCGCTCTGCGGGGCGGAGAGGCCGTACGGCGCCCTCTCCGCCGTCTCGAGCAGGCGCAGCACCTCCAGCTGCTCGAGACTGCGCAACATCTCCCGGACCATGCGCTCGGCCGCCAGATCCTCGACCGGAGCGACGAGCCGCCAGCGGCCCTCGTCGCGGGCCAGGCGCAGGTTCCCGTCGGGGCGTCGCAGCGTGAACCCGATCACGCTCGCGCCCTCCCCCTTGCGGAGCAACAGCGTGCGGTCTGTACGCTCCGCGCCTGTCCCTCCCAATCGCCAGCTCCGGATCAACGCCACGAGCAGAACGAGCGCGATCAGCAAGAGCGCCCATTGCAGTCCGCGTTGTCTTCTGAGCTGTGGCGGCATGGCGCCTCCGGCACCCCGTGCCCGGCCGCAGGCCTCCGCGGCTACCCCCCCCGGCGCCGCACCCAGACCAGGATTCCGAGGACCGCCAAGGCGATGGGCAGCGCGAATTCGATCAGATACAGCAGGCTGCGCAACCCACGCGCACCGATCTTCAACTCGGCCGGGCGCGATCGCTCCCGGGCGATATCGAGGAAGCGCTCCTGCTCGGTCAACCAGTGGACCGCGCTGACGGCCAACTCACGATTCGATCCCATGCCGAGGAACCGATTGGTCACCATCGAGGCATCGCCGAAGGCGAGCACGCGCGCCTCGGGCTTGACCGGGGGCAGTCCGCGGCGATCGCTGCGGCTGGTCCAGGCCGCGCCGACCGGAGTGTTCCACTGGGCGAAGGCGCCCGCTGCGGTGATCCCGCGGGCCAGGGGTGCCACGGGATTCTGCGGATCGGCAAAGACATCGGCCGGCCCGGTCGTCTTCAGGATCGGG
>JAZDGX010000109.1:0-8602 GCA_043806645.1 Candidatus Eiseniibacteriota bacterium | reverse complement strand
CTACGACGCGCAAAACATCTTCAAGGAATTCGAAGCCGGCGAGCTCGAGATCACGCCGATGATGTTCGAGCACACCTTCTATTGCCGCGCCTGCGGCAACCTCGGCTCGATCAAGACCTGCCCCCACAGCAAGGAGGAGCGGGTTTTCTTGAGCGGCACGAAGGTGCGCGAAATGCTGGCCAAGGGCGAGCCGCTGCCGGTCGAGTTCACGCGTCCGGAGGTCGCGGCGGTCCTGGCCCGGCATACGACCGCCTGATCGCGCGAGGGTTCGCGACGGCAGGTGTCCGGTATGCCCGCGGCGAGCAACGAGACGAGAGTCGGCGGCAGACCCGCCTCTCCGGAATAGAGCGGATAGACATTGTCGAACACTGGGCGGAAGGAGCGCAGCATGAAGGGGTTCACTCTCTGGTTCACGGGCTTGTCCGGCTCGGGGAAGTCCACACTCGCCAACGCCGTAGCCAACGAACTGCGCCGGCGCGGGGTGAAGGTCGAGATCCTCGACGGCGACGTCGTGCGGACCAATCTCAGCAAGGGGTTGGGCTTCTCCAAGGAAGATCGCGACATCAACATCCGGCGCATCGGCTTCGTCTGCAATCTGCTGACCCGCAACGATGTCGTCGCCATCGCCGCCGCGATCTCTCCCTACCAGGCCATCCGTGACGAGAATCGGGCCCTGATCAAGCGCTTCGTCGAAGTCTACTGCGAATGCCCCCTGGAAGTGCTCGCCGAGCGCGACGTGAAGGGCCTCTACAAGAAGGCGATGGCGGGCGAGATCAAGGGCTTCACCGGGGTCGATGATCCTTACGAGGCGCCCAACAATCCGGAAATTACCATTCATTCAGGCCGGGAGTCGGCTGAAGAAAGCGTGCAGCGGATCCTGCGCACGCTGGAACTGATGGGACACATTCCCGCCGCTCCGGAGGCCGGTACGATCCCGGCCGACGAGGAGGCTCGCATCAAGGAGCGTTTGTCGGAGCTTGGATATCTCTGATCCGGCACAGATTCTCCCTTCACCACGCACCCACGCCGGGACGGGAGGCGGCTGGCCGGCCATGCGGGATCGGACGAAGCAGGCCCGTTCGCGCAGGCCGCGTCGCACGCGGAGATGGAGGGACATCGCATGCGTAAGCTGAATTCGAACGAATACCATCGAGTTCCCACCCTGATGGGACTGGCCCTCGCCGTCCTGGCGGTGGCCGCTCCGTCCGCCCACGCCTATGTCGGGCCGGGTGCCGGTTTCGCGGTCGTCGGCTCTCTCGGCGTGCTCTTCGTCACCTTCTTCCTGGCGCTGGCCGCCATCATCACCTGGCCCTTCCGCGTGGTCATCCGCGCGATCCGCAAGGCGACGCGCCGGACCGGAAAGCCGCAGGTCAAGCGCGTCGTGATCCTCGGGCTCGACGGGCTCGACCCCGCGCTCGCCCGCCGCTGGATGCGCGAAGGGCAGTTGCCGAATCTGGCGCGGCTCGCCGAGACCGGAAGTTTCCACAATCTCGCAACGACGTTCCCCTCGATGTCGCCGGTCGCCTGGTCCTCGTTCGCGACCGGGGTGGACGCTTCGAAGCACAACATCTTCGACTTCCTGAACCGCGATCTGCGCAGCCACATGCCGGTGCTCTCCTCGACCGATATCCGCGCATCCGCTCGGGTGCTGCGCATCGGCCGCTACGAGCTGCCGCTCGGCAAACCGGCGATCCGCTTCCTGCGCCGCAGCAAGTCCTTCTGGCAGATCCTGGGCGAACAGTACGTGCCGTGCCACATCCTGCGCGTGCCGATCACCTTCCCGCCCGAAAAGGTGCCCAACGGAGCGTTGCTCTCGGCGATGTGCGTGCCCGACCTGCGCGGGGGCCAGGGTTCTTTCACCTTCTATACCACCGACCCCGAACGGAAGGCCGCTTTCGAGGGCGGCACGATCATCCATGTGGAGCGCGGCGACGGCGGGATCAAGGGCGAGATCCCGGGGCCGCCCAATCCGATCACCCGCGCGCACGAGCCGCTGGCGATCCCCTTCACCGTCGCGATCGACGCGGCCGGCGAGCGGGCGACGATCACGATCGGCAAGCAGCGCCTCACCCTCGGCAAACAGGAATTCAGCGACTGGGTGCGCCTCGAGTTCAGGCCGGGCCTCGGCCAGAAGATCCGCGGCATCGCCCGTTTCCGGGTCATGCGCTTCGCGCCCCACTTCGAGCTTTACCTCACCCCGATCAATCTCGATCCTGAAAGCCCGCCGATGCCGATCTCGTATCCGGGCTTCTTCGGACAATACCTCGCCCGTCTGAACGGCAGCTTCGCCACGCTGGGGCTCGCCGAGGACACCTGGGCTTTGAACGAGCGCGTGATCGACGAGGAGACCTTCCTCGACTACGCCTGGAAGATCCACGCCGAGCGCGAGCAGATGTGGTTCAACTCACTCAAGAAGAACAAGCGGGGTCTGAACGTCGTCGTCTTCGACGCGACCGACCGCCTGCAGCACATGTTCTTCCGCTACCTGGATGGGGGCCATCCGGCCAACGCGGGCAAGGATGTCGAGCGGCACAAGGATGCCCTGCTCGACCTCTACCGGCGCGCCGACAGCGTCGTCGGGCGCACGCTCGAGATCATCGGGGACGATCCGGATACTGCTTTCTTCGTGCTCTCCGACCATGGGTTCAAGCCCTTCCGCCGCGGCATCAATCTCAATTCCTGGTTCCTGCAGAACGGCTACATGGGAAGCAGGAACGGGGCGATCGGTCGTTACTTCGACGGCGTCGACTGGTCGCGGACGAAGGCCTACGCCTTCGGCCTGGGCGGCATCTACCTGAACCTGAAGGGGCGCGAGACGGGCGGCATCGTCGATCCCAAGGAAGAGTACCGCGCGCTCAAGCAGGAGCTGGTGGAGAAGCTGAGCGGGCTGCCCGACCCCGCCTCGGGGCGCACCGGGATCCTGCGCGTCTACGACAGTGCCGAAATCTTCCAGGGGCCCTACCGTCCGGGCGGTCCCGATCTCATCGTCGGCTACAACGTCGGCTACCGCGCCTCATGGGACGGCGCGGTAGGGGCCGCCAACGACGTCGTCTATGAGGACAATGTGCGCAGTTGGAGCGGCGATCACTGCATCGACCCCTTCACGGTGCCGGGGGTTCTCTTCAGCAACCGCAAGATCGAAACCACGTATCCGAGCATCATGGATCTGGCACCCACGGTGCTGTCGCTCTTCGGCGTCCCCGCCCCCGAGCACATGGACGGCATCTCGCTCTTCGATCCGCAGGCCTGCGCGCGTCGCACCTCGCCCCGCGACGCCTACTTCCCGCAGGGTGTGCCGGCGAGTCTACGGGCGGCTCCGGCATCCCGGGAGGAGGAGGAGGCCGCAGAAGAAGCGGCCCCCGCGCCCGCCGCAACGGCCGGGGGAACGGCTGACACGCACGAAGCGAGAGTGGCCCCGCACACGGCTGGACCCGGCGCCGCATGACATTGGAGGTGCCCGCAATGAAGAAGAACAAAGCGCTCTGGGTCCTGTTCGCCGCGGTCTGCCTCGCGGCTCTCTCGGCGATCCACGAACGCGAGCAGGGACCGGGCCTGGTGGGGGTAGACGCGGCGCGCGCGACCCCCGCGTCCGGCCGCTTCGACCGGGTGCTCATCCTGGGCATCGATGGAGGCGATCCGAATCTCCTCACGCAGTGGATGGACGAGGGGATGCTCCCGAACTTCGACCGCCTGCGCCGGACGGGCGAGTTCCTGCCGCTGGGCACGAGCAATCCGCCGCAGAGCCCGGTCGCCTGGTCGAACTTCATCAGCGGCGCCGACTCGGGCGTCCACGGCATCTTCGACTTCATCCATCGGGACCCGCGCAACTACCTTCCCTACTCGGCCCTCTCCGTAGTCGCACCCGCCGACGATCACGTCTCGATCCTGGGCCTGCGCGTCGGCAGCCGCCTGAAGCTGCCCTTCTCCGACTACGTGATGCCGCTCAAGGCCGGCACGACCGAGAACCTCCGCCATGGCGTGCCCTTCTGGGACATCCTGACCGACCATGGCGTGCGCGCGGTGATCCATCGCGCCCCGGTCAATTTCCCGCCCACCGTTTCGGGCGACGCGGTCACCCTCTCCGGCATGGGAACCCCCGACATCCAGGGCACGCTGGGCACCTACGCCTACTACACGACCGATCCGCCGCCCGACTGGGAGTCGGCGACCGGGGGCAAGATCTTCCTGGTGGATGTGATCGACGGCGTCGCCGAGGGCAAGCTCTACGGCCCGCCCAACGACTTCATCGACTATGACGGGATCAAGGAGCGCACGGGACGTGCGGTGCCCTATCAGGAACAGAAGGCTGCCATTCCGTTCAAGATTTACGTCGATGCCGAAAACCCCGTCGCCAAGGTGGTCATCAACGATCAGGAAATCCTGCTGCAAGAAGGCGTCTTCAGCGATTGGGTGCACGTCCGCTTCGTGCTGCTGCCCACCCCAGGCTTCATCCACTGGATCTGGTCGGATCTGGTGACCGTGAGCGGCACGGTGCAGTTCTACCTGAAGCATGCCCAGCCTCTCGGGCTCTACGTCACCGCCGTCCAGATCGACCCGACGGATCCGGCGCTGCCGATCAGCACCCCACCCGAATACTCGGCCGAGCTGGCCGCAGCCATCGGCTGCTACTACACCAAGGGCTTGCCCGAAGACACGAAGGCGCTCGACAAGGATGTCATGGGCAACCCGGATTTCCTGAAGCAGGCGAACATCATCCTCGCGGAAGAAATCCGCATGACCGACTACGAGCTCGATCGCTTCAAGGAAGGCGTGCTCTTCCTCTACTACACGGTCGTCGATCAATGCGGGCATGCCATGTGGCGGACGATGCGCGGCGAAGAAGGCCATCCTGCCTACGTGGCCGAATTGGACGATCCCTACAAGGATGCCTATCCCGCCTTCTATCAGGCCCTCGACGAACTGCTCGGACGGGTGATGGAGCGCATCGACGACCGCACCTTGCTGATCATCATGTCGGATCATGGCTTCGCCCCGTGGCACCGCGGATTTCATTTGAACCGCTGGCTGTACGAGAACGGCTACCTGGCGGTCAAGCCGGGGGTCAGCGTCGACAATGTCGAATACCTGCAGGGCATCGACTGGCAGAATACGAGCCTCTACGGGATCGGCATCAACGGGCTCTACGTGAACCAGATGGGGCGTGAGCGCCAGGGTACGGTCCCGCCGGGCCTCCCGAAGCGCTCGCTGATTGAGGATGTCGCGGCGAAGCTCGAGGCGCTGGTCGACCCCGAAACCGGCGAGCGGCCGATCCTGAAGGTCTATCCGACCGAGGAGATCTACGCCGGCCCCTATGCCGGCGACGGTCCGGATGCCCAGATCGGGTACGAGCGCGGCTATCGCGTGACGGACGAAAGCGCCGTCGGCGAGCTGGCGGGTGAGATCCTGAGCGACAACACGCGGCGCTGGAGCGGCGACCACTGTGCCGATCCCCGCAAGCTGCCGGGGATCATTCTGACCAACGTGCCGTTCGACAAGCGCGATCCCGCGCTGATCGACATGGCCCCGACGATCCTGGCGGTCTTCGGCATCGAGCCGCCGCAGCAGATGACGGGCAAGCCGATCTTCAACGACCTGCATGTCGCGCAGAGGACCGGGGTGGACCGGTAGCACACCCCGGGCGCCCGGCCTGGAAGGGAAGCGGGCCGAGAAAGGAGCCGGAATGTTCGGCGCAGGAGCCAAGATCAAGATCACCAAGGAACTCTACGACCGGATCGAGAAGTATGCGAAGCTCTCCGGGTACTCCTCGATCGATGAGTTCGTCGTGCACGCCCTGGAAAGCCAGCTCGCGCAGCTCGAAGAGGCTCAATCCGACGAGGAGATCAAGGAGAAGCTCAAGGGCCTTGGGTATCTGGGGTAGCGGTTCGCGGACCGCAGCACCGCCGGGCGGGAAAAACGTCATGTGGAGTATCGCCATCGTGTTGAACGGGATCTTCAGCGTCATCTTCGCGCCGTTTCGGGGGATGCATCCGTGGATCGGGCTGCTGGTCATTTCGATTGTGACCGGGGTCGTCATGCTCCTGATCTTCGGCAAGACCTCGAACCAGAGCGCGATCCGGCGTGCAAAGAGCAAGTTGAAGGCGCACATCGCGGAGATCTGGCTCTTCCGCGACGACCTGCCCCAAATGCTCATCGCCTTCTTCCGGGTGCTCGGCAATACGGGCCTCTATTTCGCGCACAGCCTGCGCCCGCTCATCTTCATCATGGTCCCGGTGCTCGTAATCATGGTCATGCTGGGGTCCCGCTATGAACACCGGCCCCTCAAACCCGGGGAGACGGCAACCGTCGCGGTTCAGGTCCGGGACGCGGCCTGGACCCGGGACCATTCGGTGAGCTTGGAGGCCTCGGACGGCCTGGAGGTGCTCTCCCCGCCGCTGCGCATCCCCGCGCGCCGGGAGATCGATTGGAAGATCCGCGCGACGCAACCGGGCGAACACCATTTGACCCTCGTCACGCCGGCCGGCGAGCAAACCAAGCAAATTCTCGTTCGTGAGAGCGAGAGCCCGCTGACGGCCCTGGCCCCCAGCCGCGGCACAACCTTCTCGAGTGCCTTCCTCAGCTTCCCGATCGAACCCCCGCTGCCCGGCAACGCGGGGATCCGGAGCTTCCGGGTCACCGACTGGCCGGCCCGCGAGCTGCAGGTCCTGGGGCTGAATGTGCACTGGCTGGTCGCTTTCTTCGTCGTATCGCTCGTCGCCGGGTTCGCGGTGAAGGGTGTGTTCCGTATCGAGGTCTAGCCGCCGGGGGGGACATGCGCAGCACGCGGCAGATTTCCTGGACCGCTCCCGACCCCCGCGGGTGGGTCGATCTCCACTGCCACACGACCGCCTCCGACGGCAGCGAGCCCCCGCGGCGCCTCTTCGAGATGGCTCGCGCGACAGGCCTGCGCGCGATCGGATTCTGCGATCACGACTCGATCGCCGGCGTCCCGCAAGGGCACGCCCTGGCCGAGGAGTTCGGCATCGAGTTCGCGCCCGGATGCGAGATCGGGATCGCCCATGACCCCGAGCGCGGCCTGATCGAGATCGATGTGCTCGCCTATTTCTACGATCCCGACCACGACGAACTCAACGACGTCCTGGCCCGGCTCAGAAAGGCCAAGAACGCCAAACTGGACGGGCAGCTTGCGGTTCTATCCCGGGAGGGTTTCCGGGTGCCCAAGGAAGAGGTCCTCGCCGAGGCCAAGGGCGAGACGATCCGCAGGCCGCACATTTTCGGAGTCCTGCGCAAATACCATCCGGACATGACGGCCGAGCTCTTCTTCCCCAGCACCGACTTCGGCGGGCGCTGGTACGTGTCGAAGGAATACAGCCTGACTCTCGAGGAGTGCGTCGCCGTCGTCCGGCGGGCGGGGGGGATCACGGTGCTCTCGAGCCCCGGTTCCTACAACGAGCGCTTCAAGAAGGACGGCACCCTCATCGACCCAAGGGTCGACCGGCTGATCGAGATCTGCGCGGAGGCGGGGGTGGCCGGGCTGGAGACGGTCTACCCCTACGATCGCAACAAGCCCTACTTCCGCTCCGCCGACGATACGATCGGCCCCGATGCGCTGCATGCCTTGATCGACCACTACGAGGCCTCGGCCACCCGCCTGGGCCTGATCCGGACCGGTGGGTCGGACTTCCATGGCACCGCGAAGCCGCAGATCGCGCTCGGTCAGGTTGCGGTGCCCTACCGGTACTTCGAAGAAGCGCGCCTCGCGGCCCCCGGCAGCCGCCGCTGATGCGATGCCGGCCTGCGCCGGCCGCTCATTCCACCCGCCGCCCGAGTCGCGACCCGGATGCAGGGCTCGCCCCTTAGGCCCCGCTTCGCCCCGGCGAGCAGCGCCCGGCCGGGCGCCCGCGGGGCGCACCCCCCAACCTGCCCCTGCAACAATTGCTTGATCGCTTTTCAACCTTCTTTTACATTGCCCCGCGTTCGGGCTGCCCGAAGGTCATTGGAAAAAAACGGGCGGCCCCGCGTAGGTAACGCGATAACGGAGACAAGAGGAGGAGAGAACGATGGCCTGTGCAAAGCCCGCGAAGAAGAAGGTGGCCAAGAAGAAGGTGGCCAAGAAGACCACCAAGAAGAAGGCCAAGAAGTAATCGCTCGCAGACAAGCGACCCTCGCTTGTCCGAAACTGACAGGTCCTCGCGGCCTGTCAGTTCGTTTTTGCGGCGCATGCGCGGAAACCCACGCGGAGACTTGAATGCCCGAACTGCCTGAAGTCGAGACGATCCGCCTCAGGCTGCGCGACGGCCGCTCGCGCACGGGGACGTGGGCCGCGCCGCCACTGCCGGGGCAGACGATCACCGCGGGCCGCGTGTTGTGGGAGCCGACCCTGGTCACGCCCACTGCGCGCCGCTTCCGCGCCCGTGTTCGCGGTCAGCGGATCGTGGAGGTCTCGCGGCGGGGGAAGTTCATCGTTCTGCATCTGACCGAGGACACGCTGCTCTTCCACCTACGGATGGGGGGCGACTTCCAGGTCGAACCGCGCGCCCGACCCCTTTCCCCATACGCCCGGCTCACCCTCGATCTGGGTGCGCGCTGGCGTTTGGTCTTCTGCAATCCGCGCAAGTTCGGCCGCGTGTGGCTGACCGATCGG
>JAZDGX010000108.1:0-9961 GCA_043806645.1 Candidatus Eiseniibacteriota bacterium | reverse complement strand
GGTTCCGGAAACCTTCGCCTTCACTTGGGACCCGGCCCTCTTTCTGCCGTTCCTGCCTCTGGCACTCCTGCTGACCCCTCTCCAGACGACGGCCGAGGAACTCTTCTTCCGCGGCTACCTCATCCAGGGCCTGAGCCTGGTGGGAGGCAGTCGCCTCTTCCTGGCGGCGGCCTCGGGCCTGCTGTTCGCCCTGACTCACTTCGCCAATCCCGAGATGCACATCGACCCTTGGCTGATGCCCCTGAGCTACTTCCTTACCGGCGTGCTGCTCGCGCTCTGCAGTCTGCGCGACGGCTCCTTGGAGCTCGTGATCGGCGCCCATGCCGCCAACAACCTCTTCGGCGCGCTCATCGTGAGATTCGAGGGCTCGATCTTCGCAACACCCTCCTTGTTCTTCACGACCCACTACGATCCGCTCGCCAGCCTGATCGCGTTGCTGGCGATGGCGGCGGTCTTCTATGCGGTGTTCTTCGCCCGCCAGGACTGGCGCGGCAGGTCCCGCGGCCGGGATGGATGACGCGAGCCGCCCAGGCCGCCCGGCCCGACGTGATGCGTCACCCCGCGCACCGTTGGGCTTTGCCATGGAGGACCGAAATCGCTATCCTCACCCTTCGATCCTCGAATCTGCACATGCTTCGCCTGAGGAAGGCCCGATGGGGGGAGCGATCCATGACGCCGGTGGCGCCATCTTCAAGCAGGCTGCGCGGCCGGCGGCGATGCCGCCCGCCGCGGCACTCGATCCGTTCCGCTCGGGCACCGGCGATCGTGCGGGTCGTTGCCTGGCTCGGCCTGCTCCTGCTTCACGCCGCTCCCGCGTTCGCTCAGGCGTCCGTCCCCCGGACGTGGTACGATCCGGTTCGCACCGGGGCCCCCTTCGTGCTGTTCGTCGTCTTCTCGGGTTCCGTCATCTTCTTCATCCTCCGCTCCCGGCAGGGTCATGATCTGTTCATCCGGCGCATCGCCGGCCTGACGGCGATCGAGGAAGCGGTGGGCCGCGCGACCGAGTTGGGCAAGAAGGTGCTCTATCTTCCGGGCTCGGGGACGCTCGACGAAAACCAGACCATCGCCAGTCTGGCGGTGTTGAGTCACGTCGCTTCGCTGAGCGCCCGCTATGGAGCCGACCTGGCCGTGCTCAACAAGGACCCGCTGACCTACGCCGCGTCCCGCGAGACCGTGCAGGAGGCCTACTTGCAGGCGGGGCGCCCCGACCTCTTCAATGACGATGTGGTCAGCTATGTGACCTACGACCAGTTCGCCTTCACCGCCGCGGTCACCGGCTACATGGTGCGCGAGCGGCCGGCCGCCAACTTCTTCATCGGCTACTATCAGGCGGAATCGCTGCTGCTGGCCGAGACGGGCCAGACGACCGGAGCGATCCAGATCGCCGGGACGGCCGAGGTCACCCAGCTGCCCTTCTTCGCGGTCGTCTGCGACTACACGCTGATGGGAGAGGAACTCTACGCTGCCGGGGCCTACCTGTCGCGCGAACCGGCCATGCTCGGCAGCATCAAGGGCCAGGACTTCACCAAGGCGGCGTTGATCTTCTACCTGATCGCCGGGGTCGTGCTCGAAGCCCTGGGCGTACACTGGCTGAGCGATTTCATGAGTATCCAGTAGGGTGAGGGCACCCCCGCCGCAGGCGCGTTGCGGGCCGGGGCGGGCAACCGACGAAGGGAAACCCAATGTTCTGGAAGCTGCGCCTCCCCCTGCTTCTCACCCTGCTGGTCGGCAGCGTGCCGGTCGTGACCTTCTTCCTCACCGAGCGTGTCCCGGGCGTCTCGGTCGTGCGCAACACGGTCGAGCGCTACATGGTCATCATCTACGGGTTCGCGCTGCTGCTCGGAGTGGTCAATGTCATACAGGGCGGCGTGCGCAAGATCGAGCAGCGGCGCCCCGGCTGGCCCTTCTCCGTCAGCCTGCTCGCCGGTCTCTTCACCATGGGCGCCATCGGCATCCTGAGCGCATTCCGCGTCGGCCCCTTTCAGGGATTGCTCACCGCCCCGGGCGGGGCGGTCACGCCTTTCTTCTGGATGACGCGGCACATGTTCAATCCGCTGCAGGCAGCGATGTTCAGCCTGCTCGCCTTCTACATCGCTTCGGCGGCCTTCCGCGCCTTCCGCGTGCGCAATCTCGAGGCAGCGCTGCTTATCGGCGCCGCCTTCATCGTGATGCTCGGCCGGACTCCGCTCGGCGAGTACGCGTTCTGCTGGATTCCGAATGGCTCCAGTTGGCTGCCGAGCGTGACCGATTGGATCATGGCGGTGCCGAACACCGCCGCGCAGCGGGGGATCATCATCGGCGCCGCGCTGGGCGCGGCCAGCCTGTCGCTGCGCGTGATCCTGGGCATCGAGCGCTCCTACCTGGGGGTGAGCGAGAAGTAGTGCCACGCCGCGCGCCGTTGGGCACGCAGGCGGCAGGCGCACCACCGTGAGGCAAGGCGGATGAAACTCGAGCGCTTGATCAGCCTGGATCGACGGATCATCTATCTGTTGATCGCGGTGGGCACCATCCTCCCGATCCTCTTCCGCATCGGTTTTCCGGTCTCCGCGACGGCACCGGCCAAATCGTTCTTCACTGCCGTCCAGACGCTCGGGCCGGACGACACGGTGCTACTGTCGTTCGACTACGGTCCCAATACCGCCCCGGAGAACTCCCCCATGGCCGAGGCGATCTTGCGCCACTGCTTCGAGCGCCGGATCAAGGTGGTCGTCATCGCCCTCTTCCCCGTCGGCGGGGTGACCATGGCCGGAGAAGTGCTGGACCGGATCCTCCCGGAGTATCCCGGCCTGCGGGCGGGCGAGGACTATGTCTTTCTGGGATATAAGGACGGCGCCCAGGCGGCCATGAAACTCATGGGCGTGTCCTTCCAAAACGTTTTTCCGGCCGACTACGCCGGTACGCCCCTGACCGAGATCCCGCTCATGCAGCGGGTGATCAACTACAGCGACATCGCGCTCGTGGTCAGCCTCTCGACCAATGTGATCGGCGAGTGGTGGGCCAATCTGGTCAACGCGCAATTCGGCGTCCCGATCGCGATCGGCAGCACTGCGGTATCGGCGCCGAAGTACTACGCGTTCCTGGACTCGGGACAGATGATCGGGCTGCTGGGGGGACTGAAGGGCGCCTCGGAATACGAGCACCTGCTCCTGGCCGCCTATCCGGGATTGTCTCCGCTCTATGAACGGGCTGGTGTCTATACGGCGATGAAGGGGATGGACGCCCAGACGATCGATCATGCGATCATCATGGTCTTCATCCTCTTCGGCAACACGGTCTACTTCTGGCTGCACCGTCGTGCACGGCGCGAGCAGCGCTCATGAGAACCCGCGGTCGTTGCGCTGATTGCAGGGGCGGGCGGGTGCAAGGAAGGGCAAGGCGATGTCGCAGCTAATGGGACTCTGGCTCGGAGCGTTTCTGACCCTCTGCATCTACAGCTTTCTCTACAAGGACAACCCTTTCTTCCGGTTCGCCGAGAGCCTCTTCGCCGGCATCTCGCTCGGGTACTACATCGGCATCGTCTCGGCCAACACCCTCGCACCCAATCTCTTCAGACCGCTATTCCGAGATTTCTCCGGCAGCGCCCACTTGCTCATCCCGCTGCTCCTCGGGCTCAATCTCTACACGCGCTTCATTCCCCGCATCGCGTGGATGGCGCGCATCTCGCTCGCGGTTTATATCGCCTACTACGTCGGAATCAACATGGTTCAGAAGCTGCATGGGGAAGTCGTGCCGCAGCTCGGGGCGACCATCGCCACCCCGTGGGGCGGGGCCATTACCCCGGTGGACAATCTGATCATGATCCTCGGCGTCCTCTCTGTGCTCGTCTATTTCTATTTCTCGATCGAGCACAAAGGAGCCGTGGGAGCCGTCTCACGCCTGGGAATCTGGTTTCTGATGGTCGGGTTTGGCGCCGCCTTCGGCTACACCGTAATGAGCCGCATCTCCCTGCTGATCGGCCGCATGAATTACCTGTTCATCGACGTCGTCAGGGCCACGAGCCAGCTGCTCTGAGCTTGCCGCCCCCGGCGGGGTCGACATGCGCGGGGCGGCCGGGGCCGCTTTCGCCCCCTCCTCCGGCCTGGAGTACCCCCGACCGCGATCCCGGAGACGCCCTCCGCGACCTAGGGACTTCCTCCGCAACCTAGGGGACTTCCCCGTCTCGCAGGATCAGTCGCTCGTCGCTCGCGGGCGACTCCGCTGCCTGCTCGCCCGCCATGGCCCGCAGAAGAGCCTGCGCCATACTCGGCACGCTGGAGAAATCGGCCCGGCGCAGAATCGCGCGGCCCGCGGTATCCCGCTGCAACCAGCGGCGCACGAGGACGCGTTCGGGCGCAGGGATCTCGCACAACGCCGCGCAGGGCGCGCCCGCGAAGAAGGCATGCAGACTCTCTTCCAGGCCTGCGCGACTCAAGGCCGCGCCGGGGGCGGCTCGCGCCGCCCGCGCTCCCGCCAAGGCGTAGAGCGCGTGACTCCCCTGAAGGGTCGGAAGCAGCAGGAGCACGTCGCACTCTCCCGGCGGAAAGTCCGTCTCCTCGACTCCCAGATCGATCTGCACGTTCCAGACGGGACGGCGGCGCCGAATCTCCTCGAGCTCGCGGATCAGGGCTTCCAGCTCATTCCCGGTCGTCTCGATGTCGAATCGGTAGAGGCGCTCGAGCAACTGCCCGCGCCGACCGGAACCGGCAGTCAGCGGGCGGAAATAGGATCGGACCCGCCGGCGCAGATTGGCCGACTTGCCGACGTAGAGGATGTTGCCCTCGCGATCGAAGAAGCGATAGATGCCCGGTTCTTCGGGGAGGTTCTCGATGTCCTCCACCGTGAACGAACGCTCCGCGGCCCAGAGCTCTTCTTCGGCCGCCTTCCAGGCTTCGGCCGGCACCCGCGCGACTTCCCTCCAGGATCGCAATCCTCGCCGCCGGGCGACCTCGATCACGCGGTCCAGTTCTCCGGCCAGGTACTTCAGCCGGATGTCCATCGCCACCGTCTCGGTCGCGGGCGTGGACCGCCGCTGCCCTTCGATCGGGGTCAAGGACGCACGCGTCACGCACTCGTTCGCATCGAGAAGCCGGCGCCAGCCCGCCAAGTCGATCATCACCGGCTCGATTTCGGGTCTCGCGTGCAACCGCTCCTGAACGCCCAGCCAGCGGGTGAAGCTCCCGGGTCTCTCGGTGGCGACCGGAACATCGGGCAGCAATGCGAGGAGTTCTTCCAGCGCCGGCGACGAGGCGGTGCCGCGATGCCGCCAGAGAGGACTGCGCTTCTCCCACAGGGTCGCTTGCAGCAACCACTGCCACGGCTCCCGATCCGTCCCCGGCGGAATGACGAGATCGACGAGGAGCACGGGGGGCTCGAGCGCGCTCCCGGCGGAGCGATAGCGCCAGCAACCGTGCTGCTCCTCGATGAAGTGATGGTCGCGCCCGAGAAGCGCGCGCACGAGACCGGCGGCCGCCTTGCTGCCGGGAGCAGCCAGGCGCAGAAAGTCGCGGGCGATCGCCTCGGCCTCGACCGTACCGCCTTGCTCTTCGGCCAGGGCCGCAATGCGCGCGATCAGTTCTTCGGACAATGCCCGAGCCTCCCCGACCGGATCCGCGCGATGTCGGGACTGCCGCTTCGCGTCACAAGTCAACGGGCCATCGCAACGGCGATTCTCTCCCGAGGTCCCTTCAAGGAGTGTGCATCCGGATCGCCCCCAGCTCAACCTCCCGTCCATTCGCGGCGGGCGCCGATAAGCAAGACCGCGTTCATCTCCCCCTCCGTCCGCCGACCGGCGCGCACTACGCCTTCGCAGCGCCAGCCGTGCATCATCCAGCCGATCCAGAATTCCGCCAGCCAACTTCCGCCGGCGAGGCTACGCCAGCGGGCCGATCCGACGGGACAACGCACAGGGACGAACCCGGGCAGGCCGGCATCCCCGGGGACGGCCGCCACGGCCCCTCCCAGCCAATGCGGGCCCCGGCTTTCCTGCTGCAGCGAGAGGCGGATGAGGCTGCCCTCGCCTCGATCCCACCAGCGCGATCCCGCCTCAGCGGCGTTTTCCTGTTCCCATTCCTCCTGATGGCCCGGCATGCCCAGGGGCACATCACTCGCGGTCTCCGCCAACGACGCCCGGCTCTCACGAAAGCGCAACGCCAGGGTCTCGCGGCCGCCCAGAGCGACGCGTGCGTCGAGGTCGAACAGGGAGCGCGTCGATCGCAGAATCGACCGGCGATCGGACGCATCGGGCAGCGCGCGGCATTCCTCCGTCTCGGCCGAGCCGAAGGCGAGACGCAGTCGTCCCCCCGACCAGGGCTCCGCAGACAGGGCCAGTCGCCGCGCACGTTCGAGCGAGGCGACCGGCCGCTCCCCATCCATCCGGCGCAGTCTGAGGCTCAAGGTCGGCAGGACTCCGCGCAACACCGGCAGATCCCAATCGAGCCTCCATCCTTCGGAGATCTCTCGCACCCAGGAGAAGCCTTCGTCGCGCAGAAAGAAGGTCCCTTCCAGCGACCCGAACCGTTGCAGGAGCGGAGCGCTCCAGAATCCGGCCACCACGAGTGGGAGCGGCGACGCTCCTCCGGTGGACAGACCCTCTGCGCGACCGGCGGCGCGGGACCTCCCCAACGGACCGGCGGCCTCCAGAATCAGAATGGAGCGCCCCGCGGGCGGGCGGTCCATCCATTCGCCCTCCGGATCTGCCGAACGGGCCGCCTCCGGCAAGCTCGCGCGCGGTGAACTCACCGGCGGACCCTGCTCCCTCGCCGTCGGGGAACGGGATGTTTCGCGCCGCCAGGCAAGCGACCACCACCATCCCCCGCCTGCCGCGCGCTCCCCGCGCTTGAGCAGAAGCCCCACCGGGCCCGCGCCGGCCGCGATCCCCCACGTTGGATCGTCCGCCTCGCCGGCATCGCCCGAACCGTTCGCACTCCCCTCGAGATGATCCGAGCTCATCCAGGCGAAGAGAGAGATGCGACGGATCGAGAGTCGCGCCGCCGCGCCGCGCCACGGGCGCTCCCTGTGCGCCAGCGTCCCGCGCATGAGGAAGAGTCGCGCGCCCGTCCGTGCGCAGGCGGGTGCTGGATGGGGAGCGAAGCCCTCCGCCTCACCCAGCACAGCCCCCGCAGCCCAGGCCGTCTCCAACTCCCCAATCACGAGTTCCCCGGCGTCACCCGGCAGGAGGGCGCAGAAACCGGTGCCCTCCTTTCCGGTGAGGCGCAGTTCGCATCGCGCCATCCCGATTCGCACGCGCGCGTCCCCATCGAAAGTCGTCCGGACTCCCCCGCCGCCGGAAGTGTCCGCTTCCGTTACGGCATCGCGCAGGGAGCCTTCACCAGGCACGACGAACTCGCAGCGCCCTGTCAATCGGACAACGGCGTGCGCAACCGGGACGGACAGAAGCGCAAGCAGGATCGTGCCCGTGAAAATGACCCCGGCGCGGGGACGAGGCACATCGCCTGCGCGAGACTCACCCGACTTCGCCCTGCGCATGGGATCCCCCCTTCTGCGGGTGCCAGCGCAAGGAGACTTCGGATGTCCATCCGAGCTGAGGATGCCAACGTTCGGCAAGCACCACCTCCAGGGCGCGGGAGCGGCAACCAAGCGAGAGGCCCGCTTCGCCGGTGGAACATCGCAGCGATTGACCCAGGCTCAGCCAATCGCGCCGCAAGAGTATGGCGAGGGTGGTTTCCGCCGCGGCCTCCGGAGAAACCGATCGCTCAACGACCAGTCGGTAGCCTCCGCCTGCGCGCGCGCGAATTCTGGCGGTGAAGATGGGGGCCGGGGCGCAGGGATCCGCTGAAAACGCGACATCGACCAGCCCCGCTTCCATGGCGACGGCGGACATGCCCCACGGCCGCAACCGGCCGATTATCGTGGCCGCGCCGCAGATCGCGGCGGGCATATTCTCGACTTCGACCACAAACATGCGCGCTCCGGCGAGCAGTTCCAGCCCGCCGGTCAGACCGAGATTGCGGCCGCAGCCAAGGTGCCATTCGCGATACCCGGGCCCGGAGACTGAACCGCAGTGCGCCTCCCACCCTCCCCAGGGAGCCCGCCACACGATGCGTTGAAAGCCAATGCCGGGCAGACCGAAGGGCCGCGCCAGCGCGAGCAGCCACCGCGGGCGTTCCTCGCGTGCCATGGCCTGCTCATCGATCAGACCGAGCGAATAGAGCGACGCCCACTCCGCCCGCCACTCGTGCGCGGCCGAGGCCTCGCGAAATCCATGGAATCCAGGCCCCACAACGGCGCACACGCATACGACGCCCATGACGAGACGTCGTTGGAGGCGGCCGCTCACGGTCATGAGCCGCGTTCCAGGGACCGCCGGAAAAGGGCCACGGGCACGAGGCGGCGCTCGGACGACGCCGCGTCCCGGGCTCGCAGGACCATCCGGACCAGATAAAGTCCGCTGGGCAGCGCATCGCCCCCGCTGGAACGCCCATTCCAGGCCAGCACGACCGGCCCGCTCGCCCGCGCCCCCGCGGTCAGGGTGGCCACGCGGGTGCCCGCAAGCGTGAAGATGTCCGCCGTGATTTCCGCATCGCCCCCCGGGACGGGAGGAACGCGGATCAGACAAAACCGCTCCGCGTCCGCTTCGGCAGGCAGAAAGGGATTGGGATCGGGCCTCAGATAGGGCGCCCCGCTCCCCGAATCCCCCGCCGGCCAACTTGAACGCCCGGGCGTGGCCCCCGCGGCGTCGGGACATGGGATGAGTGCTTGCGGGTCGACCAGACGCTCCCCTTCGATCCATCGCTCCAGGGAGACTCCGCGTCCATCCAAGTCGCCGGGCGCATAGCGCACGTAATCGACCGCCAGCCCCCTCGCATCGAGCAGCGTGATTTCATCCGCGTATCCGAGATCGCGATCGATGGCGTTGTTGAGAGACGGCCATGCTCCCTGCCTGCTCGCGATGAGCGACGCGGGCAGGTCGGGATGTGCGCGCAGCAGGCCCGCGGGACTTTCCGCGACGATCAGGAACCCGCCTGAGGCGAGTTCGGAGGGTTCCTGCAGAACCGTCTTGCGGCCCGAGCCATCCTGCACCTGCCATCCGGACGCGGAAACCGGTTGCGGGCTCGCATTCCACAACTCGATCCATTCACCCTCATCCGCTCCGGAATCGTACAGGACCTCCGAAATCAACACCGGGCCACGTCCGATCCGTACCCGGCCCGCCACCGCCGTCTCGTTGCCATCAGGATCGCGAAAACCCAGCCGATAGCGGGAAGTCCCGCCCTCCGGGGAATCCAATCCGGAAGCAGGGACGATCTCCCACACCAGATCGAAGACCTCGGCGGGGGCCAGCACGCGCGCCGGCGGATCGGCAAGACGCGCACTCAGCGATTCCGCCTCGAAGATCCAGGAAACGCTATCGAGATCGACAGGAGACAACCCGAGATTCGACAGCTGGACGAACATCCGCATCTTGCCGCCGGAATCGAGCAACGGGGGATCGCAGTGTGGCTGCGCAAGAGCGAGCATCCACTCCTTCGCGTTCGCCTCTCCGGGAGAAGGGCGGGCCCGACCCTGGAAGTCATCGGTGTTTCGATCGCTGTCGGTCCCATCGGGAATGCGTGCGAGCACCCATCCCCCCGGCACATCCTGCGCCGGACCGCTCTCGTAGTATTCCTCGAACTCCAACGCGCCCCATCCGACACGATCCTCGCATCGTGCGGGTGACATCAGCCGCACCGCATCCGGGCCGTTCTGGAGCGTGAGCGGTGCCCGCGCATCCGCCGGGCCCTGCATCAGCGGGCCGGCCACGACGAAGAAACCCCGCGGGCCGATGCGATCCCCGGCTGCTCCTTCCCATTGAACGTCCCATTCTCCGGGCCCGGAACCATTGCCCGCCTCGATCCGCCAGCCGGCCAGATCGACCGCCGAGGCAGAGGTGTTGTAGAGCTCTACGAATTCGTATCCGCTGTCGCTGCCCGTCGGATCGTAGAGGACTTCATTCAGGCACACCGTCGCTCCGGCGACGGATGTC
>JAZDGX010000107.1:0-12070 GCA_043806645.1 Candidatus Eiseniibacteriota bacterium | reverse complement strand
TCCGACCACGCCCCCGTGATCGCCGAATTCGATCTCAGTCTGCGCCGATCAGCTCGCTGAGCCGCTCCCGCACCCGGTCGAGTGCGCAGCGCTCCTGTGCGAGGGTGTCGCGGAAGCGAATCGTCACCGTCTGGTCCTGGATCGTCTGGCTGTCGACCGTCAGGCAGAAGGGAGTGCCGACCTCGTCCATGCGGGCATAGCGCCGGCCGATGCTGCTCCCCTCATCGTAGAGCACCTCGAGGTGGGGCATCAGCTCGTCGCAGAGGCGGCGGGCGATCTCGGGCATGCCGTCGCGCTTGACCAGCGGGAAGACGGCGGCCTTGATCGGCGCGATGCTCGGATGGAACCCGATGAAGACGCGTTTCTCGCCCTTGATCTCCTCTTCGCGGTAGCCGTCGATCAAGGTGACCAGCAGCGTGCGGTCGCAGCCGGCCGAGGTTTCGATGATGTTCGGGAGGTAATGCTCGCGGGTCTCCTCGTCGAAGTACTCGAGCTTCTTGCCGGAGAACTCCTGATGGCGCGTGAGGTCGAAGTTGCCCCGGTCGTGGATGCCCTCGAGTTCGTGCCAGGGATCGGTGCCGAAGCCGAATTCGTACTGGATGTCGGTCGCGGCACGGGCGTAGTGGGCGAGCTCTCCGGGACCATGGTCGTGAAAGCGCAGCTTTTCCGTGCGGATCCCGAGCGCGCGGTACCAGTTCATGCGCTCGGCCTTCCAGTACTCGAACCAGCGCTCGTTCTCCCCCGGCTTGACGAAGAACTGCATCTCCATCTGTTCGAACTCGCGCGTACGGAAGATGAAGTTGCCCGGCGTGATCTCGTTGCGGAAGGCCTTGCCGATTTGGGCGATGCCGAAAGGCAGCTTCTTGCGCATGGATACGCGCACGTTGTCGAAGTTGACGTAGATGCCCTGGGCCGTCTCGGGCCGCAGGTAGACCACGCTGGCGGCATCCTCGACCGGTCCCATGAAGGTCTTGAACATGAGGTTGAACATGCGCGGCGCGGTGAAGGTGCCGCGCATCCCGCAGCTCGGGCACTGGGCGTCGGGGGCGGTGGGGTCGAAGGCAAGCTCGTCGGCGCGATAGCGGGCCTTGCAGTGCTTGCAGTCGACGAGCGGATCGGCGAACTCGCGGATGTGCCCCGAGGCGTCCCACACGCGTGGGTGCATGAGGATCGCGGCGTCCAGGGGCACGACATCCTCGCGCAGGCGGGTCAGGGTGTTCATCCAGCGCGTCTTGATGTTGTTCTTCAGGCGTACGCCCAGCGGGCCGTAGTCCCAGCAGGCGTTGATCCCGCCGTAGATCTCGGAGCTGGGAAAGACGAAGCCGCGGCGTTTGCACAGCGCGGCCAGGCGGTCCATGATGTTCTCCATGCTCAGCCCTCGTTCCCTGCGGTTGCGTCCTGCGCCATGGCGTGCAGCAAGTCGGGCGGCTACGCTACACCGATTCGCGGCGGCCGATCAAGCGGCATCTCCCCGCGACCGGCGGGCGCCGCAGGCGCGCGGCACGGGTGCGGCGGCGCAGGGGACGGGCGCGGGGGCGCAGGGGACGTGTGCGGCTCGTGCCCGCATCCAGCGAGGAGGTTCCCGGTGATCGAATTCGTCCGCCGCCTGGCCGCGGAGGCCGCGGCGTACCTGTGCGAACAGTACGATCGCGTCGAGGCGCGCAGCGTGGACTTCAAGGGCCGGCGCGACCTGGTCACCGCGGCCGACCGGCACGTCGAGGCGCTGCTGGCGGGAGCGATCGAACGGCGCTTTCCCGAGGACGCCATTCTGGGGGAGGAGTCGGCGCGCAAGCCCGGACGCTCGGGGCGCGTCTGGATCGTCGATCCACTGGATGGGACGACCAACTTCGTTCATGGGCATCCCCTGTTCTGCGTGAGCATCGCGCTGGCTGAGGGAGATGCGGGCCGGCCGGATCCGGAGCGGACCGCCTTCGCGGAGAATGCCTCGGGATTCTTCCGGCCGGAGCCGCTGCCCACGGTGGTCCTCGCGGTCGTCCACGCGCCGGCGCTGGGTGAGGTGTTCTGGGCCGCGCGGGGCGGCGGCGCATGGTTCGTGTCGTCGGCGCGGTCCGATGAACGTGCGGAGCGCCGGCTGCAGGTGCGAGCCAACGGACAATTGCAGGATGCGCTGGTGGCGACGGGGTTCGCCTACCGGCGCAACGAGGTCGCCAACACCAATCTCGAGAATTTCAGCCGCCTGGCCCTGCGCGCGCGCGGGATCCGGCGCGGCGGGTCGGCCGCCCTCGATCTCAGTTACGTTGCCGCGGGCCGCTTCGACGCGTTCTGGGAGCTCTACCTGAAGCCCTGGGATGTGGCGGCAGGGCTGCTGCTCGTCGAAGAAGCGGGGGGGCGGGTGAGCGACTTCCAGAATCGCCCGTGGGCGCTGGAAGGCACGGAAGTGCTCGCCAGCAACGGCACGCTTCACGAGCAGGTGAGGGGACTGCTGGAAGGGGCGGATCCCGCGTGGGCCAGGACGGAGCGATCGCGTTTGAACGCGGTGAGGGGCAAGGCGGGCGATTCGGCGTGAGACCGAGCGCGGGGCCGAGCGCAAGACCGAGCGCAAGACACGACCCGGGGCCGATGGGCGGCGAACGAGACGGGGCTCCCATGTGGGAGCCCCGTTCCCGAAACCGGGTCCGGCGGTCAGTGGAACCTCGGGGGCAAAGGGCAAGGTGAGGAGGCGGGGAAACCACTGCGGGTGTTCACCCTTGCCGCCGGACCGAGATGCTCGCGCCGCGCTGGCGCTTTTGTTGTCCTCCCAAAGCCTGTAAGCGGCGCCGGCGGGTCCTTGCAGGACGGTGTCGACCTTGGCGCGAGTGCGCCGCCGGCTCCGCTCTCAGACCCTAGGGACCCAGCTCGCCCGTGGTGTCCTGCTCGACTTCAGGAATCTTGTCCCCAAGCGGCAGGTCGGGCGGAATGGGGTCCTCGACATGGGGACCCGGATCCGTCACGCCCTTGTCGCTGCTGCAACCGTTCAGGCTGCCCGCGCAGAACAGACCAAAGCCAATCAACATCAGCACCAGAAGCATTGAACGGATTCCCGTTCGTTTCACAGTCCCGGTCATAGCGCCTTGCCCCTTTCTGCGGTGTCCGTCCGCAGGCCGCGACCCGGTTCGCAACGACCTTCCGGTGTCGGCCCGGCCTCGACGGCCATTGCCCCTAGCAGCGATTCGGTTGCTTCCGTCGGGCGCCGCGTGCGCCCGGTTGCCTGTCATGGATGCACCGGGCGTTCCACGGAATGGCCCCGCCCGGCGACCATCTGTAACGGAAAGGGATGAGATGGATAAGGCGATTCCGTTCGACCATGTTCTCATCGGGCCCGTGGGCCCGGGCATTGCATGGCGCGCAAGACGCAGTGCGAAATGCAGGGCGGAGGGCTTCCCGCCACGGTTTTCTGGCACCGATTGTGAACCCCAGGGCGTTGAGAAACCCGCGTCAGCGGGCAGAGAGGGCAGCGGCCCCCGGGGGTCACATCGGGAAGTCGAAGAGAAGCATAGGCCTGCGGACGTGGGGGCCGTCTCACCAGCCGCCCCGGGACACCTGTGGCGGTTCCGGACGGCTGTCGGCGGCCATGACCAGCCTGTACGGTTCAACGAACAAGGAGCGACTGTGGAAACTGCCAGCGCCTTCGTTCATCTCGAGGAACAGCGACGGCGAGTAGAACACGATCTCGCTCTGGGCGAGTGGGCCCGGGCCCGCAAGCGCGTGGGAAGCGTCCTTGAAGAACTGATCGCAACGCCGGACGGGGGAGAATTGCAGTCGTGGCTGCGTGTGCTCGGCTGTCTGGCCGACGTTCCACGCGAGGCGGCCCCGGACAATCAACTGAAGCTCTGGCCGGACGCCCACTCCCGGGGAACAGGGGAGGCGGACAGGGTGGGCCGGATGGCGATCGGGGCAGGCACAAGGATGGGCGTGATCACCCGCGATCCGGCCATGCTCGAGGCGCTCGCATTGCTCGAGAGCCTGGCCGATACGGATCTGCCCGTCTTGCTCGAAGGGGAGAGCGGCACGGGCAAGGAAGTCGTCGCCCGCGCGGTCCATCGCCAGAGCCGCTACGGCAAGGCGGCCTTCGTCGCCGTCAACTGCGGTGCACTGCCGGGTGAGCTTCACGAGAGCGAACTCTTCGGCCATGCGCGAGGAGCGTACACCGGAGCGGCGCTGGACAAGCCGGGCCTCTTCGAGGCGGCTCATGGGGGCACGATCTTCCTCGACGAAATCGGGGAGATGGATGCGCGCGCCCAGGTCAAACTGCTGCGGACCCTCGAGTCGGGGGAACTGCGCCGGTTGGGTGAAGTCCGCACGCGGCAGGTCAAGGTGCGCGTGATCGCCGCGACGAATCTGTGCGTGGACCAGGCGCTGGCGGCGGGACGCTTCCGCAAGGACCTGCTGCACCGCCTGGCCGCCATCCGCATGCTGCTGCCCCCGCTGAGAGAGCGCCGCGGAGACATTCTCTCCCTGGCGGGCCATTTCCTCCGCCGCGCTGTGCCTTGTCCGCCCTCGCTCACTCCGGCCGCACAGATGGCGCTGCTGCGTCACGGCTGGCCGGGAAACGTGCGCGAACTCAAGTACACGATGGAGCGCGCCGCGATCCTGTGGGCCCGCAGCGGCGCGGCCGAGTTGTCCGAGGAGTTCCTCTTGCTCGACGGGTGGCGCTTCCGTCGCCAAGGCTCCGCCGGTGCTTTGCTCCGCGGCGCCGGGGGGAATGGGAACGGGGAACGACCGGCACATGTGGGCGGGAGCAGTGGTCCGGTGGCCGCGGATGCGGCGATTCCGGGTCCTGCGAATGCCGGCCAGGCGACCGCAGGTCATCCGAATGCGGACCAAGCGATTGCAGGTCACCCGAGCGCACACCACGCGAACGTGGGGCAAGCGGGTGCAAGCGGGGTGCTCCCGGCTCAGGCGGGCGAAGAGGGCATGGTCTCGAAGGATGGCGTGCCGGGGCGGGGCGCGCCGGAGGGCAGGGGGTGGCCCATCGAGGTGCCCGCCGGGCACACGATCGATACGCTGCTGGCCGAGATCGAAAGAGGTTTGATCGAACGGGCGCTCCAGTGCGCGGGCGGCAACCGCACCGTGGCCGCGAGGTTTCTCGGCGGCATCAGCCGCACGACGCTGATCGGCAAGATGAAACGCCTCGGTCTCTTCGTCGTCCCGGATTCCGCGCGCGCGCGTGCCGTGGCCCCGCGCGATGCCTAGGCCGGAGGGGCCGGCCGGGCGAGAACGGAATCGGAGAGCGTCAGACCCAGATGCGCCGCGAACCAGGAGAGGAGCAGGTCGCGCTCTTCATGCCAGCGCGCGTCGTGGTTCTCGAGGATGCCCAGCTCCACGGAGTATCCGAGACCGCGCAGGCCGGAGACGCCCGGGTCCTCGTGGTCGCCCTCGAGATGCCGCCGCGATCTGCGACGAATGCACAGGAAGCGCGTCCGGCGCAGCGGCGGGGCAAGATCGGCCAGGAGCTCCGCGGGCAGGTCGCCGTCGATGACGGCTCCGCCGCAGATCAGCTCGGGATGGCGCATGGCGAGGGTCACGGCCAGCAGCGAGCTGTCTTCAGCCCCGACGATGAAAACCGCGTCGCGACGCACGGGCAGCCCCTGCAGCAGGCGGTCCATCACGCGCTCCACGTACTCGACCGCCGTGGTGAGACTGCGGCGGAAGGCGGGGTTGTCGCCCGTGTAGTGATACCAGCCGTAGCCGACCGTGCGGGCCCCACCCAGGTCCACATCCTGGGGGTACAGCCCGCGCGGAAAGGCGATGTGCGCGTCCAGATGGATCAGATCGCGCAACCGCTGCGCGATCTGGAACTCGCAGAAGCGCGCGGGATGCAGACAAACGATCAACGGAGCCGCCTCCCGATCCGGACGGCTCAAGATGAGCGTTTCCGCCTCGAGCGTCACCGGGAGGCTCATGCGCATCAAGTTCTGCGGCGGGACCCCCAGGCGGAGGGCCTGAACCGCCGTTCGATCTCCGGACGAAGCATCCATTCCTGACCTCCGTGAACACACCGGTTACCGTCGTTTTCGTGCTCGGTCACAGGGTGTCGGTCCACTACAGGAAGGCCGGATCGCGATAGATGCCAAAGACCTCCCGGAAGATGTCGCTGATCTCGCCGAGCGTGACCCCGGCCTTGACCGCGGCGATGATGGGCGGCACCAGGTTTGCCTGTCCCGCCGCCGCCTGACGCACCGCGTCCAGCGCCTCCCGGGCCGTGCGAGCGTTGCGGTCCTCGCGCAGGCGTTGAATGCGCTCGATCTGCTGGCGCTCGACCTCGCAGTCGATCTTCAGCGTGGGGACCGAGTCGTCCCGCTCATTCTCCGCTGCATAACGGTTGATGCCCACGATCACCCGCTCCCCGCGCTCGACCTGCATCTGGAATTCGTAGGCGGAGCGGGCGATCTCCATTTGCGGGTAGCCTTGGTTGACCGCCGCGACGATGCCCCCCAGATGATCGATCTGCTCGATGTACTTCCAGGCCTCGGCCTCCACGCGATCGGTCAGGTTTTCGAGGAAGTGCGAGCCGCCCAGGGGATCGACCACCCACGGAACATTCGACTCGTGGGCGATCAATTGTTGGGTGCGCAACGCGATTTTGGCGGCCTCCTCGGTCGGCAGCGCGTAGGTCTCGTCGAGCGAGTTGGTGTGCAGCGACTGCGTGCCGCCCAGCACTGCGGCGAGGGCCTGCAGCGCGACCCGCACCACGTTGTTGTAAGGTTGCTGAGCGGTCAGCGAGACCCCGGCGGTCTGCGCGTGGGTGCGCAGCCACCACGACCGCGGGTTGCGGGCCTGAAAGCGATCGCGCATGATGCGGGCCCACATCCGCCGGGACGCCCGGAACTTGGCGATCTCCTCGAAGAAATCATTGTGCACGTCGAAAAAGAAGGAGAGCCGCGGGGCGAATTCGTCCGGATGCAGGCCGGCGTCGATGCCCGCTTGAACGTAGCCGATGCCGTCGGCGAGGGTGAAGGCCAACTCCTGCACCGCGGTCGCACCCGCTTCGCGGATGTGATAGCCGCTGATCGAGATCGTGTTCCATTGGGGCAGGTGGCGCGTGCCGTAGACCAGGATGTCGCGGATGATGCGCATGGCGGGTTCGGGCGGACAGATCCACTCCTTCTGGGCGATGAACTCCTTCAAGATGTCGTTCTGCAGCGTGCCGCGCAGCTTCTCGGGGGCCACGCCCTGCTTCTCGCCGACAGCCACATAGAAGGCGAGCATGATGATCGCCGTGGCGTTGATCGTCATGGAGGTGCTCACCTGGTCCAGCGGAATGCGGTCGAGCAGCCGCTCCATGTCGGGCAGCGAGGGGATCGACACCCCCTCGCGGCCGACCTCGCCCGCCGAGAGCGCATGATCCGGATCGTAGCCCATCAACGTCGGCATGTCGAAAGCGGTCGACAATCCGGTCTGGCCGTGATCGAGCAGATAGTGGAAGCGCTGGTTGGTGTCTTCGGGAGTGCCGAAGCCGGCGAACATGCGCATCGTCCAGAGCCGGCCGCGGTACATGTCGGGATGGATGCCGCGCGTGAAGGGGAACTGCCCGGGAAGCGAGACATCGGGGGCGCCGCGGCCGTCCACGTCCTCCCCGCGGTTTCCGGCGTCGTAGCTCTGCGCGAGCGGAAGGCCCGAGTACGTGCGGTACGAGCAGTCCGCTTGGGATGCGCGCGCCGCCCCGCCCGTCCGGGTCGTCAAGTCCTGAGGATCCGCCATGTTCCTTCCTCGCTGGGCGCCGCCGGATCACACCGCGGCGCTTCCTGCCCGGCGTCTTCCCGGTCTTCCCGCGCCGGCCGGGCGCACGCGCGGCCATCGTGTGGGCGGAGCGCGCGGCAAACCCTGATGGAGGGCACGATACCAAAAACCCGGTGGTGCGGGCAACCTGCGGGTGCCGGTCGGCCGCGCGCAGGCGTCACAAGCGATCGGGCAGGAATTCGCCTTCCAGAGCGGCCACGGCCCTTTCGGTTTCCTCCACGGCGATCATGCAGGTGACCGAGGAAAGCGAGGTCGAGATCACATCGATGTTGATGCCGCGTTTCGAGAGCGCGTTGAAGAGCCGTCCGGCGACGCCGGGGATCTTGGCCAGATTGGGTCCGGTCACGGAAACCAGGGCGACCTCGGTGTCTGCCTGGATGTCCCTGGCCTGGACCTGGTCCCGGATGCTTTTGAGGGTGGCCTGGATGTCGTGCTCCTGGTCCTGAGAAACGGCGAGACAGATATCCGCCGTTCCCCGCGTGCCGCCGCTCGTGACCACGAGCTCGACGTTGAAGCCCTTGTCTCCCAAGGCGCCGAAGATGTCCGCCGCGATGCCCGGGCGATCGGGGACGCCACGGAGCACGATCTTGCTGATGTTCTTGTTCGACTCGATCCTCAGCTTGTCCATCGCCGACCTCCTTGGCGCCCGGATTCCGTCCGGTGCGAGTGCAGGCTTCGCTCTCTGCCTGCGTGGCACATCCGGAAGCTACGGGAGCCGCTGGCGGAATGCAAAATCGGAAAGCGCTGCCGGCAAGAGCACGGCGACCTCGAGCGGCGGGGCGTGGGGGTTGGAGGGAAGGAGGGAAGGAGGAGGCGGGCAGGCAATGGAATAGTCCAATACGCGGTCTTTGCCCCGGAAGCGGGGCATCCATCTTCGATCCACTGCCAAAGGGATTGACCTGAGGGGTCCAATTGTCGAACAATGGAGTATTCCAATAAGCAGCCCACTGCATCTCCGGGCTGGCATGGAAAACTCGGCAGGGGGTCCGGTGGTGGTGGCAGAAGGCACGCTGGGGGTCGCAATCGATCGGCGCAGCGACGAGCCGGTCTACCGGCAGATTGCGGCCGCCGCCCGGGAGCGCATCCTTGCGGGGCGCCTGGCGGACGGCAGCAGGCTGCCCTCGACCCGGGCGCTGGCTTCGCACCTGCGAGTCCAGCGCAACACCGTCGTGGCCGCGTATCGACTGCTCGAGCAGGAGGGCCTGCTGCGTTCGGGCGTGGGGGCGGGCAGCTTCGTCATCGCGCGGCGCTCGGGAGAGGGGCGAAACGCCGGCGTGGACAACCCGCCCGCGTTTGCCTGGCACCGACTGATCCGCGATCCGCAGGCGCTCGAAAGCGACCCGGCACGCTGGCTTTCCGCGCGGCACTTGCCGGTGCCCGCGAGCGCGATTCAACTGGCGGGGGTCATCCCCGACCGCCGCCTGTTTCCATTCGATGATTTCCGTGAAAGCGTGCGGACCGTTCTCGAAAAGGCCGGGCCCGAGATCCTCGACTACGGGCCGGCGGAGGGGGACGAGCGGCTGCGGCGGTGGGTGGCCGCCGATCTCGAGCGCGCCGGGGTGCGGGGAATCGGCGAGGAGCGCGTCTTCATCGTGAGCGGCTCGCAGCAGGGCCTCGATCTGCTGGCCAAGCTCTTTCTTGCTCCGGGTGACCCGGTCGCGGTTGAGGCCCCCAGCTATACGGGGGCGTTCCAGTCCCTGCGCCATTGCGGCGCGCGACTGCTCACGGTTTCCATGGAGGCGACCGGGCTGTCGCTGGCGGCGCTCGAGGAACTGCTCGGGCGGGAGCGGATCAAGTTCCTGTACACGATGCCCTGCTTTCAGAATCCGACGGGCATCAGCCTGGGTCCCTCCGAGCGCAAGGACCTGCTGGAACTCTCCCGGCGTGCGGGCTTGGCGATCGTCGAGGATCATTACGAATCGGAGCTCTACTATCGTGGCGAGCGGCCCCGCCCATTGCTGGCCGACGATCCCAACGGGCAGGTCATCCACCTGGGAACGTTCTCGAAGATGCTCTTTCCCGGCCTGCGGATCGGTTGGCTGATCGTGCCTGCGGAGCTGGCCGAACCGCTGCGCCAGGTGCGCTGGGCCACGGATCTCGCATCGTCGACGTTGGCGCAGCGCGTCTTGGAGCACTTCTGCCGGGAAGGGCGTTTGGAAAAACACCTGCGCCGGATACGCAGTGTCAATGCGCGGCGCCTCGAGGCGATGCTGGAGGCGCTCTCCGCGCATTTCCCCGGCGAGGCGCGCTGGACCGAGCCCGCAGGCGGGATGACGCTGTGGGTGGAGTTGCCGGAGGCGGTCGATACGGTCGAGTTGTTCCACCAGGCGGCGGCGCGCGGCGTGCTTTTTTCCCCGGGGATCGCCTTCTACCCCCATGGCGGCGGCCACGCCGCGATGCGGCTGTCGTTCAATCGAGAGAGCGAGCGGCGCATCCAGGAGGGCGTGGCGCGGCTCGGGCAGATGATCGCCGAACGGCTGGCCGCCGCGCCCCGCCGGGGGGGCCGGGAGGAGGGACCGCTGCTTTGAATCGGGCGGGTCTCGCGCACCCCACGGGCGGACCAGTTGCACAACGGGCCGTGCCGGTGCACCGGCCTGAGAGATCGAGGCTCAAGGGAACGCGTCGGGTTCCAAGATAGGAGGGAGAGACCATGGAGATCGGATCGTTGCGAGTGAAGACGGGCCTGGCCGAGATGCTCAAGGGCGGGGTCATCATGGATGTGACCAACGCCGAGCAGGCGAAGATCGCCCAGGAGGCGGGCGCCGTCGCGGTGATGGCTCTCGAGCGGGTGCCGGCCGACATCCGCCGGGAGGGAGGGGTCGCGCGGATGGCCGATCCGCGCAAGATCAAGGAGATCATGGAAGCGGTCTCGATCCCGGTGATGGCCAAGTGCCGCATCGGGCATTTCACCGAGGCGCAGATCTTGCAGGCCTTGGGCGTCGACTTCATCGACGAGAGCGAAGTGCTCACGCCGGCCGATGAGAGCTTCCATGTCGACAAGTTCGCTTTCACCGTGCCCTTCGTCTGCGGCTGCCGCAACCTCGGCGAGGCGTTGCGCAGAATCGGTGAGGGGGCCGCGCTGATCCGGACCAAAGGCGAGGCGGGCTCGGGCGACATCGTGGAAGCGGTCCGCCACATGCGCGCCGTGACCGATGGAATTCGGGAGCTGACCCAGTTGCGACCCGAGCAGTGGATGACCCGGGCGAAGGAACTGGGGGCGCCCTACGAGATCGTCCGCTGGGTCGCGGAGAACGGGCGGCTGCCGGTGCCTAATTTCTCGGCCGGCGGTGTGGCCACTCCGGCCGACGCAGCTCTGATGATGCAGTTGGGAGCCGAAAGCGTCTTCGTCGGCAGCGGCATCTTCAAGTCCGCGGATCCGGCCCCGCGTGCCGAGGCGATCGTCAAGGCGGTCACCTACCACAAGGATGCGGCCATGCTGGCGCGGCTCTCCGAGGGTCTGGGCGAGGCGATGCGAGGCATCGATGTCTCCAAGCTGAGCGAGGGCGAGCTGCTTCAGACGCGCGGCTGGTAAGGTGCAACAGACTCCGCGGGCGGCGCGGGCCGCGGGGCTGCGATGATGGCGGCATCCGGCGTGGGCTCGAGCGGAGTGAGAGCGGAGTGAGGACGGTGAGCGACGAACTGAGGATCGGGGTTCTGGCGCTGCAAGGGGATTTTGCCGCGCATGCGGAGGCGCTGCGCCGCGCCGGGAATTGCAGCGTGCGCGAGATCCGCCGCAGGGAAGAACTGGCGTTGTGCGATGCGCTCGTTCTTCCGGGGGGCGAGTCGACGACGTTGCTGAAGCTGCTCAAGGAAATGGACCTTTGGGAGCCCATCCGGCGCCTGCCGCAGGAAGGCAAGGCGGTCTTCGGCACCTGCGCGGGGCTCATCCTCATGGCAACCCGCGTGCTTGATCCGCCTCAGGATTCGCTGGGGCTGCTGCCGGTCACCGTGGCGCGCAACGCCTATGGCCGCCAGGTCGATTCCTGCGTCATCCCGGGCGTCGTGCGCATTCCCGCGGATGTTTCCCCGCACGAGATCCGGTCCGCGGGCGGTGCGGTTTCGGACAGCAACACCTTCGCCACGGAATTCGTCTTCATCCGCGCGCCGCGCATCGTCGCCGTCGATGAGGGGGTCGAGGTCCTGGCGGAGCGCGACGGCGATCCGGTGCTGGTGCGCGCCGGTTTCTTGATGGCCGCGAGCTTCCATCCCGAGGCAGCGTCGGATGGAGGAGTGGAGCGGCTCTTCCTCGCCCTTGCCCGCCGCGCGCGCATGGCGGCCGGGGCGGCGACCGATGTGCCGGCCGCCACGCTGGGCGCGCCGGGGCCGCCCG
>JAZDGX010000106.1:0-11357 GCA_043806645.1 Candidatus Eiseniibacteriota bacterium | reverse complement strand
GCATCGTAAGGGTCAACGCGGGAACGGCCAAGAGAAGAGAAGGCCGTCGAACGCAGGCCGCGTGCTGACTCGGCCGCACGTCGACGCTTGAAGTTTTTCAGCCCGGGTTGCAAGAATGATGAGCTCGGCGACATTGCCACCCCCGGCTTGTCGACCCTGGGCCGGTTTCGGCCGGGCCGGACATCCCGGGGCATCGATCGGGCGGCGCGAAGGATCAGCCGGCGCACCTGCCGCCCACCGGAGGCACAGGGAGATACTCGACCCGTCCCATCCACTTCACTGCTTGAAAGGGAACGTTCATGGATCTCGACCTGCGGGAGCGCGTGGTCTTCATCACCGGGGCCTCGGGCGGTCTCGGTCAGGCTCTGGCCGACTCCTTCGCCGCAGAGGGTGCGCGGCTCGCGCTGCAGGCCCATCGACATCTGCGCGAGCTGCGCGTCTTCACCGAGGCGCATCTTCAGCCCGATCGCACCTTCGTCGTGGGCGCCGATGTCTCTGACCCGGCACAGGTCCATGCGGCCTTCTCCCAGACGATCGAGCGCTTCGGCCGCATCGACATCTGCATCGTCAACGCCGGCATCTGGTGGGAGGATTCGCTGCGCCTGGACGAGATGACCACCGACCGGGTGCGCCACACGATCGCGGTCGACCTGCTGGGCGCCATCTGGACCGCGCGATCCTTCATGCGCTCCCTGGCGGCCGATCCGCCTGCGGAATCCAGACGCGGGGCCAGCATGACCTTCATCGGCTCGACCGCCGGCCGCTTCGGTGAGTCGGGCCACGCCGACTACTCCGCCAGCAAGGCGGCGCTCCGCGGGCTCGTGCGCTCATTGAAGAACGAGATCGTGTCCCTCGATCCTTACGCTCGTGTCAACATGGTGGAGCCCGGATGGGTATTGACGCCGATGACGCACACGGCGCTGCAGGCGCCCGAAACGGTGCAGCGCATCATACGCACGATGCCCATTCAGCAAATCGCGCGCCCGATCGACATCGCCCGCGCAGTGTTGTTCCTCTCGTCGCCGCGCGCCGCGCGACACATCAGCGGCGAGATCCTGACCGTTGCGGGCGGGATGGAGGGCCGGATACAGTGGGAAGCGGGTGAAATCGATGTCGCCGCGATCCAACGCCGGATGGAGTCCGACTAGGCGCGCCCGGACGCGCGAGATCCACAAGTGAGGTGACCATGCTTAGAGCTGCCGCTCGTGTACTCCACGGTATGGGCCGCTGGGGAGCCGCCTTCTTTCTGCTGCTCCCGGGCCCGGCCTTCGCCCAGACGGACCGCGCCCCGGTGGGAGTCGAGGACGACGGCGGCCTCGTGCTGCGCACCATTCCCGCGCCGACCGACACGCCGGGAGACATTGCCTGGGACGGCGCGGCCCTGTGGATCGCGGATTGGCAGCGCGGCGAGCTGATCCGTTTCGATCCCGAGCGCCAGGCGGTCCTCAAGCGCGTGCCGGCGCCCTGCTACCGGCCGCGCGGCCTGACCTGGGCGGATGGCCGTCTTTATGTCGCGGACGACTTCGAGGGCATGATCTACGTCTTCGACCCCGAGACCGGCCGCACGCTTACGCGATACGCGACGCCGCAGAAGGGCGGGCTGGGTTTGGCCTGGGACGGGACGGCGCTGTGGCTGTCGGAGAACGGCGATGACACGCTGCAGCGGCTGATCCCGACCGACGGCACCGCCCTCACCTATTTCGCCGCGCCGCAGCATGAGCCGGGCGGCATGGCCTTCGATGGAACCTACCTGTGGGTCGCGCAGCGCGGGCAGGATCGCATCTACATGGTCGATCCGGCGACCGGCCGGGCGCTCACCAGCTTCGATTCGCCCGGTCCCTATCCGTGCGGCTTGGCGCCCGCTCCCGAGGGACGCCTCTGGCTGGCCGACTTCGAGACGGGCCTGCTGTACTTGTGCGCACCGCGGGAGATGCGCGGGTACCAGACTCGCGACTGGCGCGAAGCGGAATTGCACCTCACCTACCGCATCGAGAACCACGGGCCCGGGGCGATTGTCGATGCAGCGGTACATTTCGCGATTGCCGACCGGGAGCTCGAGAACCAGATCGAGATCGATCCTCCCGCCTACTTCCCGGAACCGCCGCGCATCCATGCCGATCAATGGGAGCAATCCGTGGCCACCTTCACCCGCGCGCGCATCGCGCCCGGCGAGCGCTTCGAGGTCGGCTATCGCACGCGCGTCCGGGTGGGCAGCCTCGCCTACATCTTGATTCCCGAGCGGGCGGGAACGCTGCGCGACATCCCACGGGAGATGCGCGAGCGCTACACCGTCGATGCCGACCGCTTTCAGGTCAACGTGCCCCTGGTCCGCGACACCGCCAAGCGGATCGTCGGTGACGAGCAGAACGCCTACTGGATCGCCCGCAAGATCTTCGACTGGGTGATCGAAACGCTGGAGTATGAGCGTGTGGGCGGCTGGGATGTTCCGGAAACGCTCATCAAGCGCAAGACAGGCTCCTGCTCAGAGTACGCCTTCCTCTTCATCGGGCTCTGTCGAGCCGCCGGCCTGCCCGCGCGCTATGAGGCGGGGGCCGCAGTGCGCGGAGACGATGCCAGCGTCGACGACGTCTACCATCGTTGGGTCGAGGTCTATCTGCCCGGTTACGGTTGGGTCCCGATCGATCCGAGCGGGGGCGACCAGGCGACACCGGGCGGTCAGGCCGATTACATCGGACGGTTGTCGAACCGCTACTTCGTGACGACTCACAACGGCGGCGATTCGAATGCGCTTTCCTGGAACTACAACAGCTTCGCCACCTATTCGCTCGACGGCCGCTGCGCGATCACCGAGGACGCCTGGGTCGCCTGGCGGCGGGCCAAGGAAGAAGGCGCAGCGGTCGTGCCCAGCGGAGCCCGGCTCGCCCCCTGAACGTGAATGACCGAGACGAGAGCGGCAGCCGCACGGGACGGCTGCCGCTCCTTCACCAGGCAGGCCGGAACCGAGGGACCAGGACCTGCCGGAGGGGGATCAATACTGCTCTTCGATGATGCGGGCCGTCATCTGATCGCGTGACAGGCGGTCCTGTCCGTAGGCCCGCAGGTCGCTCATGCGTGCCTTCAGCACCATGCGAGAAACCTCGCGCTCGCGGAAGAAATCGCTGTCGGCGAGGAAGACCACGAAGGTGACCCACTGATCGTCACGCAAGCGGGTCATCGTGTCGCCGTAGTCGACAAGCGCCTCGATCAACTCCGCCCGGCCCTTCTCGAACATCTCGCGCTGGCGCTCGAGCCTCTGCTCCTTCCATTCGTCCAAGGACGCAGCAACGGCCTGCCTCTGTTCTTCCGTTTCCAGATGCTGGCCCCTGGCCTCCCGGAAGCGGTCCTCGGCTTCGCGGAAGCGATCCTCGGCCTCCTGAAGCCGCTCCTCCGCCTCCTGATAGGCCTCACGCTCGCTGTCGTCATCGTCGTCGTCCGCTTCGTCCCAGTCTCCAGCCTCGTCTTCGTCCTCTTCTTCGTCCCCGTATTCGTCCTCGTCCTCGTCCTCATCCGCGTCTTCGTCTTCGTCTTCGTCTTCGTCCCCTTCATCGCCGTACCAGATGACCGTGCGTCCCTTGTCCGATTCCACACGGAAGTTCTTCAGGAAATCGAGTTCGGGCAAGGGTGGCATATCAGGCAGCACGATGCTCTCGCCCACGAATCGCAGACCTCCCGCCGTGCTGATCTCGCACATGAACAGCGCCCCATACTCCTCGAGATAGATCCCATGAACGGCATCGTGGCCGGAAACCCACAAATTGGGGCTATCCACGAGCACCTGGCTCACGATCTTCTCCATGACGTCGATTTGGCGCTTCAGCTTGTCGGGCACCGGCTGGCCGGTCTGCGCGGCGGCATATCCGATCCAGCCCGCCGTCACGGCCAGTGCGAGAATTACGGCCCAAACCCTGGTCGGGGCGATGATCCGCTTCATGATTGCCTCCTAGTCGCCATCCGGCGATGTCTCTTCCGGCGCGGTCTGCCCGCCCGGCGTAGAGGGTGCAAGGTCCTCGCGCGAGTAGGGCACTTCCAACCGCGTGCCGGTTGGGCCACCCGCCGCCGCCAGCCGCAGCCAGGCCTCCGCGAACTGGGTGTTCATCGCGTTCCACGTGCGCTCCTGGCGGTTCTCGAGATCGCTGTAGATCCCGGTCAGCAGATAGCGCAGCTCCTCTTGGCGTCGCCGCTCATAGCTGCTCAGCCCGGTGGACATCAGCTGCACGAGCTGATTGGAATAGGCGGCGAACTCCGCGCGGGTCAGGTATGGGGAAACGGACGGATCCGCATCCGCCGCCCCGAACACGCCTTGATTCGTCGCTCCTTCGAAGGGCAGCTCCGCTTGCCGTTCGATCGCGGCCGCCCCTCCGGTTTGCCCGGAGCTCTCGCCATTGGGTTCGAGGGGAATACCGCCGGCCAGGATCCGGCTCGGGGGTTCGCTCCCGGGCGTTTGGGGCGCGGAGCCGAATCTCATTACGAGCGCGCCCTCCTGGCGATCGACGCGCAGGCCGGCCAGCATCAGCACCAGCAAGGCCGCGGCCTCGAAGGCAAACCCGAGCGTTGGCATGCGCAGCATGGCCCAACCCCCGCGCCGGCGCCGGCCGGATGTCGCGATCGCCGCCGGGTGGGATCTCGCCTCGGGTGGACGCAGAAAGACGAAGGCCGGCGCCTGCTCCTCGGCCTTCTCGCTTTGCAGAAACGACCGCGCCTCCGACAGCTCTTCCCAATCCGCGCGCAGTTGTTCGTCTTCGGCCAGCATCGCCCGGAACACCTGCTCCTCTGCGGCGGGAAGCTCCCCGTAGAGCGCGGCAACCAGCATCTCCCGGCGCGGGTCTGGGGAATTTGCCGTCATCGCCGCTCACCTCCTTCCGGTCTTGCACTCTCCTGACGCTTATCGCTCCATCCCCGTTCATCGAGCATTCCGCGAATCGCCTTCAATCCGTAGAAGATTCTCGTCCTCACCGTGGCCGCCGGAACACCGGTGATCTCGGCGATTTCCTGCGACGTGAATCCTTGGTACTCACGCAGAAGAATCGCGGTGCGTTGCTCGAGCGACAGACGTTCGAGCAGTCCCTGCAGGGTCCCGAGCACGCGTTCCCGTTCGAGGACCGGCTCAAACGACGCGTCTCGCCCCGAAGCCAGGGAGGCCTCGGACTCCGGCCCGAGATCTCCTTCAAACGACTGAAGGACCGGCCGGGAGTGGGCCGCCCGATGCCAGTCGCGACAGAGATTGAGGGCGATGTGGTGCAGCCAGGCGGCGAACTTCTCGGGATCCCTCAATCGGCCGATGTTGACGTAGGCCTTGATCAAGGCTTCCTGGCTGAGGTCCCGGGCATCCTCGGAGTTGCCGAGCATGCGCCGCACGAACCGATAGAGCCCGTCATTGGCCCTACCGGCCAATTCATTGAACGCGCGCAGATCACCCTGCTGGGAGAGGGTGACCAATTCCGCATCGGTCATCGGATTCCGCCTGCCTTCTGCTTCCGGCATCGTCGGTCTCTCATTTGGAATGACGGCAGGGCAAGCCCGGACGTTCAGCCGGGCTTCCGGTGGATTGAAGAGCAGATCCGCTTCCCTGCCAACCCCGGACCGCCGGCGGTCCCGAGATTCGGGGGACGGGTGGGGATAACCGACTCTCCGGATTGTTGTTATGTCCCAATTGCCGGGAATTCGGTCGCCGGGTCGAATCCGCACCGATCGGCAAAGGAAGACGTGGCCGGGAGCCGATCTTCTATTCACAGGCCAGGGTGTCGCAACCGGCATCCCGGCCTAAGCGACAGTGCATGCTCGTACCCCGGGATGGTTGACATGGATGATGCCCGCGAGGTGGTCGGGCCGGAAGACAACTCCGCCAAGCGGGGACTGGATACCTGCGCCCGGATCGCCATTGAGCTGTCCGGAGTGGCCATGCTCGTCGTGGAAGACGACTTCACCATTTCGTTCTTCAACCGCGAGTTTCAGCAGCTTACCGGCTATTCGGCCGAGGAGTTGAGCGCGGACTTCAAGTGGCCCCGGCTCGTTCCTCCCGAAGACGTGCCGGTCCGGATGCGTCGCCATGCCGAACGCCGCCTGGAGGGATTCGCCCCACCCACCCGGTTCGAGGACCGGCTCGTTCGCGAAGATGGGACGATTCGCGACGTCTTGATCTGCGTGAACCTCATTCCCGGAACGAGAAGGTCCATCGGGTCGCTCATCGACATCAGCGATCGCCGGCAGGTCGAGCGTTCGATGCAGGTCCAACGGGATCTGATCCGGGACCTCGCGAATGCCTGCGCCATGCCCGAAATCTGGCAACACTTCGTGCAAGCAGCGCACACTCTTTCGGGCGCCCGCGTGGCCATCGTCTACGCCGTGGATCCGGCTACCGGCGATCTCCTGTTGGCCTCCGTGGCGGGCATCGACCTTTCCACTCACGATCCGGTCGCCCGCATTTCGGCTCGCGAGCGCCGGGCGGAAATCGCGCGGTGGGGTGAGCCCAGCTACGCTGTGCGGCCTTTTGACCCGCTCGGGCGTCGCGAAGGACCGCTCACGCCCGAAGCCAGCCTGCCGCCCTTGCACGAGGTGGCGCTCGTGCCGGTGCGCACCGGATCCGCACCGGGCGCCTGCCTGGTTCTGGGCTCGCCCTGCGCCGAGCCGCTGAGCCAGCAGATGCGGCACAGCCTTGAGATCATGGCCTGGCAGATGGGCCTGGCGGCCTCCCGCCTCCAGGCCCTACAGGCCCTGGAGGCAACCAGGCGCTCCACTAGCGAAATCGTCAAGGGGCTCCCGGTCGGGGTCCTGGTCTTCGCGCCCCTCGCAGACGGGGGCTTCGAGATCGTCGATGGCAATCCGGAGGCGGAGCGCCTGACGGGGATACGGCTGGCCGACGCGAGCGGCCGCCCCGCGGCCGAGGTCTGGGCGGGGGGAGGAAACCTGGCCGATATCGCGGCCGGACTGCTGGAATTCCACGGGGGCGAGATCTGCGAGATCGACGAGTTGCCCTATGAAAACGGCCGCATCTCCCGCATCTTCCGCCTGCGCATCTGCCGCATGTTGAACGAGCGTATGGGCGTCACCTTCGAGGACATCACCGAGCACAAATGCACCGAACTCGCCTTGCGCGAGACCCAGGAGCGCTATCGCCACATCTCGGAAAGCATCTCGAGCCTGGTCTACTCCGTCCGCCTCGAGGACGGCAACCCGGTCGAGACGACGCAGGGGGCCGCCAGCCTTGCCGTCACCGGCTACAGCGCCGAGGAATTCGAGGCGGACCCCATGCTGGCGGTCCGGATTGTGCATCCCGACGACCGCGCGGCCTTGGAAGTCTTCAGGTCCGCGATCCTCACCGCCACGGACCTTTCCCCGATTGAATACCGAATCCTGCGCAAGGATGGGCGCTTGCGCTGGGTGCGCAACACCGTCACCCGCTTCTACGGATCTGACGGCGCCGTGAAGTCCTACCAAGGCATCCTCTCGGACATCACCGACCGACGGCGCGCGGAGGGGGCCCTGCGCGCGTCCGAGGAGAAGCACCGCATCGTCGTGGAAAACGCCGACGAGGGCATTTGCGTGGCCCAGGACGGAATGCTCAAGTTCGTCAATCCGGCTCTGACGAAGATCTCCGGTCGATCCGCCGAAGAATTGATGTCGATCCCGTTCCTCGATCTTATCCACCCCGAGGACCGGGCGATGGTGGGGACCCGCTACAGGCAGCGCACGCGGGGCGAGGATGTGCCTGCGGCCTACGCCTTCCGCACGCTCGACCCCTCCGGGCGGGCCCACTGGGTCCATCTGCACACTGTCGGGATCGACTGGGACGGACAGCCCGCCACACTGAACTATCTGAACGACATCCACGAGCGGCGGATCGCGGCGGATGCCCTGGAGGAAAGCCGCCGCAAGACGGCGGACCTGATCAGCAATCTGCCTGGAATGGTCTACCGCTGCCGCAACGATGGCTCCTGGACGATGGAATTCGTCAGTGAGGGCTCGGTTGAGCTGACCGGGTACACGCCGGAGCAACTGATATCCAACGCACACATCGCATATGCGGACCTGATGCATGCCGAAGACGCGGGCACGGCCTGGAATCGCGTACAGGAGGCCGTTCGGCAACGTCGGCACTTCGAGATCGAATACCGTATCCGCACCGCCAGCGGGGCCGAGAAGTGGGTGTCGGAGAAAGGGCTGGCGGTCTTCTCGCCCGAGGGCGACCTGCTCGCCCTGGAAGGTTTCATTACCGACGTGACCTTGCGCAAGCAGGCGGAGGTGGAAAGCCTGCGCGCCAAGGCGGCGGCTGAAGCAGCCGACCGCGCGAAGTCCGAGTTTCTGGCCATGATGAGCCATGAAATCCGCACCCCGCTAAACGGCATCATCGGAATGAATGAGATGCTGCTGGAAACCGACCTCACTCCCGCGCAGCGCGAATACGCGCGCGTCGCGCTGCGCTCCGGAGAAGGCCTGCTGGGCATCATCAACAACATCCTCGACTGCTCCAAGATCGAGGCCGGCCAGCTGGTTCTGGAATCGATCGAGTTCGATCTGCGCGACTGCCTCGAGGAAATCGACCAACTGCTGGGCGGGCGGGGCCGGCAGAAGGGACTCCTCTTCGGGGTGCTCATCGACAGCGCCATCCCCGACCGGGTGACGGGAGATCCGAGCCGCCTGCGCCAGGTGCTGCTCAACCTGGCCGGAAACGCCATCAAGTTCACCGAGCGCGGGAAGGTCATGGTCAAGGCGACGCTGCGGACCAGAACGGCCGCAGGGGCGCTGTTGCGCTTTGACGTCAGCGATACGGGCATCGGGATCCCCGCCGATCGGGCGAGCCGGTTGTTCAAGTCCTTCTCCCAGCTCGACGCGTCGACCACCCGCAAGTATGGCGGCACGGGACTCGGTCTCTCGATCTCGAAGAAGTTGATCGAGATGATGGGTGGACAGATCCAAGTGACGAGCCAAGAGGGCCACGGCTCCACCTTTTGGTTCACGCTGACGCTGCCCGCGTCCGACAGTCCCGGCCTCGATCGGCGCAGGACCGAGCGGAAGCGGGCCTTGATCGTCAGCGACCGCCATCCCGAGCAAGGCGCCATGGCCGTGAAACTGGGGATGGCCGAATGCTTGTGCGATGTCTCCCTTGATGTCCCCGGAGCCTTGGTGGCTCTGAACGCACGTGCCTACGATCTCGTGATGGCGCAGGCGGAGATGGAAGACCTGCCCGGACTGGCGGCCGGCATCCAGGCGCTTGCCGGGGTGAAGCGCCCCGCGCTGATCGTTTGGGTCCGTGATCCCCTGGAACAGGAGCGCGCCACCGAGATGCGCGAGCGCCTGTCGCCTGCACTCCTTAGCGTGCTGAGCGGCGACATCGACCCCGGCGAAATCCAGCGACTACTGAGCGAACCACCTGCCCCGCAGAGCGATGTCTCTCCCCCGGCCGACGCCCAGGCGGCCTGAGCGGATCCGCCGAACGCCATTGCGGCGCTACTTTGACGTCTGGCAACCGCGGCCCGCAAGGTCTAGACTCCCGCATGGAAGCTGGCTCGGGAGGGACGACGTATGACCCCCGCTTGGATCCGCAAGACAGGCCGCGCGGCGCGATCAAGACTTCATCGGTGCGCCCCGCCGCTCACGTTCTTCATGCCGTTGCTCGGGCTGCTCCTGGCCCTATGCGCGGCGAACCTCCCGGGTTGCTCGAAGAACCCAGCCGATCCCGACGATCCCACGCGTACTCCCCCGCGACCCCTCACTGCCGCGGAGGAACAGCTCGTCTCCTGCGACAACACGTTCGCCTTCACCCTTTTTCAAGAGCTGCTCGACCAGGAATCCCCCGGCAAGAACATCGCCGTCTCGCCGCTCAGCGTTGCCATGGCCCTGACGATGGCCCTGAACGGCGCCCGCGGGGAGACGCAAGCGGCGCTGCAGCAGGCGCTCGCCCTGAGCGACCTCGAGCCGCAAGAGATCAACGAGTCCTATCGCGGGCTCATCGATCTGCTCGCCGGGCTGGATCCCGACGCGATCCTCGAGATCGCCAATTCGATCTGGCCCCGTCAGGACTATCCGATTGAGGCGGACTTTCTCGAGGTGAACCGCGTCTACTTCGACGCCCAGGTGAATGCGCTCGATTTCTCCGCCCCCGGGGCCGTGGATGTCATCAACGGCTGGGTCGAGACCCGCACCCACGGGCTGATCTCGAACATTCTCGACAACATCCCGCCGGACGCGGTGATGTATCTGATCAACGCGATCTACTTCAAGGCCCACTGGACCTATGCGTTCGATCCGGAGGACACGGAGACGGGCGTGTTTCATCGGGCCGACGGCCGGGACGTGCCCTGCGACATGATGTATCTGCCGCGGCTGGAAGTCGAATTGCCCCTCTACACCGACGGGGAAGGGAATTTTCAGGTGCTGGAGCTGCCGTATGGCGTCGGCGACTTCTGCATGACGCTGCTCCTGCCCGCCGCGGACCGCGACCTGGATTCCCTGATCGACGGGATGACGCAGGAGGCCTGGGACGGATGGCTGGCGGCGCTGCAACCCACCGCGGTCGATGTCCTCTTGCCCCGCTTCGAACTCGAATACAAGGGCACGTTGAACGATGTCCTCACCGCCCTGGGCATGGGCATCGCCTTCACCCCGCTGGCGGATTTCCACGGCATCAGCCCGAGGGATCTGATGATCTACCGCGTCATCCACCGAGCCGTGGTGAAGGTCGATGAGACAGGGACGGAGGCGGCCGCGGCCACCGTGGTCGAAGTCGGCGAAACCTCTGTGCCGCCCTCCTTCGTCGCCGATCGCCCGTTCCTCTTCGCCATCCGGGATCGTCATTCGGGCGCGATCCTCTTCATGGGCAAGGTCGAGGATCCCACATAAGCAGTTGCGCCGCGCCCCTCCATTTGGCATACAGAAGCGTCTGCGTGGAGGGCGAATCCTTGTCGCTACCGCATCGGGGCCGCTGGAGCCTGGCCTGGGGCGGCTTCCTGGCCCTGCTGATCCTGATCGCCGTCGCCGTCGAGTACGCGGAGCCGGTCCGGGACGGAGATCTGTTCTGGCAGATGGCCTACGGCCGGTACTTCCTGCAACAGCGCACGCTCCTGCCCGACGACACGATCTTCAGTTGGACGCCCGCCGACAGCGGCGCGATCTACTGCGCCTGGATTCCCCAGATCCTGCTCTATCTCATCCATCAGGCCGGCGGGCTCACCCCGCTTTTCGCCCTGCGCTATCTCTGCCTGCTGATCTTCGTGGCAAGCGTCTTCTGGCTGGCGCGCCGGATGAAGGTCGCCCGGCATCCCCTGGTCGGACTGGTGGCGCTGCTGGGCGTCTTCATGTCCGAAAGCGCGGCCTACATCAAGCCTGAGATCTTCTCCTACGTCCTGACGGTCGCCGCGGCG
>JAZDGX010000105.1:0-18044 GCA_043806645.1 Candidatus Eiseniibacteriota bacterium | reverse complement strand
CAGACAGCCCCATCGACAGCAGCGCCACGGACGGAGGAACACGTGGATCGGCCCAGGTCCGCGCCATGCCGAGCGCCCCTGGCCCGAATGCCCGCAGCTCGGCGGACAGCGCCTGCGCCTCTTGAAGCCATGCGGAGTGAGATTCGCCGGTTTCGCGGACCCACGCCCCGATGGCCAGGCCCACGAACAGGAGAACCGGCAGAAGGTGCAACGCGCAAACGATTGGACGACGCGCAAGTCGGTCGATGGGATCGGTTCCGGGGACGACCACCTAGAACTCCCATCCCATCGAAAACTCCCCCTTCGCCTTTCCCACCCACCCGGCGAGATCGGTCCGCCGACTCAGATCCCAGCGCAGGATCGCGAAGCCGACGTTTAGGGAAGCCCGGAAGCCGCAGGAAGCCCGAATGTCCTCGAGATGGAAAGAGCCTTCGCCGCGTCCAGAGCGGACCCCCCGGAAGAGTTCGGGATCGTCCCACGCGGCCCCCATGTCGAAGAACAAACTGCCGCGGATCCCCCCGATTCCGATGCGCAGCGGCCAGGCGAGATAGAAGGCATCGATGAAGGGAAACCGAAATTCGAGATTCGTGAATGCGATACTGGTTCCGTAGAGTGGGTAGTCGAGATAGCCGCGCAGCGAGAAGGGCCCGCCGAAGGCAATCTCCTGCCGGTCCGGCCCCCACTCTCCCGCCATGACCAGGCGCCCGGCGAATGCATAGCGCTTGCGGATGTTCTGGTAGACCCGATGGTCCAGATCGAAACTGCCCGCCCGGCGCTGGCCGAAGCTGACCCCGGCCCCGATGCGCGTGCGACGGCCGCTCAGGGGCCCGGTGGGACCGAAGAGCGCCGAGTCGAACACCATGGCGATGCCCGGGGCCACGTAGGTCTGGTCGATATGCTCGTCCTTCCATCCGCAACGCCACAGCTCGTCCTGCGCGATCTCCTCGCAGAGCCACTCGTAGCGCTTCTCCTGGATTGCGTCGACGAAAACCTCGATGCGCCGAAACCGGGAGAGCGGGTAATAGGCCGCCGCGCCTGCACCTCTGACGAGGCGCTTCTGATAGACCTCCGGATAGCCGGGCACGGTTCCGTACCCATAGCCAGTCTGATACTGGTAGAGAGAAAAGAGCAGGGCAGGTCGCCGGCGCTGGTTCAGGTATCCGAGATAGTAGCTGCCCTCCTCGAACGACCCGCTCACATCAGCCCCCACGTAGAGATTCCGATCGCCCAGCATGTCGGAGAAGACGAGCAGCGTCTGCGCGACGGCCCCGTAGCCGGAGGCATACAATCCGCCCGCCTGAGCGAAGTCGATGCTCATGCGAGGGTGGTAGGGCTTTTCGGTAACGGCGAACGTATCCGGCAGCGCGGCCGTTTCGCGGTAGATCTCGCTCAAGTCGATCCCGGCCACGGGAACGTCCTCGGGCCACACGGGCGAGTACTCCGGGCCCACCGCCGGCCGGGAGAATAGACCTTTCTTTCTCTCGCCTCCCGGCCCGACGCCCGCGGTCAGAGAATCGCCTGCCTGAGCTGCGAGCCGATGCGCGAGCGAATCAACCCAGGCCGGGGACGGCTCCGGCGCGAAGACGCCCACCGCCGCCGTCGAGTCCTCTTGCACCAACGGTGACGGTGACGCGACCGTTCCTGGGTCTGGTGCGGCCCCCAGCGCGGCCGGCGCCGCAGCAACCGCCGCGGCCGGCGCGGGAGCCTCCCACGGGTCATGATTCTTGATCGCGCCTAGCGGGTCCTTGATCGCGAAGATGTCCCAGCCGCTCCGCGCATACACGCTGAAAACCACGCGCCGCCCATCTCGAGAGAGGCTCGCCGCCGCCGCGGTCGCCGTGATGCCCGCGACCCCGGTCACGACGTCGGTCAGACGCCAATCCGCAGCACGATCCAGATCCCGGATGTAGAGATTCGCTATGCCATCTCGATCGCTGACGTACAGCAGGTGGCGGCCATCGGGAAACCATTGGGGATTGATGCTCTTCCCGGAAGTCCCCCGCACAATGCTCGTCTCGCCGCTCGCAAGATCCAGGATCCCCAGATGCCAGGGAGAGCTCCCCGGCCGCGGCGCGAGCGATTGGAAATCGCGATCGGTGACGAAGGCGATGCGCGTGCCGTCGCTCGACCAGGCCGGCTGAAACGTCGCCCACGGATCGTCGGTCAGCGCCTCGAGGGATCCGTCCTCCAGACGCAGGGCATAGAGGTCCGATTCCCCGCCCCGCAACCCCACGAACGCGATCCGCTCGCCCGTGGGGGACCATGTCGGTGACAGCATCTCGTCGAAGCCGAACTCGAAACTCCGTTCCGTCTTGCCCTCAGCTACATTGAAGATCAGGAGGCGGTCGCGGCCCCCGCTCAGCGCGATCAACGCCACGCGCTCCCCGTCGGGGCTCCACTCGAACGTCGTGCGGAAGTAGCGCAACGACTCGAAGGTCTCGCGCCGTTCTCCAGCGATCAGGCGGCGCCGGTGCGTGCCATCGATCGCCGAGGCGACGTAGAGGTCGGCGTAGGGGCTGTCGTCGGCCACATAGACGAATCGGCCGCCGTCGGGCGACACCGCCGGGGTGACGTAGAAATTCGCCAGCGTGCGGCGGTGATCGGTAAGGCGGCGAGCGGAATCTTCCAGACCCGCGTGCTGCGCAACGGCCGGCAGATAGCGACGGCGCAGGGCGTCATGCCAGTCCTCCGAAAGCTGCTCGAGAGTCATCCCGAGCACCTCCGAGGTACCGCGTGAAGCGCTGCGCCGGCGAGCCATGCCGCGCAGCCAAGGGCCGAGCATCTCGTCGCCGAACTGCTCCGCAACATGCGCAACGATGGATTGCCCGAAGCGATAGACGCGCAGATCGGCAATCCAATCGAGCTCCTGCAGCGTCGGCAGCGTGCCCTCGAGCGCCGCGTCGCGCAGCCACATCTCCGTTTGCGTGTCCAGTCCGGGAATGCTCAGGTATTCGGCAAGACCTTCCATGACCCACAGCGGCGGCGTCCAGCTCAGCGGATCGATTCCCCCGCCTCCCACTCCCGATGCGAGCATGTCGAGTTCGAAGGCATGCGTGAGCTCGTGGGTGAAGACATGGTCGAATTCGGCGAAGGACCCCGTCGCCGGGACGATCACGCGCCGCTTGAGGAACTCGGTAACGCCCCCCGTGCCCTCGCCGATCAGGCTGCTGACCGCCCGAGTCTCACGGAACTCATCCTGCGAGCTGTACAGGATGACCGGAATGCGCTCGGACGCTTCGTGGCCATAGAGGCGCGCCAAACGTGCGTAGGCCCGCTCGGCCACCGGCAGGGCGCGTTGGGCGAGCTCACGCTCCCCTTCGTAGAAATAGAGGACGAAATGGGGGCTCTCAAGCTGACGCCACTCGCGCGCCGGCCCCGGTACCTTGTTTTGCCCGAAGTACTGGGGAGCCGCCGGAGCGACGTAGCACAACACACACAGGAGCAATACCAGCAGGCTTCGAGCGGGCTGCAGGCTTCGACCGGGCAATCGAGGCGACTCCGGCCGGCCCGACCATCCACAGTACGCCCGGCGCGATTCGAACGCGCGACCTTCTGCTCCGGAGGCAGACGCTCTATCCAGCTGAGCTACGGGCGCAACTCGATCCGGGAAATCTCCCACCACCGTCAACTCCTACCAGATTCATCCCGCGCCGGCAATCGAAAAGCCCGCTCCAGCAGTGCCGTCGCGTGTCGCCGCGCCTCTGGGTCGCGGCCGTTTCCTGCAAGCATACGAGCGATTTCCGCGATCCGCTCGTCTCCCTCGATCGGCCGGACGCCCACGTCGAAGACGCCCGCGCGCGGCTGCTTTTCGATCGCGAACTGCCGCTCGGCCGCCGCCGCGATCACCGGCAGATGCGTGACCAGCAGCACTTGTTGATGCTTCGCCACCCGCGCCAGTCGCGCCGCCACCGATTGCGCAGCGGCTCCGCCGAGTCCGGCATCGACCTCGTCGAAAACCGCCAACAGAGCATGTCCGCGCTTGCCCAGCACGACCCGCAAGGCCAGCGCCAAGCGCGCCATCTCGCCGCCGCTGGCGATCCGGCCGAGGGGACGGAACCCCTCACCGGCGTTGGTTTCCACTTCGAAGGTCACCCGCTCCGACCCCGTCGGGCCGATCACGAGGGCACCCTCCTGCGAATCGCCCATGGGTTCGAGGGACACGCGCAATCGGCAGCCGGGCATGCCCAGCTCATCCAGTTCACTCGACATCGCGGCCGTCAGTTCCCGGGCCGCCTTTTGCCGCGCCGCGCTCAGGGAGCCCGCCTGCTGCTCGAGCTTCGCCCGGGCCAGGCCGCAGGCCTCCCGCAGCCGTTGCTCGGTCTCACGCCCGCGCGCCAGTTCCTCAAGCCCGGCTTGCATCTGCCCGAGAAGCTCGATCACCTCATCCAAACCACGACGGTGCTTGCGTTGCAGCTGGTCGAGGGCCCCGAGGCGCTCTTCGAGCACCGGCAACTCCCGTAATCCGCCGGCCACATCCCGGCGCAGCTCCCGCAGCCCTCTCGCCACCGCGCGCACGTGGGTCAGTCCCTCCCGCACCTCTGCCCGCAACGTCTCCCATCGCTCTCCGCCCGCGGCCAGACCTGCCATCCGATGGTCGAGTTCTTCCATCGCGGCCAGCACCGCCCCGCCGCGCCCGGCGAGCAAGTCCTCGGCCAGCGCGATGAACTCCGCTTCGCGCGCCGCCTCCCGCAGCTCGCTCACCTGCCCCCGCAACGTCTCGATCTCTCCCGCGCGCGGCGCCACGCGCTCGATTTCCTCCACCTGGTAGCGCAACCATTCCTCATCCCGCGCCAGACGCTCGATACGTTCGCCATGCTCGCCCAGGCGCCCCTGCGCGCCTTCAAGCTCGCGGTGACACTGCCGAACTTCGCGGCGCAGGGCCGCATGGTTGCCGAAGACGTCTAGCAACTCGCGTTGGGCATCGCCGCGCCGGAAGCGTTCCTCCTCGCGTTGACCATGGATTTCCACGAGCTCGTCCCCGAGACGCCGCAATGTCTCCACGAGCACGCGCTGGCCGTTGACGAATGCGCGCCCCGGCCCCTCCCGGCGCACCTCGCGAACGATCAGGATCTCGCCCTCTTCCACCTGCAGGCCAAGGGCCTGTGCCAGGCGCCGGGCGCGCGGCGGGGCGCGGAAGGCTGCTTCCACCCGCAGTGCCGCCGCCCCGCGCCGGATCCATCCCGGATCGGCGCGGCGTCCGAACAGCAGCGCCAGCGCCCGCAGGAGCATCGACTTCCCGGTGCCCGTCTCGCCGGTCAGCACATTCAACCCGGGGGCAAAGTCGAGATGCGCCTCCCGGATGAGCAGGAAGTCCTTGACGCGCAGACTGCTCAGCATCCTGCCCCACCCTTCCGCGCGATCAGGCGCCCCACTTCAGTTTCTCGCGCAGGACGTCGTAGAAGGAGCGCTGGCGGAGTTGAACAAAACACGAGCTCTTGGCGGCACGGCCGACAAGCACCGACTCGCCGGGATGCAGCTCCAGGGAGACCTGACCGTCGACGACCAGATGCGCCGCATGCCCCTCCAGACGCGGACGCACCTCCAGCGTCTCGTAGGCGGGGAAGATCACGGGCCGGATGGAGAGCTTGTGCGCCGCGATCGGCGTCGCAATCAGGGTGTCGAGGAGCGGCTGAACGATCGGACCCCCCGCGGAAAGCGAATAGGCGGTCGAACCGGTAGGGGTCGCCACGACAAGTCCATCGGCCTTGAAGACACCCACCCGCGTGCCGCCGATCAACATGGTGATCTCGAGGATGCGCTGTCCCGCCTCCCGCACCACGGCATCGTTCAGGCCGAAGAGCGTGGCGCGGGGGCGTTCATTGCGGCCGAGGATCACGATACGCAGCATCATGCGCCGCTCGATCGTGTAGTCGCCTCGCAAAGTCTGTTCGAGCGCGGCGTAGAGATCGCCCACGTGCACGTCCGCCAGGAATCCGAGGCCCCCGAAATTGACGCCCAGAATCGGAACCTCGTGCGGAAAGAGCATGCGCGCAGCACCGAGCAGCGTCCCGTCGCCTCCCAGCACCACCAGCAGATGGATGCGCTCCGGCAACTTCTGCGGCGGCACGCGCTGCACGTGGGGCGGCAACGGGCCGCCGACTTCCTCACTGACCCACACGCTGCACCCTTCACGGACCAGCCATCCCGCCAGTTCCTGAAAGACCTTGCGCGAAGAACGCTTCGCGAAGTTGGGATGGATCCCGACCGCCCGGATCATGCGCCGCGCCATGGCTAGCCCTCGCTTTCCCCGTCCCGCTCGGCAAGGCTCTCCGGCACCAACCGGTCATCCGCAAGCAGCAGGCGCAGCTCCTCCTCCGCCGCGGATAGCTGCGCCGCGCAGAAGGCGTGCATCTCCCGCGCCTCCCGGTAGAGGGAAAGCGAGTCCTTCAGATCGAGGTCCCCTCTTTCCAGACGGTCGGCAATCTCCTGAAGGCGTTTCAGGGCCTGCTCGAAGCTCTGCGCCCCGGAGGCCTCGCCCGCCGGACGGGAAGTCTCACCGCCGCCGGCCGCCGCTTTCGTCGACCGGCCATCCCGCGCACCGCCCGCCGATTCACCGCTCATCCCGCCCCCTTCTCCGCGTCCCCCGTCTCCGTACAGGGTCCACGCAAGCCGAGCGCCTCGAGCAGGCTCCGCCCTCCATCCACCTGCTCGACGCGGCAGCGCAGGGAACCGCCCTGTAGCACCACGCGCAAGCCATCTCCCACCCGCAGATCGCCCACCCGCGACACGAGTCGGCCGCCCTCGTCGAAGACCGCCGCATAGCCCCGCTCCAGGACCGCGCCCGGATTGAGCGCCCCGACCCGGCCCGCGATTCCCGCCAGGCGCTCCCGCGCCCGCCGGCAGGCCGCGCTGGTCGCGCGGCCGATGCGCAGAATCAACTCATCGGCGCGCTGACTCGCCTGCTGCACTTGATCGAGCGGGCTCTGCAGCGCACGGCTGCGCGAGAGGCCCTCGAGTCTCAGGCGCCCATCGTCCAACCTCCGCCACACCGCCCGCGCACAGCGGCGCAGATCGGATCGCGCGGCGGCCAGCACATCCCGCATGTCCGGCACCGCCATCTCCGCCGCCGCCGACGGAGTCGGAGCCCGCAGGTCGGCGACAAAATCGGCGATCGTCACATCGACTTCATGGCCGACCGCCGAGATCACCGGGTGACGTGCGGCCGCGATGGCGCGCGCCACCCTCTCCTCGTTGAAGGCCCAAAGATCTTCCAGAGACCCGCCCCCCCGCCCCACGATGATCAGGTCGATCTCATCCCGGCGGCTCAGGGCCTCAATGCCCGCCACGATGTCCGCCGCGGCCTCCCGCCCCTGCACGATCGCCGGGCGCAGAATGATGCGCACGGGCGGCCACCGCCGGCGCAGAACGCGCTCCAGGTCGCGAATCGCGGCACCCGTCGGCGAGGTGACAATGCCGATCGTGCCCGGCATGGCGGGGAGCTTGCGTTTGCGGGCGGTGTCGAACAGCCCTTCCCTCTCCAACCGCTCCTTCAGCGCGAGGAACGCAGCCTGGAGTTCGCCCTCGCCCAGCGGTTGGAGGCGCTCCACGATCAGCTGGTACTGTCCGCTGCGCCCATAGACGCTCACGCGGCCGAAGAGCAGGCACTGCAGGCCATCCTGCGGCAGCATGCGCAGTCGCTGGTTCGCACTGCGGAACATGACGCAACGCAGCCGCGCCTCGGCGTCCTTCACCGCGAAGTAGAAATGGCCCGAGCGGTGGGCGACGAAATCGGAGATCTCCCCTTCCACCCAGAGAGGCCCGACCCCCTGCTCGATGCACTCCTTGATGATCTCCGTCGCCGCGCTGACGGTCAGGCTCTGTCGCATACCGCCTCCGTCGAATCCCGTCGCGCGCATCAGGAAGGTCCGCCCGCCGCCTGCTCGGCCGCCAGAACGGTGTTCTCCATCAGGCTCACCACCGTCATTGGGCCGACGCCCCCGGGTACCGGCGTGATCGCCGCCGCCACTTTCGCCACTTCCGCAAAGTCCACATCCCCCGCCAGAAGTCGCTTTCCCGGCCGTAGCGGGTCGGGCTCGCTGTGAATCCCGACATCGATCACCGTCGCCCCGGGCTTCACCATCGCCGCCCCCACCCAGCGCTTTCGGCCGATCGCGACGATCAGGATCTCCGCTTGACGCGTAATCTCGGCCAGATCGCGGCTTTGCGAATGGCACAGCGTCACCGTGGCGTCACCCGCCGGGCCCTTCAGCGACAGCAGGTTGGCGAGCGGACGCCCCACGATCCGGCTGCGGCCCAGCACGACCACACGGCTTCCCGGCAGGGAAACATCGTAGTGCTGGAGCAGGCGCAGAATGCCGAGCGGAGTGGCGGCGACGAAACCCGGAATGCCCAGGCAAAGGCGGCCGGCGTTGACCGGATGGAAGCCGTCGACATCCTTGGCCGGCTCGATGGCGGCAACCAGTTCTTCCTCCGGAAGGTGCTCGGGGAGGGGAAGTTGGAGTAGGACGCCATGGATAGAGGGGTCCCTGTTCAGGCGCAGGATCTCTTCGCGCAGCGCTGGATGGGAGATCTCGCGCGGCAGGGCCAGCATGCGCGAAGCGACACCCAACTCCTGGGAGGCCTTTTCCTTGGCGCGCACGTAGACGGCGGAGGCCGGGTCCTCACCGACCCGGATCAGCGCGAGCCCGGGAGTGATGCCCCGTTCCTTCAGTCGGGCGATCCGTTCCGCCAGCCGCGACTTCAGGGCCGCGGCCGCGGCACGTCCATCGAGGATCCTTGCGCCCATGGCCCCTCCGCCCGTCGCACGACTGCCCCAGGACCATCGAGCCCCGCAGCCCCGGACGATCAGCGTGCGTATTCGATGGCGCGCGTCTCCCGGATCACCACGACCTTGATCTGCCCGGGGTATTGGAGTTCCTTTTCAATCCTACGGGCGACACCGGCGGCCAGGTCGGTCGCCTGCTGGTCATTGAGTTCCTTGTGTTGGACCATGATCCGAATCTCGCGTCCCGCCTGGATCGCGTAACACTTCTCCACGCCGGCGAAGGATTCGGCCAATGTTTCCAAGCGCTCGAGTCGCTTGATGTAGGCTTCCAGCGTCTCCCGCCGCGCTCCGGGCCGCGCACCCGAGATCGCGTCGCCCGCCTTCACCAATGAGGCGTAGACACTGTCGGACTCCGCCTCCCCGTGATGGGCTCCGATCGCCATCACGATCTCTTCTTTCTCGTGGCAGCGGCGCGCCAGATCCATGCCGATGATGGCATGCGGGCCCTCGACGTTGTGGTCGATCGCCTTGCCGATGTCGTGCAGAAGGCCGGCCCGCCGCGCGAAGATCTCGTCGAGCCCCAATTCCACCGCCATCATCCCCGCCAGCCGGGCCACTTCCACGGAGTGTTTGAGAACGCTCTGCCCGAAGCTGGTGCGGTGTCGCAGGGCGCCGAGATGGCGGATCAGTTCGGGGTGCAGCCCGTGAACGCCCAGGTCCAGAGACGCCCGCTCCCCGGTTTCCATGAGCTCACGCTCGACGTCCTTGCCGACCTTCTCAACCACTTCCTCGATCCGGCCCGGGTGGATGCGCCCGTCGCGGACCAGGGTCTCCATCGCCAGCCGCGCGACTTCACGCCGCACCGGATCGTAGCCCGAGAGCAGGATCGCCTCGGGCGTGTCGTCGATGATCACATCCACACCCGTCGCGGTCTCGAAGGCGCGTATGTTGCGCCCTTCGCGTCCGATGATGCGCCCCTTCATTTCCTCGTTCGGCAGCGCGACCACCGTGACGGTCGATTCCGCCGACTGCTCGCCCGCCATGCGCTGAATGGCGATCGTGATGACACGGCGCGCCTCGCGCTCGGCGCCCCGTTCGGCCTCCTCGCGGATTCGTCTGGCGAGCAACGCAGCCTCGGCCCGGGCGTCCTCCTCCAGGTTCTTCAACAACTGCTCGCGGGCCGCCGCGGCGGTCAATCCAGCAATCTGCTCCAGCCGGCGGTTCTCCTCGGCGGCCAGGCGCTCGACCTCGTTGCGCCTCTTCTGCAGCTCCTCGCGCTGGTGCTCGTTGTTCTCCTGGAGTTTGCGGACTTCCCCCTCGCGGACAGCCAGCTGCTCGCCCCGGCGCTCCAGTTGGCCCTCCCGGTCATCCAGGTGCTGTTCCTTGCGGTCCAACTCCTGCCGGACGGTCCACATCTCCTGGTCGAACTTCGCCTTTGCCCGAATCCACTCCTCCCGCGCCTCTATGGCCGCGGCTTTGCGCTGCAGCTCCGACTCCTTGCGTGCCTCCTCGAGGATCCTCTTGGCCTGCGACTCGGCATCCGTGAGACGCGCCCGGCCAAGACGCCGGTGGATCCACATGCCGATCCAGAACCCCAAAAGCCCGCCGAAGATGGCCGCCAGGGAAGGTACGATCCAGCTCCCCGGTTCCACTCTGTGACTCCTCTCATCCCCGCTCCCGGCCGGCGAGAGTCATGGCTCGAAAAAAAGAAACCCCGCCTCAGCCGTGCGGAGCGGGCATCTGAACCTTGTCCGTCCACGTGGGCTCCATCCCTGACCGCATCGGGCACCCTTGAGGGCTTCCCCTATCGGCCACTTCCGGATCCCCTGGAATGAGTGTTGGTTCAAGTGCTCCCGCAGCCTTCACAAGCCAGGCAGGGATTCTTGTCGTCTCCTAGATGGCACCCCGGTCGCCCAAGTCGGTTCCCCCGCGTTCGCGGGGGGCTCCCTCAGGCCGGACCGCTCCCGGCATCGCCCATGAGCCGGTCCAGCGCCGTGCCGATTCTCGTCACGCGCCTTTCCATTTCCGCGGCCAGTGCCGCCCACTCGGCTCGCTCGCGGAACAACTCCTCCGCGATATTGAGCGATGTCATCACTGCGATCCGTTTTGCGTCAGGCACTCCGCTCAAGCGGCGTATCTGACTCATCTTATCGTCCACGTAGGCAGCCAGATCCGGAAGCGGAGCGCCATCGGTCTCCCCGGAGACGCGGTACTCCTCTCCCATGATCGTCACGCTTTTGTATTTGCCTTCGCCCATGCGCCGTGGATCCTGACCGGAGCGGCACGAGGATTCGCTTCCCTGCCCTGGCCGCACTTCCAGGCGCCCAATGCACCTGGAGGCTTCAGTTTAGGCACCCCCCGGAAGCATGTCAACCTTATCGATCAGTGCGCGCAGGCGCGCGGCCGCTTCCCTCCGCTCCTCCTGAAAATGGCGGTTCTCCAGTTCCAGGCGGTTCCATTCCTCAATCCGACGAACCAGCGCCGCACCACCGCGCACCTTGGCGGCCGAAAACACCTCGTCCCGCTCCCGGCGCAGCTCCTCCATCAGCCGGGCCGCCCTCTCCGCACGGGCCGCGAGCAGATCGAGCCGCTCCAGCAAGGAACCCGGCAGCCGGCTAGTGGAGGTCTCCATGCCCCCCTCCCATCCGCCGCTCTCAGCGCTCGGCAGAAGCCGACCGGGCCGTCTCGATCAGACGGCCGAACGCCTGGATATCCTGCACCGCCAGATCCGCCAACACCTTGCGGTCGAGGGCGATCCCCGCCCCTTTGAGGAGGGCGATCAACGTGCTGTAGCTCAACCCGTTCAGTCGGGCGGCCGCGTTGATCCGCTGGATCCACAGTCTCCGCATCATGCGCTTGCGCACCCGCCGGTCGCGATAGGCGTAGCGCAGGCCGCGCATCACGTTTTCCTTGGCGACCCGATAAAGGCGGGAGCGCCCGCCCACCGCACCCTTCGCCATGCGCAACGTCCTGCGCCGGCGCGCTCGGGCCGGAACGACAGTTTTCGATCTGGGCATCCCCTACTCCTTTCCCCTCATCCCCGATGTGCAGTCCCGCTGACAGCCCCGGCCTTTACATCAGCCCCAGCTGCCTGCGGATCCTGCCCAAGTCACTGGGATGCACCGTGTCGGATTGGCGCAAACCCCGCTTGCGCTTGCGCGTCTTGCCGCTCAGCAGATGCCCCTTGTAGGCACGCCAGCGACGGATCCGGCCCGTCCCGCCAATCTTGAAACGCTTGGCGGTCGCTTTCCGCGTTCTGATCTTCGGCATGTCCAACTCCCATTCCTCGGTACCGGCGAATCAGCTGGCGCCCTTGGGCGTCATGACCATCGTCAGTACATAGCCCTCTCTACGGATCGGGACCTCCACGACGGCGACCTCCTGGAGTTCCGCCATCACGCGCCGCAGCAGGATCTCCCCGAACTCGATGTGCACGATCTCCCGCCCCCGGAAGCGCACGGTGAATTTCACCTTGTCACGCTTCTCGAAGAACTCCCGCGCGTGATTCAGTTTCGTCAGCAAATCGTGGTCCCCGATCTTGGGACGCAGCTTGATCTCCTTGAGCTGTGATTGATGCGACTTCTTCGCCTTGCGCAGGCGCTTCGATTGCTCGTACCGATAGCGCCCGTAGTCCATGACCCGGCAGACAGGCGGGCGCGCCTGCGGTGCCACTTCGACGAGGTCCAGGCCTTGTTCACGTGCGAGTTTGAGCGCGTCCGAAACGGCCATGATGCCGATCTGCTCTCCGTTGTCTCCGATCACTCGAACCATCGGAGCGCGGATGCGCTCGTTGACCCTCGTCCGGTCGGTTGCCGGAGCGCCGAATTCTCGACGGATATGCGGATCCTCCCCGGGCGGTCTTGCACCCAACAGAAAAGGCGGCCCGCGGCCGCCTCTCCCATGATCCTGGCCGGAGTCCCACCCATGAACTCCGTCGCCGATCATTGCCTCGAAACAGCCTCAAGAGGCATCGCGAGGCGAGAAGCGTTCGCTCCTGCTTCGGGGGATCGTTCCCCTAGGCGCCGGAAGCGCACCGGCGCAGGACGCACGGCCCATGCTCTACCGGCCCGTGCATCAATCATCCGATGGGCGATACTGGAATCGAACCAGTGACCTCTTGCATGTCAAGCAAGCACTCTAACCAACTGAGCTAATCGCCCATCCCAGAGTCCCGCGACTCTTTAGAGCTGGATCATCCTACGGTCCCGGCGGCCGTCTGTCAAGTCCGTCGGCGTAGGGCCTCCAGGCCGGCCCGGGGGTCCGACGGTCCGGTACCACGCTCCCGCGGCCCCTCCGACGCACCGCCGGTCGATTCATGGCTCCAGGCGGACACCCGAACCGCCGGGAAGCACTTCGCCCACGACTCGCGCGCCCCAACCGCCTGCGTCCAGTTCCCTTGACCAGGCCTCCGCCACATGCGGCTCGACGACCAGGATCCAGCCGATCCCCATGTTGAAGACCTCGAACATCTCCTCCCGGCCGACTGCACCCCTGCGCTGGATCTCCCGAAACACCGGAGGGACGGCCCAGCTTCCGGTATCGACGCGGGCGAGGCAATCTGAAGGCATGACTCGGGACAGGTTGCCCGGAATGCCTCCGCCCGTGATGTGGGCCATGGCATGCAACTCGGCGCGCCCGAGATAGGGCCGCACCGCCTTCCAGTACATGCGGTGCGTCGCAGCGAGCGCATCCCCCACACTCGCTCCGCCTTCGAGCAACGCCTCAAGCCCGGGCCCTTCATCGAGAAGGACCCGCCGCGCAAGCGAGAAACCGTTGGTGTGGAGCCCGTTCGAGACGAGACCGACCAGTCGATCGCCGGCACGGACCCGTCTTCCGGGCAGCAGATCGCTGCGCCGCACCGCTCCGATCAGGCAACCGACGAGATCGACTTCCCCCGACACGTATACGCTGGGCATCTCGGCTGTCTCACCGCCCAGCAACGCGCATTCCGCTTCCTGGCACCCCGTCACCATGCCTCGCACGAGCGCCTCCACGATGTCGACGTCGAGGCGGGAAGTTCCGATGTAGTCGAGAAAGAAGAGCGGGCGCGCCCCCAAGGTGAGTACATCGTCCACGCAATGGGCGACGATGTCATAGCCCGCTGATTCCCAGCGCCCCGTTGCCCGAGCGACTTTCATCTTGGTACCCACGCCATCGATGCTCGCCACCAGAACATCCTCGCCGCAAGGATCGGGGAAAGCGAAGCAGCCGCCGAACAAACCGAGATCCAGCGCCACTCCCGCCGTGCGCGTCCGGGCGGCCAGCGGCTTCAGGCGCCTCACGACATCGTCGGCAGCCGACAGGTCGACTCCCGCGCGGCGATACGCGGGCGCTTGCTCCTGCGTCATCCGATGCCCTCCTCCTCTCGTTCGGCCGACTCGGCCCCCACCCGCACCTCCGTCCATCCCGGCGGGCTGAGCAGCCCCAAGACCCGATTGAGCGCATCGAGCGTGGCGAAGACCGCGCCGCGCAGACGGTCGGCCTCGACCCGGCACGCTCCGATGAGCCGCCGCTCGGACCGCTCGCGCACGCACCGCACCTCCACGACGAAGACCTCTCCCTCACCTACCTGGGCGTAGCGCACCTCGCCGCCCAGCAAGCGCACATCCGGGGGCATCATCGACTGAAGGGCATCGAGCGTGGCGCGCACGGCCAACCGCTCGACTTCATTCGCCGCGGGCACGCCCTCAGCGATTCCGCACAGCGCTCGCCCCTCCGCCCGCAGCCGCACCTGAACCTCCGCCCGCAGTCCCTCGACCAGCACCTGGATGGACTGGAATCGGATACGCGAGCCTCCCCCCTCGCCGAGATCGGACGGCTCGCCCTGGCGGTGATCGTCGCACGGCTTGAGCACCGCGATACTGATCTTCTTGTGATCCACTTCGATGCCGAGGGCGGCTGCAAGATACGAGCGCACATCGCGCATCACGCTCTTGGGCCGGCTTCCGGGAGAGGCGGCGATGTGGATCTCCGCAATCTCCCCGTCATCCAGGCAGACGCGCGCCGCTTCGACGCCGACGATCTGTTTCAGGGCGCGCTCGATCTCCTCCTTCTCCGGAAGCCCGACGCCCTTCCTCTCGTCCTGCATGGTCGCCGCTCCATCAGGTTGCCACATCATTCCGCAGGAGGATCGAACCGAGTCAGCTCGCGCAAGCGGTGGCTGCGCTCCCACAGCCCCGCCCGCGTGAGAACCGCCAGCGCCCCAACGCCCACCCCCTCCACCGCGCACGATCCCATCGCCGTCGCCACCGCCAGCGCCGTCGCGCAGACCTCGCGGTCGCGCCAGTCCCTCCCGGCCAGATAGCCCAGGAGACCTCCGGCGAAGCTGTCCCCCGCCCCCGTCGGATCCCGAACATCCTCGACCGGCAGGGCCGGCAGGGCCAGCCAGCCCCACGGGCCCAGGGCCATGGATCCGTGAGGCCCCTTCTTGACGACTACCATCTGGGGCCCCATGGCCCGAATAGCTGCGACCGCCTCGGGCAGCGCGTCATGCCCGGTCAGCAGCGTCGCCTCTTCGTCGTTCACCAGCAGCAGGTCCGTGCGCCGGATCACGGCGCGCAGCGCCTCGAGCGAACCCCGGATCCAGAAGTCCATCGTGTCTATCGCGACCAGCCTCGCTCCTGTGGCCGCCGCCAGCACTTCGATCTGCAGCTCCGGATGGATGTTCGCGAGGAAGAGGACATCGGCATCGCGATACGCCTCGGGCAGTCGCGGATGGAAGTCGGCGAACACGCCCAGTTCGGTGCGCAGCGAACGCCGCTCCTTCAGATTTGCGCCATACTCCCCTTCCCACCGGAACGTCGGGCCCGGCCTGCGTTCCAGGCCGCGCAGATCGATCGCGCGTGAACTCAGAAGTTGAATGTGCTCCTGAGGAAGATCTTCACCCACGACGGCAACCATCCCCACCGAGGCCAGCGTGGATGCCGCCAAGGCGAAGTAGGCCGCCGAGCCGCCCAGCAAGTCGCGACCTACCGCATGGGGTGTGTGGATCGTGTCCAGCGCAACCGATCCGACGACCACGATCTCCATCCGCCGCCCCCGGCCTCGATGCCTACTCCGCAGCGTCCGCTGGGGCCGCCTGCGCGTCGATCAGCCGCTCGATCGGTGCATCCCCCCAGAGATGCTCCAGTTGGTAGTACTCACGCGCTTCGTGGTGGAAGATGTGGACGACCCAATGGACATAGTCCAAGAGGATCCACCGGCCGTACGCGCGTCCCTCGATATGCCACGGTCGTGCCCGCAGGCGCCTGGCCAACTCGTCGACGATATGGTCTGCGATATCTCGAACGTGCGTTTCGGTACGCCCGGAGACCATCACGAAGAAATCGCAGCCGATTTCAAACCCGCGCAGGTCGAGGATCGCGACATCCTCGCCCTTGCGTTCAAGCGCCAACTCTCCGGAAAGCCGGGTGCCGGCGAGGTCTGAAGGTCTCTCACGATCTCCAGAGCCGCTGCCGCTCAATCCTACCCTCCCCTCTCCCCGCCTGTCTTGGTCCCGGTGCAGCGCATCCTAGCACGGTGGCCCGGTCCCTGCAAGCCTTTCTGATTCTTTCGGTTGCACTAGGGGATCGACGATCCCTCCGGCGGATCCGAGCCCGCCGATGCCCTCCTCCGTCGCACCACCCACTCTCCCAGCCAGGCGATCGCCCAACCCATCCCTCCGCCGATCAGCGCCCCGGCCGCAGCGTCTGAGGGATAGTGCACCCCGGTATAGACGCGCGAGATCGCAATGACGCCCGCGACAAGGAGCAACCAGAGCCACCGTCGCCCCGCCCACCTCACGACCAGCACGGCTGCACCGAATGCGTTGGCGGCATGGCTTGAAGGAAACGAGGGGGAATGATACTGCCTGACGAGGGCGGCCACCCCCTCGACCGCAAAGCAGGGCCGCACCCTGTCGATCCACGGCTTCAACGCCAGATTGACGAACAGGTCCGTTGCGCCCAATGTGACGAGAAGCAACGCGGCCAGCATGCGCACGCGCCCGCTGCCGCGCACGAGAAGATAGAGCCAGATGAGACCCAGGGGAATCAGGAAACGATCGCCGTCATGGATCGCGATCGCGAGCCGATCGAGCAGTGGACTGCGCAGGGCCGTGTGGATCCACACGAGCAGGCCGCAGTCGAGACGGTGCAGCAGTTCCATCACCTTGGGCGGATCTCTTTCCCTTCCTGCCGGCACGGCATGCAGACACCCGCCGAGAGCGGGAGCGCTTCCCCGCTGCCGGCGCGGATTGCGGCGAATGCGCAGAAGCGCTCCGTGGACGTCGTGCCGGAGGATGCATGACCCTTCCCCAGCAGACTTCCGCCATCGGATGGATCTCAGCGCCGCGGGGGTGGAGCATCCAGGTGGCCGCAGGTATCAGTACCCGTAGCGGTGGCGTGAGTCAAGGATGGCTGGCGCAGGCGAACTACAGCCTTCGCGTCGGCGACGATCCCGCCCGGGTCGCCGAGAACCGGCGCAGACTGGCGGAGGCCGCCGACGTCCCGTTATCCTGCGCCGCGGGCCTGGCCCTCGAGCACGGCGCGCGGATTCACCACGTGGACGGCGCGTCCCCTCCCCTTCCCGGAGACGGGCTCGTTACGACCCGCGGCGGACTCCCGCTCGCGCTCACGGTCGCCGACTGCCTCCCGCTCATGCTCGCAGCCGAGCGCCGCGGTGTCGCGCTTGTCCACTGCGGCTGGCGTGGAATCACCGTCGGGATCGCCGCGAAGGCGGTGGCCGCGGTCATCCGCGCCACAGGGTGCGAACCAAGCGTGATGGATGCCTGGATCGGCCCTGGAATCGGGCCCTGCTGCTTCAATCTGCCCGCCGTCTCGGCGGCCCTGTTCCCTTCCGCCTTCCGGAGCGAATCGGTGCCGGGATTTCACGCCGTCGATCTGGCCGGCGCTCTTACGCACGACTTGCAGCAGGCAGGTCTGGCCGCCCAGCGCATTCATCGCAGCCGCTTCTGCACCGCCTGTCGCGACGATCTCTTCTACTCCCATCGACGCGACCGCGGCCGCACCGGCCGGATGCTCGCGTGGATCATGCTTGAAGCGGAGCCCGCACACACCCGCAACACGCGGGCTGCGCGAGACGATTCTCACAGCACGGAGGACGGGCATCCCTACTGAGGGGGTTTGCCGCTGTATGTCGGGGCCGGTTCTTCTTCGTCCACCAGCACACCCTTCAGCCATACGCCGAAAATCGCCGCCCCCGCGCCGAGGAGCAACGACTTGCCCACGTCACGCTCGCTGATACGGATGTCGCTCACTTGATCCATCGGCAAGCGTGATTCGCGCTCCACCTCCACGAAGGCCACCCCGTCTCCGTCCAC
>JAZDGX010000104.1:0-6032 GCA_043806645.1 Candidatus Eiseniibacteriota bacterium | reverse complement strand
TCGTCGAAATTGACCCCGACCACTCCAAGGCCATCGTCGCGGCCCCAGTCCTGCAGTTCCTGACAGACCTCGAGGCGACGGACGCACTCCGCGCAATGGGTCGTCCAGAATGCGAGCACAGTCAGGGCATTGGCTTCGAAGAGCGTGTCACTCTCCACGATTCCGCCCTCCGGAACCGACGGCAGGGCGAAGTGGGGGGCCCGCTCGGCCTGACCAACCTGGCCGGCTTGATCAGCCTGATCAACCTGACCAGCCTGACCGGCCGAACCGACCGGGCCGGCCGCGCCGGCGGCAAGCGGCACCCCGGGCCTCGCGACCCCGGCAAGGCAGAGCAAGGCGACGCCGGCCAAAAGCCCTCGCGGAGAAGTCTTCATGCCCCCCCCCCTCTCGCGGTCGCCGAGCGCGCGGAAGCCCGGGCGCCCGCATCCCTGGCGGAGAATCGGAGAACGTAGTAGGCGCTGATGGTATAGCAGATGCCCTTGCGTAATGCGACCCGAAGAGGCAGACTGCGCTCAGCCCATGGGACACAGCTACGTTGAGAACCTCGCGCGAGCGGACCTGGACCTGACGCCGAGATGGGGAGAGAGGGAGCATCGCTCATGATCGAAATCGACGACAATAACTACTCTGAACACGCCGCAGCCCCCGGACTGCTCGTCCTCGACTTCGGCGCCGCGTGGTGCCAACCCTGCCGGAAGCTCGAGCCGATTCTGGAGGAGCTGGCCACGGTCTATGAAGGCCGCGCCAGGATCGGCCATTGCGATGTCTCGCACGGTCCCTCTACCGCTCAGGGTTTCAGGGTGATGAGCGTGCCAACCGTCATCTTCCTGAAGGACGGCAACGTCGTCGATCGCTTCGTGGGCCTGCAGAGTCGCGAGAAGGTCGTGGAGTTAATCGAGAAGCATCTCTAGAGATGATCAGCGCGTCCAGCCCCCCGGTCAGGGCTGGGGCTGGAGGCTCGGAGCTGAACCCGCCGTGGCAGCGGCAGCCGCAACAAGAGCAACCCAGGCTCCGGCGCACGCGCGGCGCGCCTACTTCCCGCCCTGCCGCTTCTGGACCCGTGTCGCCATGTCCTCGTTGACCCAACCGGCCTCGACCTGCCGAAACGCTCGAAAGATCTCGCGAAACGCCTCCTGGGAGCGATCCGGATTCAAGTAGATGAGATAGGATCTGAGTTGGGTCCCGCCGTAGAGCAGCTCGCGGTGATTGCGTTCGTCCCATTGCACGCTGTCGCCCTCGGCGATATTGGACAGCGTCTTGCGGATCCGCCGGATGCCCATGTCCCGTAGCAGCGCGAGGAACTCCTCGTCTCCGCCGACCTCATCCAGCGAGCGGGCGTCGACCTGTCCGGTCTGATGCAGCGGATAGAACAAGGTTCCTTCGGCAAGTTGAACGCGCACGAAATCGGGCTGGCGGTGGCCGATCGGCACCATCGCGGGGCCCGAGATATCGATGGGCAAGCGTCCCAACTCGCCCTGCGTGCCGATGAGGATCAGTCGCGCCCGGGCGCCCGGGGTCAACGGCGGGAGCAAGAAATCGATGAGCAAACCGAAGGGAGTCGGAAGGTCGATCCGGGACGCATCGATCCGCGCCCCGGCCACTTCCAGTTGGGCACCGGTGACACCGATGATCCCTTTCCCGCGCAGAAAGAACGTCCAGCGCCCTTCATCGTAGGCGATGCGCGCGGGAATGCAGACGATGCCCAGCTCGCTGGAGGCGACATACAGGGGCAGCGAATCACCGGGTGCGTGGGTCTTGGGCGGACAGGCAGGGCAGGCGGTCTCTTGCGCCTCAATAGCCGGCACTGCACCGCTCAACAGAATGGAGAGAAAGACCCCCGCGGCCGACATCACCCGCGCGAAACGTCCGCGACGCAACAGCCGCGGCGAACGATTCAATGGCGAATTCCCAAACATAGGCTTCTCCTTGCCCCAACCGGCCGCAGCCCGGCATCGCTTGGGCCGAAGTCTAGCAGATATGCTCCGCGGGTGGGCACTTTCGATTGTGGTCTGAAGATTGTGGATGGCAGCCGGATCGAGATCGTCTCTTTCTCGTTTGTCGTTTCGATGGATTCTTGGAGTCGGGGATTGCCACTTCGAAATCGGTTGCGCCCGGGCGAGGTAGGTTCAGGCGGCATACCGGCAGGCGTGCTGCGCCTGGCGGCTGCCATGGATCGCACTGGGGACCCTGCGCCAGTAGTAGTCTCGCCAGCGGGAACTCAGGCTCTGAACGCGGTAAGACCGAAGCCTGGGCTCCCTTGGCCTCGCCGATTCTCGGATTTCAGACCACAACCAAATTACCTGGGCCTGGGCCCGTGCCCTGCGCGGTCCCGCTCCCCGCGCGGCGGGGGCGGGCAGTCGCGGCAACGCTCCCAGGGCATCGAGCGGAAATAGCCCAGCCGCTGCTCGCGGGTGAGCAATCCCGATTCACGCAGGATCGTCTCCGCAGTCAACGAATCGAGCCGCGCCTGGGCTGCGGCCAGGTCGGTAACGAGGGCCCGGATCAGGCCAGCATCGACCTCGGGCTGCATGTACTCCTCATGCACGCGCCGGCGAATCTGCTGGACGTTTTCGCGCTCGGCCATGATCCGCGGCAACATTTCGCCGAGGACTCCCCGCACCTCAGTCCACTGCGCACCCTTCAGGCCGAGCACCTCGCCCATCCGGTCGAGGCGATTGTGCATGAGCACTTCGCACGGCCCGGCGCCTCCAGGTGTGGCGCACGGCATTCCTTCATGCGGCGGCGCGTCCAACGCGGGCGGGGCCGCTTCAGGGAGATTCTCTTGCGAGGCGGATCCGGCAAGGCTGCGCGGTGAAAGCAACGTGTAGAGCAGTCCCGCATTCAGTCCCAGGGAAAGAGTCAGCAGCAAGAACCACACGCGCTTCATTACTCTTCCCCTCCTTCCTCAGCCATGGAAAGGTAGATGTTGTCGAGGGTCGCCTCGTTCTCCTCCGTGAGCAGCGACCCGAGCTCCGCCCAGGTCTCCTGCTGCCACGAATCGCCCCGCGGGGTAAGCGGCGAGCCCAGGAAAACGCCCAGCAGCAGGCCCGCGACGGCCGCGGCCGCTCCACCGAGGCGCAGCAGCAGCACGCCCCGGCGCGCCGCGTGATGGACCCGCGCCTCGATGAGGGGCCAGAGGTCGCGGGGCAGGCGGGGGTCGCCTTCGACATCCAGCGTCTTCCACAGAGCTCCGCCCTCGCTTCCATCCAGGCGATCCGTGGTCTCGGGGCGCTTCGTCTCGGGGCTCTTCGTCTCGTCGTTCATCATCCCACCATCCAGGGACCCAGGTCCCTCTTCAATGTGACCATCGCGCGTTGAAGCAATGACTCCACGGCGGGCGCCGTCGTGGCCAAGGTCTGCGCGATCTCCTCGTAGTTCATCTGCTCGAACCGCCGCAGGACGATCGCCTGGCGCTGTCTCTCGGGCAGGGCCGCGATCGCAGCGCGCACGCGCTCGCCAAGTTGTTCCCGTTCACGCTGTGAGGCCGCGGAGTCTCCGACAACGGCGGAATCATGCCGGTGGGGATCGAAGTGGACCCAGTGCAGCAGGCGGCGGCGGCGCAGCGAGCTGCGCGCCTGGTTACCCGCAATGCGAAACAACCAGCTTCGAAAACGACCCGCGGGCCGGTAGCGCTTCCGCTCTCGATGAATGCGCACGAACACCTCCTGGGTCAGATCGAGCGCATCTTCATTCGAACCCACCATGCGAGCCAGGAACGCGAAGACGGGCTGTTGCCATCGCGCCACCAGGCGCTGGAAGGCGACCGCATCATCCTCGGCCACGAGCCGCATCAGATGATCGTCTTCGGCGACGGGCGTTGTTTCCCGCGCTTGAAGGTCGCGGCCCGCGGGAGATGTACTCACCGCGGGCCGGCCGACCGCATCCGCAATGGTTGGGCTCGTGCTCACGCAGCAGGCATTCCGTCCCTTAGTCGCCCTGCCGCCCGCACCCGGGATGGCCCTGCGGCGCCCGGGCGCAGCCCGCCTCCGCGGGCGCCTTGCCACAGCCGGCCTTCATCGCCTCAGGCCCGCAGCCAGGCCGTGTGGCCCCCTTGCCACATCCGGGCGCCATGTCACCATGCATCACGCATCCGCCCGGCATACATGCACCGGGCATTCCGCCGTGCATACACGCACCCGGCATGCAACCAGACATCCCGCCCTGCATACACGCGCCCGGCATGCAACCAGACATCCCGCCCTGCATACACGCACCCGGCATGCAACCAGACATCCCGCCGCCCGGCATGCACTCGCCGTGCATTCTTCCATGCCCCGGGCCGCGGCCCCGATGCCCGCGTCCTTCGCCTCCGTCAGGGCCGTCCATCCACCGCCGCATCCCGCCGCCTACGGCGAACTTGTCGCGCTGTTCCGGGGTGAGAACACTGCGCATCGCCAGCCGCTGCTCCAGACGATGGATCTGCAGCCGGGTCTCGATGTCGCCGATCCGGCGCGCCATCTCGCGCACCCGGTCCATCGAAGGCTCGTCCTGCATCATCTCCCCTTGCAGCTCGTGACGGGCACGCATGAGATCCTTTTGCATCTGGACCGCCTGCTTGCGACCCTCTTCCCGCAGGCTCTCGAGGCGAGCCTCTTGATCATCGGTCAACTCGAGTCGGTCCATCCCGTGGCAACCCCCCGCCATCATGCAGGGTGGAGCCCCGGGGGCCGACGGGGCATCGCCCGCAGCCGACGGGGGTTCGGCGAGCGCCAGACCCGATCCTGCGATGAGAAGCACACCCAATAGAATGGATATCCCGATCGTTCTGTGGCTGTTCAACGTCATTGCGTCAGTCCTCCATGGATCACCATATCCCATGCCCCTCATTACTTGCGGTCCGCCTGCCGCCGGCCGTGGCCTTGAGGCCGGGCGACCTCCCGGGTCAACGGGCCGGCCGGGAGCGGCTGGTTTCAGGCGGCTCATTCACCCTAACGCCCGAACCGGGAAAATCCTCCGCAGAAAATCGCAAAATCCCCGGCCCCGTCCTTCGGACATCATGTTGCGTATGCGAGTTCTGCCGTCGCCGGAGGGTTCAGTCCACCCGGCGCCAGATCTCCTTGATCTGAATCGCGGAGCCATCCGCCTCGACCGTGCCCGCGTGATACCAGAGGTTTCCCTCCAGGCGGCAGTCGAAGTCGATGGACTTGCGCTCCAGCCCCGGGACGTAGTGGAAATCGATCATCTCCGTGTAGGTCGAGCCATTCAGGCGGTAGGTGCCTCCCCCGACCAGGGGCCTTCCGTCGGCCCGCGGGACCACGACCACAAAGTGGGTGTCGTTGAGCACCTTGATCGTGTTCAGCGTTCCACCGGATTCTGCAGTTCCACCCGCCGGAGGAGCCGGAGAGACCAGTTCCCAAGTTCCCCTCAGATGGGGCGCCTGGCTGCAACCCAGGGAAAGGGAAACGAAGACGAGCGCCAGCACGCTATACAAGACCTTCATGGATCCTCCGCTGCTCTTCCGGAAAGAGCCCTCAACGCCGCGACCAAATTCCGTCCGCACCCGCGATCATCGATCATTTCTGCACCGGGCTGCCCGTTTCCACAAGAGACTTCAGTCGCATCATCTGGCCCAGCAACACCCCATCCACGGCCGGGGCGATGTCCTTGAAATCGGCCGGGTAGTATCCCCCGACGCTGTAGATGAGCTCGAGGGTCGTTCCAGCGTCTGTTTCGCTCAAGTTCAAGGTCATGTTCCCGACCAGGCCATACTCTTGAAGCGGTCCCAGCCCGCCGCTCATGCGGAGCACACTGCCGGGAGCGACGTAGACGACGGTCATGTGGCTGACTCCGCCGCCGCCGGGCAACGATTCGCAGAAGCACCCGCCCGGCCGCGCATCCAGGGACAGATTCCGTGAATCGCCCGAGAATGTATGCGCCGGATCCCACCACTCTCCCAGGCGATCGACCAGGACCTTGTACACGGCACCCGGAGGCGCGGCGATCGGAACCTCGCTGCGCACGAGGAATCCGGATGCGGACGTTGCGCGCACCTCCGCGCGTCCGGGAAGCGGCACCAGTGCGGTCAGAAGCAA
>JAZDGX010000103.1:0-11147 GCA_043806645.1 Candidatus Eiseniibacteriota bacterium | reverse complement strand
TCCCGCAGATCCGCATGCGCATCGAACTGCAACACCCAGGGATTCTCCCAGTGACGGCTAAGGGCTTCCAGGGCTCCGATCGTGATGGAATGATCGCCACCGATGAGCAGGGGGAACTTCCCCGCAGCGAAGAGGGTTGCGACTTTGTCCGCGATGCGGGCGGTCATCGCCTCGGGGCCGGTCGCGAGGGGTTCGAGGGGCTGCAACGTGTGAATGCCCGCGCGGCTCACATCCCAGCGCAGCTCCTCGTCGAACAGTTCGACCGCGTGCGAGGCCGTGAGGATGGCGCGGGGACCGAAGCGCGCCCCCGGCTGATACGTAGTCGTGAGATCGTAGGGCACCGGCAGGACCGCGATCGACGCCTCATCGAGGAGCGCCTGGACTCCCAGGAAGGCGAGTGCGGTGGGCAGACCCGACATACTACCCTTCCCGGATCATGAGACCGCCGGATAGGACCGTTGACCTTGGGCACTCGGGGCGCTGAACGCGTATCTTATGTTAAAGTACGGGCTTGATTGCGCGCAAGCCTTTTCCTGAACGGGCCTTGAGGACGCGCATTCGAGGTTTGACGAAGGGGGCTCGGATCGCTTATGATCTGCTTCCTTGCGCATGATGGAGTCGTGATTCCATCCCTCGAACGCGCGGTGACGAAATTCGATTCGGAGGGTCTCGCCCGGCCCTCCCCTCAGCAGCACGCTGAAGCGGGCCTCGGTGATGGAAAAGAGCACCCTTGGTCGTGTCGCCTCGCCGAGCGATTTCCATCGTCACCTTCAAATGGGAGCAAGATGATTCGTACGAGGACCAGCGGCCGGGCCGTCGGCTTCTCTCTGTTCTGGGCCGTGGCCGGCATTCCGGTGATCCTGGCCATGGCCGGCGCGGGCATCGCCCGGGTATGGCTGCCCGGCAACGAAGCGCTGCCCGCGGTCGCCGGGTTGGAGAATCTCGAATCGGCGGTGGCCGCGGGGGCGACCCTGCCGCTGCGCAACGGCCTTTCGCTCAATTTCCACCGCGTCACCGTGACCGGCTTTTCAAGCTCCGCTCACGAGACCGACGACACGCCTTTTCTGACGGCCTCGATGACCACCGTCAAGGACGGCTGCCTGGCGCTATCGCGGGATCTGCTGCGCACCTTCACGCCGGGCGCGCCCTTCGATTTCGGCGACCATGTCTTGATCCCCGGGGTGGGAGTCTTCCTCGTGCAGGACACGATGCACGAGCGCTGGCGTGAGCGCGCCGACATCTGGTTCGCCGACTCCCGCGCCGCGTTGCATTGGGGCCGCCGGCGCGCATGGATCGGGCTGTTGCCGCTCACGTCGCAAGAGAACCCCGCCCTATTCGCGTTCGGCGTCCGGGTCGATCTTCAGGAAGACGCCCTCCAGCCGTAGCCCCGTCAATACGCGCACGTAACTGTCGTGACGAACACGCGCGATCTTGCCCTGCGCCACCGCTTCCGTCACCGCGCAGCCCGGTTCACCCTCGTGCAGGCAATCGCCGAAGTGACATCCGCCGAGATAGGGACGAAACTCGGGATAGAGGGGAGCCAGCGCGGCGGGCCGCAGGCCGAAGGGCTGGATCGTGCGCAGCCCGGGGGTGTCCACCACCGCCCCGCCCGCGGGCAGATCGAGATAGTCGACGCGGGTGGTCGTGTGCACGCCGCGTCCCGTCGCATGGCTCACCGCGGCGGTCGTCTGCAGGATCCCGGGCACGAGCCGGTTGAGCAGGGTCGACTTGCCGACCCCACTGGGACCCAGCAGCACGGTCTCGTGCCCCGCGAGAAAAGCGGAAAGCTCCGGCAGCCCCTCCTCCGTCACCGCGCTCATCGAGAAGATCGGATAGCCGCTGGCGCGATAGGGAGCGAGCAGACGCACGATCTCCTCGGGTGTGACGAGATCGATCTTGTTGAGGCCGATGGCGCATTCCACGCCACCCGCCTCTCCCAGCAGGAGCAATCGATCGAGAGCGCCCGGATTGAAGGGCGGCTCGTCCACCGCCTGCAACGCGAGCAGTTGATCCACATTGGCGGCGATCACATGCTCCAGCGGGGGACGCAGTGAGCCGAGTCTCGAGATGCGGCTCCTGCGCGCAAGCAGTTCCACCGGCACCGCCGTGCCGCGCGCGTCGATCACGACGATCACGCGGTCCCCGACGGCGAGCGGCGTACGTTGGTGGCGCACCCCTCGTCTCAGCCGCTGCGGCACGGAGCAGCGCAATTCCTGCGCGCCGATCCGGACCATGACCCAGCGCGGCCGCACGGCGATGACGAGCCCCTCGCGGGGCTCGCCGGGGGGGACCTTCGTGCTGTTCATCGCGTCACGGTCGCGATAGCCTGATTCCATGATTCCATCTCGGCCCACGGACGATCATCCCGACCCGGCCCGGCGCGACACCTTGCGCCGCTGGGTGCGGGCCGGCCGCACCGTGGTCGATGCGGCCCATGCTGGAACGCGACTCGATCTCTACCTCGCACGCCGCTTCACCTACCGTTCGCGCACGCAGTGGCGCGAGATCATTCGCGAGGGCCGCCTGCAGGTCAATCAAAGCCGCGTGCGCCCGTCCCGGGCGCTGCGGGCCGGCGACCGGATCGACTACGTGCCGCTGCGTCGCCCGGAGCCGCCCATCGATCGAGCATACAGCATCCTCCATGTCGATGACGATCTGGTCGTGATCGCGAAAAGCGGAAACCTGCCGATCCATCCCTCCGGACGCTATTTCCGCCACACCCTGCTCTCGCTGCTCCTCGAAGAGCATCCCGAGTGGCAGCGCCTGCACGTGATCCATCGCCTCGATCGGGAGACGAGCGGGGTGGTCGTTTTCGGTCGCAGCCGCGCCGCCGCCGGCAGGGTCGCACGCCAGTTCCGCGATCGCCGCGTCGAGAAGCGCTATCTGGCGCTGGTCGCCGGGCGTCCGCCGCACGCGCGCTGGATGATCGATCTGCCCCTCGGCCCCGCCCAGCACAGCCTGATTCGCAAGGCGGTCGGGGTCCGCCCCGACGGGGTCGCCGCGCGCACCGAGGTCCGCGTGCTACGGCAGGGCGAGGACTGGGCCTGGGTCGAGGCGCGCCCGCTGACCGGCCGGCTGCATCAGATCCGCGTGCACCTGCGGGCGGCGGGAGTGCCGATCGTCGGCGACAAGGTCTACGGCCCCGACGAACGCTACTTCCTGAAGTTCGTCGCGGGCGTCGCACTCACGGCGCTGGAGCAGGCGGCTCTGGGACACACACGACAGGCGCTGCACGCCTACCGGCTGCGGTTCGCGCATCCGCGCACGGGCGCGGAGTGTGTCTTCACGGCACCCCTGCCGGCGGATCTCACCGCGGCGTTGCGGGAGCGCGGGATCGACCCCGCCGCCGCGCTGCCCGAGGATTGCCCCTGACGGTGCGCGCGGCGCCGCGCCTCACTTCCTCCGCGAGCCCCGGCGGCCGGTCGTCCCGCGGCCGCGGCGGGCGAACTCGCGGCTCAGGTCCGCATAGCGCTTGACCGCGCGCTCGACCATGCCGAAGACGGTCTCCGCGGCGTAGTGGCCATCCTTGTCGGCCTCGCCCGCGGGGCGTCCGGAGAGGATCTCGATGCCTTCGGGGATCGTCTCCGCGGCATAGATGTGGAACCGGCCTGCGCGGACGGCCTCGACCACATCCTCGCGCAGCATGAGATCGGGGACGTTCAGGCGGGGAACCAGCACCCCTTGCCGGCCCGTCAAGCCGCGCGTCCGGCACACCGCGTAGAAGCCTTCGATCTTCTCGTTGACGCCGCCGATGGGCTGGATGACGCCGCTCTGATTGATACTGCCGGTCACCGCGATGTCCTGGCGCAACGGCGCCTCGGCCAGCGCCGAGAGCAAGGCGTAGACTTCGGTCGAGGACGCGCTGTCGCCCTCGACGCCGGCGTAGGATTGCTCGAAGCAGATCGTGGCATGGATCGCGAGCGGTTGGGTGGCGGCGAAGAGGCTGCGGAAATAGCCTTCCAGAATGAGCATGCCCTTGTTGTGCGTGCGGCCGGAGAGATCGGCCTCGCGCTCGATGTTCACGATCCGCTCGCGGCCCAGCGAGCATTTGGCGGTGATGCGCGCCGGGATGCCGAATGCATAGTCGCCCAGATCATGGACCGAGAGGCCGTTGACCTGTCCCACCGCCTGGCCGTCGGTGTCGATGAGCAGCACATGCTCCTCGATCAGTTCCCGCAGCTTCTCCTCGGTCAAGCGCACGCGCTCCTCGCGCGCCGTGACGGCCTGTTTGACCTGGGCGGCCGAGATGCACTTCGCTTCTTGCTCGCGCCCCCACAGATCCGCCTCGCGGATCACGTCGGCGATCACGCTGAAGCGCGTCGTCAGGCGATTCTGCCGGCCGCCCAGGCGCAGGCCGTATTCGACGAGCGCGCTCACGCCCTCCGCGTCCATCGCCAGCAGCCCTTCCTCGCTCGTGATCTTGCGGGCGAAGTTGACATACTTGCGCACGTTTTCGTCGGTGCAGTGCATCTCGGTGTCGAACTCGGCCTTGACCTTGAAGATCTTGCGGAAGTCGTCGTCGTAGTTGTAAAGCAAGTGGTAGGCGTAGCGGTCCCCGATGACGACCACCTTGATGTCGAGCGGGACCGGTTCGGGCTTGATCGCCGAGAGCGAGTAGAGATAGAAGGGATCGAAGGTCTGGATGTCGATCCGCTGGTGCTTGAGCGTACGCTTCAGGGCGACCCACACCCCCGGCTCGATGATCGCATCCATCAGGTTGATCACCAGCGTCCCACCGTTGGCGCGCATGAGGCTGCCCGCCTTGATGCGCGTGAAATCGCTGACCCAGTGGCCCGAGCGGTCGACGACGCGGTCGATCGTGCCAAAGAGATTGCGGTAGTTGGGGCTGGTCTCGATGATCACCGGCGGGGCGGCCGTGGTCGAGTTGTCGACCAGGACGTTGACCGAGAAGTCGCGGAAGCGGTTTTCCTTCTCCTCCGCGGCCTGTTGCTTCTGCTCTTCGGTCTCGCCGCCGTCGATGAAGCGCTCCATGTTGCCCAGGATCTCCTCCTGGACCTCGGCCAGGTAGGCCTGCACGGCGGAATGGTCGTAAACGGCGCGCAGGTCCTTGATATGGTCGGTGACCGCGGGCGAGCCGAATTCCTGCTGCATCTTCGCCATCGCGTCACGCAATTCGCGCTTGAGATCGCGCGAGGCCTTGAAGGCCTGCTCCATCTCGCCGGTCAGCTCCTCGTATTTCTCCTTCAGGCGGTTGAATTCCGCCTCGCCGAACTTCCCCTGATGGGCCAGCGCCTCCAGGCGTTCCATCTGCACCGGTTCGCCGGCGATGATCGGCGCGATCTCGGGCTTCGAGAAGGGCCCCAACTGCACCTGGATCAGCGCGAAGTTCTCCTTGCGGATGTTCTCCTCGAAGGCCCGCAGCACCTTCTTCTCGCGCTCCTTGAACTCCTCGATCAGCGCCTTCATGCGCTCCTTGTACTGGTCGCTCTCGTAGATCTGGGCGATGTTGCGCTGGACGTTGTTCACCAGCAGCTTCATGTCCTCGCGCAGGCGGGCCCCCTGCCCGGCGGGCAGCAGTAGCGCGCGCGGCAGGTCGGAGTCATGGAAATTGTTGACGTAGACGATGTCGGACGGAATCCCCCGGCCGCTCTCGACCGTCCCGAGGATGTGCTTGATCGTCGCCGTCTTGCCCGTTCCGGGATCGCCGGCCACGTAAATGTTATAGCCCTTGCTGCGCATCTTCAGGCCCAAGCGGATCGCGTCCATCGCCCGGTCCTGTCCGACGATGCCCTCGAAGGTGGGCAGATCATCCGTCGACTGGAAGGTGAAAAGATGGCGGTCGCAGCTGCGGCGCAGGTCGGCCGCGGCCAGCTCGAAGCGGCCCGGCCCCGGGTGGGCCGCGGCCTGGCGCGGGGCGCCGCGACGGCCCGCTGTCTTTGTCCTGTCCCCCCGCCCGGCGGCGCGCGCCGGTTTCGTCTTGCCCGCCGGCCCCGTCTTGGGGGCGCTCGTCGCCCTGGCCGAACTCGTCGCCCTGGCCGAACTTCTCGCCGGCTTCGCCTTCGTGGCCCTTCCGCGCTCCTTGCCGCGCATGTCCCTGCCTTCCTGCCCGTTGGCCTGGCCCGCGCCTAGATCCCTTCGCGCCGATCCGCGAGCGGGAATTCGCGCAGGATCTCGTTCAACTTCGTCTTGCGCTCGGTCGACTCCGTGCGCGCCCCGACGACGAGCACGCAAGGCGCAAGAAACTCGCCCGCCGGAAACCGCCGCGGCCAGCTTCCGGGAATCGCGACGGCGCCCGCCGGGATCGTCCCCCGGGACACGATCGGCTCCGGGCCCCGCACGTCGATGATGGGCGTCGAGGCGGTGATCACGCATCCCGCCCCCAGCACGGCTCTGGCACCGACGAACGCCCCTTCCACCACCACGCAGCGCGAACCGATGAACGCCCCGTCCTCGACGATCACGGGACGTGATTGCGGGGGTTCGAGGACGCCACCGATGCCCACGCCGCCCGACAGATGCACACCCTTGCCGATCTGGGCGCAACTGCCGACGGTCGCCCATGTATCTATCATGGTCCCGGCGCCGACGTAAGCGCCAATGTTGACATAGCCCGGCATGAGCACGACCCCCGGCTCGAGAAAACTCCCGTAGCGGGCGGTCCCCGGCGGCACGACGCGCACGCGGGCCGCCTCGAGATCGCGTTTGACCGGCACCTTGTCGCGGAAGGCGAGCGGGCCCGCCGTGGAAGAGTGCGCCTCGTGCTGGGCGAAGTAGAGCAGGATCGCCATCTGGATCCAGCCGTGGACGGTCCAGGCCGCCTCGGGCGCACGGTCTCTCCCCGGCTCCGCCGGCATCTGCTCCGTCCGTCTCTCGGCCACGCGGATCAGCCCGCGATCGAGAAGGTCCACCGTTTCCTCGACCGCGCGGCGCGCCTCGGCCGACGCGGCCCACTGCGAGTCGTGGTATGCCCGGATCACCTGCCGCTCGATCTCGGCGGTCGGGCCGGAGACGCCCTTGCGCTCGTCGTTCACGCCTGCGTCCCTCCCATCGCGACCGGTCTGCCTCTCGTCACACCCGCCTCCTTCCCGGCATGGCCTGCCTGGCCCATATCACGGCCTGCGTCCGGCACCCTCTGCGCGCCCCGCGCGCTCCGCGCCCACGGACGGTGCCAGCGCACCCTGCTCTCCCGCGGGGTCGAAGCGGAAGAGCGCGCTCATCATGCTCCGCTCCATCTCGGTACGCCAGTAGGGCTCGAAGTACGTGGGGCGCTGCTGAAGCGTCGGAATCAGAAAGCGCACGATGTCGTCATAGGGAATCGAAGAGACGTGCACGAAGTCGGCGCCCGCCTGCCGGAAGTGCTCGATCATGCGGTCCGGATCCGCTTCGCGCGGAAAGCCGACGGCCCGCAGACCGGAAACGAGGCTGAACATGGCAGGCTTACGGTCCACGATCAGACTCTCGGGCGGAAGGTTCTGGCCGGCCCATTCGGCGGTCCGGAAATAGAACGACCAGGGGGGCGGGTATTCCCGCGTCTCCCGGCCGTAGAGAGCGGCATTACGCAGACTCGTCGCCGAAAGCGCGATCAGGAGCGCCGCGGTCGCAATCTCGGGCAGGCCTCGCGCCGGCCCGCCGCGAGGTCGCGCGCCGCCGGACCGGTCGTTTCCCCGCGCGGTGGGCGGCCCCTCCCCGGAACCGCTTTCCCAACGCGGCATGCCGCCCGCGGCCCGCTGCAGATCGTGGAATCCCGCCAGGAAAAACAGCATCAGCAGCGGCAGGATCGGAATGATGAAACGCACGCTGGTCCAGATGGGGGGCCAGAGGAAGCAGACGAGCAGCGTGAGCACGACACAACCCACGCCCAGCGGCAGCCGGCGGCGGCTCTTCCAGAGGCCGGCCAGCATCAGCGCGCAGGGCAGCCCCCACAGGTAAGCCGGCCAGGGCCGGTGCACCTCGGGGCGCGGAAGATAGGTCGTGTCGAATCCGATCGGCACCAGGATCCGCGGTATCTCCACGCTGAAATAGCGCTCCGCATTGAGAGCGACGCGCTGCAGGAAGGTGGCGGGCGTGAGGATGCCCTCCTCCGGATAGTACGGATTGACGCGCAAGAGCTGGGTCAGATAGGTCGTGCCCTCCGCCTCGGCCAGACTCGTGTGCACGATCCAGGGCAGGAGCAGGAGGGCGGCCAGCGCCCCACCCGCGAGGAACATCCGGAAACGGCGCTGGAAGAGGCACGCCAGAAGAAACGCGCCGGGCAGGACGGCACCGATCGTACGCGTGTAGAAGGCGCACGCGCAGAGGGCGAAGAAGAGCGCGAGCGGGCGCCACGGCAGATCGATCCGGCCGTGGCGGCGCAACAATCGCTCTCCCACGACCAGCCCCGCCGCCTGGAAGAAGAGATAGGGCACTTCCGACATCACGTAGTGGGAGAACTCGAGCACCGGCACCGAGAGCATCCCCAACGCGGCGGCGGGCAGCGCGAAGCGCCGCGGCAGGACGCGTTCGGCCAGCCATAGCACGAGCGGCCCCGAAGCGGCGAACAGCAACGAGACGAGGATCTTCTGGGGGACCCAGGCCGTGCCCCAGAACATCTGCACGGGAGCGAGCAGCAGCGGAAAGAAGGGCGGAAACTTCTCGCTGCCCCACAGAATGCCCTCATTCAGGATTCTCTGGGCGAGCAGGATGTAATCGACATTGTCGCCGTTGATGTAGAGCTTGGGGTCGAAGGTCAGACCGCCGACGAGGGCGAGAGTGGCGGAAAGCGCGAGCGCGCGGATTCGAAAGCGCTCCCACAGCCGCGATAGGGTCGAAGTCGGCGAGGTGTCGGGGCGTGAAGTTCCCCGCGGTCCGGAAGTCCCCCTACCCGTCCCGGCCGAACTTCGCTTGCGTTTGACCATCTCCCCGTCCGGTCCCTCGCCCCTCGGAAATCGCCCCGCGGCCCGGATTGAAACCCCTTGCCAGCAGAATTTCCTTTTGCCTATAGTAAATCCTCAACCGGTTGCGATTGCGACCGATAAGTTCCATCGAAGTAGGCGTGTAGCTCAACTGGCAGAGCAACGGTCTCCAAAACCGTAGGCTGGGGGTTCGAGTCCCTCCACGCCTGAAGGGCTTAGCAGGTTTTCGCGCGGGTACTGTAACGTCATGTGCTACGTCCCGACCGCAATTCGCGCGGCCTCTCGCATAACGACTTCATGCGACAGCCGAGCATATCTCTGCGTCGTCCGAACGTCCGAATGCCCAAGTATCTGTGCTAGCATCTCGATTCCCAGGCCGGCCTCCAGACATCGGCATGCATAGGTGTGCCGGGTTTGGTGCGGGTGGAAGCCCCGAACCCCCGACGCCTTGCGCATTCCGAGACTGAATGCCCCGGGACTGCCGGCGCTGTACGGGCTGATCCGCCCGCCGCGGCGCATGATCGCGGGCATTTCCCGGCGGATCTCCGCGACCATCCGCGGCGGAATCGGAACTGTGCGGACTTTCCCGCCCTTCCCCCGCGGCACCACCATCTCGCCCAGCCCATCACGATGATCTGCCGCCGGGAACTTCACGTCCCGAACGTGCGCCGCCGCGAACTCGCCCCACCTGAGTCCTGTTGCAAGCAGGATCCTCGCAGAGAAGCCGAGCCGCCCCGGGACCGCCGCGACCTTGGCCTCGTCGTCCGGGCTGAGCCGTTCGGGCAGTCTGTCGTCCATGCGCGGAAGAACTCGGCGCGGGAATGGTGAACGCCCAACGTGGCCCGATTCCTCGCACCACGCTAGAAGCTGCCGCAGATTGCTCAGAATATGCGCCTGAGTGTTGAGCGCCTTTCCGGTGCCGCTCAACCACAGCGCGAAGTCCCGAACGTCTGCCGGCCCGATTGCGTCCACGAACAATTCCCCGAGTTGCGGCAGGATGTAGTCTCGCATCCGTGCCGCCACGGCTGCCCGGTCCTTTTTGTTGCGCCGCGCCCTCTGGACATAGACTTCCATCCACTCGGCCGCGGCTTCCCGCAACCGAAGCCGCTTCCGCATCGGATTGGCCGTGCCGCCGAACTGCGCATTCAGTCGCACCGCGAGTCGATGCGCTTCCTTGGCATCCTCGGTCCGCAACGACCGCCACATCTCACGCCCCCGAAATGTTCGGCGCCAGTAGTAGACGCTCCCGCGCCGAACAAGCCCCTCCACTTTTCGATACCTCACCGCTGGCCTCCTTCACGCAAAGAGGCCAGCCACGCCTCAACCCTCGCCCGCTCAAACCTGATTCGCGCGCCGATTCGGACGCTGGGAATCGCACCTTGCGCCGCCAGGACGTACACCCCCTTCGGCGGTATCCCGAGCCATTCCGCGACATCCCGAACCGCCAGGAGCTTATCCCGCGTGCCAACTTCGCTTTTCACGTCCCATCTCCTGATCTCCTCCTTGTTAGCCTCCGACCGCAGGCGCCCTCGCCATGAGCGCCGTTACTTCCCGGAACGCTTCATCCGTGCCGCACGCCGCGCCGCGCTGGCCGCCTGCTGCTCGGACTCTTCGCGCGCCTTGCGTTCTTCTTGGGCCGTCCGCTCCGCTTCGTGGGCCTTGGCCTGAAGAGCAGCGCCGGAACGGTTCGCGTCGTAATCCCGAAGAAAGAATCGAACGTCAACGGACAGCTCCCGCAACGCCTTCAACAGTGTTGCCGCCTCTTCGCGCGCCTCCGCGTCCTGCGAGATTTCGACAATATCTGCAAGCCGCTGCTCCCAACTCAGAGTCTCAATGCCCCGCGCAACGGTCGCGCCGAAACGCAGGCCGAGGGCGCCGGCCACGCGCTGCAATAGAATGTGATCTGCCTCGGTCATTCGGACCCCGACGATTCTCTCGGCCACGTCACCCATTGAATTGTCCCCCTGGCCCCATGGTACATCCCGCTAAGAATGACATTCTACCGCGTTTCGCCTTCGTTGTCAAATATCGTTTGCCCCGGGACGAACCTAACCACCAAGTGCGATCACTGTACGAAAAGTCCCCCCAGGCGGTCCAGTTTCTTTTTCTATTCCGCCACTTTCTTCTAGCGGCATGCGGGGAAGGAACTTGCAGCTCGCCCCGGGGAGCCTCCAGCACCGGAGGCCGTGCGGCGCCGATGCTCGACCCGGGGCGTTGCCGCTTCAATCCGGGCGTGGCCGGCCGGGCTGCCTTTCGGCTCGGCCCGGCCCGCGCTGGCGACGATGAAGAGCCGCC
>JAZDGX010000102.1:0-10431 GCA_043806645.1 Candidatus Eiseniibacteriota bacterium | reverse complement strand
CGCAGGGAATCCGGAGGAGAAGATCGGCATGAGACTCGGGAACGCTGGCATGGTGGTGTTGTGGCTTGCGCTGCTTACGGTTGTGGGGCTTGGCGTCTGGACCTTGCCCGCCGCTGGGCAGGAGGTCGGTGAGGTGGAGGGTGCCGCGGGCACCGTCGCCGAGCCGGCGGGGACAGGGATGGAGCCAGCCTCGACGTCGGATGAACCCGCGATCCCGATCCCGCAGCGAGAAGTCAGAAGCGGCATGGTTGAATTCTTCGTCAAAGGCGGCATGTTCATGTGGCCGCTGCTTGCCTGCGCCGTCGCCGGCCTGGCGGTGATTCTGGAACGGCTGTTCACGATTCAACGGGCGCAGACCAACACCCGCAGGCTCATGGCGGCTCTGATTTCCGAGCTGAAGACGCACGGCGTCGCGAAGGCTCAAGAGATCTGCATGAACACCCGTGGGCCGATTGCAGCGATCCTGCACGCCGGGCTCTCCAAGGTCGAGCGGGGACCGGCGGCCGTCGAGAAGGCGATCGAGAACTCCGGGGCGATCGAGATGGCCTTCCTCCAGCGAGGACTGCCCGTGATCTCCACGGTGGTCAGTGTCGGACCGTTGCTGGGGTTTCTCGGGACGGTGTCGGGGATGATCCACGCGTTCGAAGCCATTGCGGCGGCGGAGCAGGTGAGTGCCAAGATTGTGGCGAACGGCATCGCCGAGGCGCTGATCACCACTCTCGCCGGATTGGTGATCGCGATTCCCTGCCAGCTGGCCTTCAACTACTTCGTTTCCCGGGTGGATCGCTTCGTGATCGAAATGGAGGAAGCCTCCATCGAGTTGCTCGACACACTTACGGAGATGCATCCGAGCGCTGGCTGAGGCGCGCTTGCCGACTGAAGCTGGGGCGAGGCCCGTGGGAGTGCGCCCGCAGAGGATGGACGGATGGGAAAGCTGCGAAAGAAGAAGCCGAGCGAGCCTGAGATCCCCGCGGCATCGCAGGCCGACATTGCGTTCCTGCTGTTGATCTTCTTCATCGCGACCACGGGATTTGAGAACGAACTGGGACTGCAGGTCGTGCTCCCGGGACTTGGCGGCAAGGCGGTGAAGGTCAAACGGGACAATGTACTGACGATTCGGGCGACTGAGGGGGGAGGGATCTTCGTGGAGGACGCCCCCACAGAGTTGCGCGATCTGCGCTCTGTCTTGCGAGGACGGCTGGAGACGAACGAGAATCTGATCATCTCGATCGAGACGGATGGGGACGCCGCCTACCAGCGCATGATCGATGTGCTTGACGAGGTGAAGGCCTCCGGCGCACCGCGTTTCTCGATCAAACAATATCGCGGGTAGCGCGCCCGGCGGGGAATCGGACTGGAGGAAGTGGTGAAGTTCAAGCGGTCGTTGTCGGTCGGGGCGGTGATCCCCACCTCCTCGATGGCGGATCTGGTCTTCCTCTTGCTGATCTTCTTCATGGCGACGACCATCTTCAAGATGGAGGAAGGGCTGCAGATCACACTTCCCCGGGCTGAGGCCGGGGTGCGCATACCGCGTGAAAAGACCGTGCATGTCTGGATGAACACGGAGGGGGAAATCACGATTGACGACCGCTTTCTTGCCCTGGGCACGATTCCCAGCGTGCTGACGCAGAAGATGCGCGAGAACCCACAGCTGGTCGTGGGGTTAAACCTAGATGGAGCCATTCCCTTCCGAAGGGTCAATGACATGCTTACGGTCCTGCGTGAATGCAACGCGATCAACGTTTCGTTCACCAATGAGTTGGAGCAGCTCTAGGGATTCGAGGGGACTATGTTTACCGAGGACTGGTACGAGTCGGCGCACGAGCGTCTGAAGCTCAGCTACGCGAAGTACCTGTTCAACGCCACGCTACTGGCCATCGCCCTCACGGGAGCGGGTGCCGTGCTATCCCCGCCGTACATCCCCACGCCCTATCAACTGCGGGAGCGCGAAACGGTGACCGTGCAACTGCCTGACGAACTCATCGTGCCGCCACCGCCGAGCGAGGTCCTGCGGCCCGAGATCGGCCGCGCCTTCGAGGAATCCGACGAGGCCGACGCGACGGTCACCATCGCGCCGACCGACTTCAATCCCTTTGCCCCACCTGAAATCCCCCAGGCCCCGGCGAGCCCCGAGGACTTCGTGGCCTACGATGCGGCGCCGGTTCTGATCCACTCGGAGCAGCCGGAGTACCCGGAACTGGCCATGCAAGGGGAGGCGGAAGGCAAGGTCGTGGTCATCGTGACCATCGATGAGTTTGGAAAGGTCGTCCAGGCCACGATCCACACGAGCACCGCCAATGAAGTGCTGCAGAAAGCGGCGCTGGATGCGGCGCGGAAGTTCCTTTTCAAGCCGGCCATGCAGCGCGATGTTCCGGTGAAATGCCGCATCATGATTCCCTTCAATTTCGGCCTCAACTAGCCGGCTTGAGTCGCATGGCACGGGGTGGCAGTCTCGATCGGGGCTGCCATTCTTCATTGTGATCGCAACTTCGGTCCCGGCGGTGCCGTAGTTTCAACGAGGACTGGGCCGGAGGCCAGGCAGGGAGGGACGCATGGCTGGAGCGCAGAGAACTCGGCGCGGGTTGGGGGTCGTAGTGCTGATGCTGCTGGGGGCCGGTGGGGGTGTTCTGACCGAGGCCGGGGCGGTCGATGTGGACACGGCCGGAGCGCTGAACGTCGACGATTGCGTGGCCATCGCCCTGGAAAGCAGCGATGTCCTGAGCCAGGCGCGCGGCGGGGTTCAAGGAGCGAAGGGCAACTACCTGGCGAGCTATGCTCAGGTGCTGCCCACGATCGGGACCACCGCCTCCTGGAGTCGTGACTACCAGCAGTACCAGCGGGAGTTGGCCAAGTTGCTGGGGCTCGAGTACTCGGGGGAGTACAGCGGCTCGCTCTCCTTCCATGTCACGCAGAGCATCTTCTCGCTGCCGGGGATCCAGAGCCTGCGGGCGACCGGCAAGGGCTTTGAAGCTGCGCGTGAGGACTACGGCGCGGCGCTGTCGGACGTCGAACTCACCGTGCGGCAGCAGTTCTACGCCTACATCGGGGCGCGACGGTTGGCCGAAGTGGAAGAACGGGCCGTGGCCGTGACGCGCGAGCAGCTGCGACGCTCGGAGACGCTCTTCCGGCTGGGGTCGGTGGCGCGGACCGATGTGCTGCAGGCGCAGGTCAATCTGGCCGAGGCGGAGCAGGCGGCGGTGCAGCGCCGCAACGACTTGCGCCTGGAACTGGCGCGACTCGCGCTTGTCATGGGGCTCGATCCGCGGCGGGAGCTCGAAATCGACACGCTGCTGGCCGACCCCGGGGCGCCGCCGGAGGGAGAATTGGATGCCTGGGTCGCCGTCGCCATAGAACAGCGGGACGACCTCGCGGCGGCGCGGGCGCGATTGCGCGGGGCGGAGATCTCGCTTAGCGGTGCGCGCCAGGAGCGGCTTCCCGAACTCGGCGCCTACGCCACGTGGTCGCGCTATGCGCGGGATCCGGACGAGATTCTCCTGGATGGTGTATCCGCCGAATACAACAGCAGTTGGATGGTGTCGCTCCAGCTCTCCGTGAACTTCTTCTCCGGCCTCATGACCGAGGGCCACATCGAGGCCGCCAAGGGCGAGCGGGTCAACCGGCGTGCCGCAGTGGAGCGCATGGAAAAGGACATCGCGCTCGAGGTGCGCGAGGCGTTTCTAGACATTTTCGCCGAGTTCGAGAACCTCGAATCGGCACGCACGAGTGTGGCGTTGGCCCGGGAGAATCTTCGGCTGCAGCAGGCGCTGTATGAGAGCGGCGCCGGAACGCTCCTCGAGTGGGATAACGCGCGTCTGAGCCTGCGACGCGCTCAGGTGGCCGAGATTCAGGCGGAGATCAGCCGGCTGCTGGCGCATGCCCGTTTCAAGCGCGCGATCGGAACCTGAGCGGACCGGGCGCAGGAGAGGGGGGCGCGAGCCGGGCGGTCTGTGGTACTCTTGCCCGCCGATGAAAGCAGCGAGCGGATCCGCCAAAGGGGCGCCGAGGAGCAAGGCGAGGGGCGCGGGGGCGTGGGACCCCGGGTCGATCGTCATTCAAGGCGCGCGCGAACACAATCTGCAGGATCTGCACCTGCGGCTTCCCCGCAATAGCCTGATCGTGATCACCGGCGTGTCGGGTTCAGGAAAGAGCTCGCTCGCGTTCGACACGCTCTATGCCGAGGGGCAACGCCGCTACGTCGAGAGTCTTTCCGCCTACGCGCGCCAGTTTCTCGGCCAGTTGCGCAAGCCCGATGTGGACCACATACAGGGGCTGAGCCCGGCGATTGCCATCGACCAGCGTGCCGCGGGGCACAACCCGCGATCGACGGTGGCCACCGTCACGGAGATCTACGACTACCTGCGCGTACTCTTTGCGCGTGTCGGCGTCCAACATTGCCCCGGGTGCGGGACGCGCATCGGGCAGCAGACGATCGACGAGATCACCCGCGCGGTGCTGGAGAGTTTCGCCGGCAGCCGGGTGACGATCCTCGCTCCGGTGATTCAGGGGCGCCGCGGCGAGTTCCGCCAGGAGCTCGAGCGCCTGCGCCGCGGCGGCTTCGTGCGGGCTCGCATTGACGGGGCGATGGTCTCGCTGGACGAGGTCGCCGCGCTCAAGAAGACCGTGAAGCACACCATCGAGACGGTCATCGACCGGCTGGTGGTCAACGCCGAGCGCCGGGGGCGGCTGGTCGATTCGCTGGAGACAGCGCTGCGTCTGGCGGAGGGCGTCGTGCTCGTCAGTGCGGGGCCCGAGCGGGAAGAGGTTTTTAGCGAGAAGGCGGCCTGCCTGCGTTGCGGGCGCAGCTTCGCGGAGCTCCATCCGCGCAACTTCTCCTTCAACAGCCCCTACGGCGCCTGCGCCACCTGCCAGGGGCTCGGGTTCCTCCACGAAGTGGATCCGCAATTGGTGGTGACCGATGCGGACGCGTCGGTCTTCGACGGCGCGCTGGCGGCGTTCCAGGGGGGCATGGACGGCTGGTTCGCCCAACTCGTGCGCCATATCGGCAAGCACTATGGCTTCGATCCCGAACAGTCTTGGAAGCGGCTCAGCGACCGCGCCCAACAGCTCATCCTGCGCGGGACGGAGGGCGAGGAAGTCGCGGTGCGCATCCAGACGCGCCGCGGGCGTTATGAGGGCAAGGTCGCCTTCGAGGGCGTCATCCCCAATCTGGAACGGCGCTTTCGAGAGACGCGATCGAGCGATATGCGCGAGTGGATTGCCCGGCTGATGTCACCGCGGACCTGCCCCGATTGCGGCGGCGGGCGTCTGCGGGCCGACAGCCTCGCCGTGCGGGTGGGTGGCTATGGGATCCACGCCTGGACCGCGCTCAGCGTCTCCGAGGCGATCGGTCGCGTCGACGAACTGGCGGGGGAGGAGCGCGAGCGACTGATCACGCGCCAGATCCGCAAAGAGATCCGCGACCGGCTGGAGTTCCTGCGCAATGTGGGGCTCGGCTACCTGACCCTCGATCGCGCAGCCGGAACGCTCTCCAGCGGGGAGATGCAGCGCATCCGCCTGGCCACGCAGATCGGCTCGCAACTGGTTGGAGTGCTCTACGTCCTCGACGAGCCGAGCATCGGGCTTCACTGCCGCGACAACCGCCGCCTGCTGGCCGCCCTCGCGGAATTGCGCGACCTGGGCAACACGGTCGTGGTCGTGGAGCACGACCTCGACACGATCCGCGCGGCCGATCACCTGGTCGATCTCGGTCCGGGGGCCGGCCGCAACGGCGGGCGCATCGTGGCGGAGGGTCCGCCGCAAGCGCTGCGCAGCACCGACGATTCGCTGACCGCGGCCTATCTCAGGGGCGAGCGGTCGATCCCGGTGCCCGCGGCGCGCCGGCCGGGCAACGGCAAGTTCCTCGAAGTCATTGGAGCGCGCGAGCACAATCTGCGCGACATCGACGTGCGCTTTCCGCTGGGGAGCCTGATCTGCGTGACGGGAGTGTCGGGATCGGGAAAGAGCACGCTGGTCGAGGACATCCTGCATCACGCCCTCGCCCGAAGGCTCCAGCGCGCGGCGACGATTCCGGGGGCGCATCGCGAAATCCGTGGCCACGAGCACCTCGACAAGGTGATCGGGATCGATCAATCCCCGATCGGGCGCACGCCCCGCTCCAATCCCGCGACCTATACCGGCGCCTTCGGCTTCATCCGCGACCTATTCGCTGAACTTCCGGAGGCGCGGATGCGCGGGTATCGGCCCGGGCGCTTCTCGTTCAACGTCAAGGGCGGCCGTTGCGAGGCGTGCAAGGGTGATGGGGCGGTCAAGATCGAGATGCACTTCCTTCCCGATGTCTACGTGACCTGCGAGGTCTGCGGCGGGCGGCGCTACAACCGGGAGACGTTGGAAGTCCACTACAAGGGACGCACCATCCACGACGTGCTGGAGATGACGGTCGAGGAGGCGGCTGCTTTCTTCGCCGCGATTCCCGGATTGAACCGCAGGTTGACCACGTTGAAGGACGTGGGGCTGGGGTACCTCCATCTGGGTCAGGCGGCCACGACCCTGAGCGGAGGCGAGGCACAGCGCGTCAAGCTGGCGGCCGAACTGTCGCGAGTGGCGACGGGTCGCACGCTCTACATCCTCGATGAGCCGACGACCGGGCTGCACCTGGAGGACATCCGGATCCTGCTCGGAGTCTTGGCCCGTCTCGTCGATGCGGGAAACACGATCGTGGTCATCGAGCACGAGTTGGACGTCATTCGCAGCGCCGACTGGCTCATCGATCTGGGCCCGGAAGGGGGCGCGGAAGGCGGGCGCATCGTCGCCGAGGGGCCGCCGGAGGCTGTCGCCCGCGTGGGCGAATCCTGGACCGGACGGGCGCTGGCGGGCCGCCTCTAGCCTCAGCCTAAGCCGATGCCGCCGTTGACGCTGGCCCGCGGCCGATGCTATCGTGGCCCGCTTGCGGTTGATGTGAGACCGGCAACGCGCGGCCCGATCCGGCGGGACCGTGGCGGGCCGAAGTCGCGGAGCAGGGGAGATCGCCCATGGCTGAATTGCGCAAGACGCCCTTTCACGAGATCCACCGTCGCAACGAAGGGCGCCTGGTTCCCTTCGCCGGGTGGGAGATGCCCGTGCAGTTCCCCCGCGGGATTATCCACGAGCACACGGTGGTGCGCAGCAAGGCGGGGATATTCGATGTCTCGCACATGGGGCGGTTCTTCTTCCGCGGCCCCGGAGCGGTCGCCTATGCGGACCATCTGATCACCAACGACCTGACGCGCATGAGCGACCGGCAGCTGCTCTACAGTGCGCTGTGCAATCCGCAGGGCGGGATCATCGACGACGTCACAGTCTATCACCTGGGCGACGCGGCGCTCATGGTGGCCAACGCGGCGAACGCGGCGCGGGTTTGGGACTGGCTGCAGGCCAACCGGCCGGAGGGAGTGCTCCTCGACGACGCCACGGAGCGCCTGGCGCAAATCGCTCTGCAGGGACCGCGCGCGGAAGATGTTCTTCGTCCACCGTTGCGTGACGCGGTTGCCGACCTGGGCTACTACCATCATGTGCAGGTCGATTGGCAAGGGGAGTCTGTGCTCATCAGCCGCAACGGGTACACGGGAGAGGACGGGTTTGAGATCTACGTTCCCCACGCCGCGGCCGTCCCCCTCTGGAATGAGCTCATGTCCGCCGGGGCGGCGCTCGGCGTCGAGCCGATCGGGCTCGGCGCCCGCGACAGCCTCCGCATGGAGGTCAACTATGCCCTTTATGGCAACGAGCTGAGCCTGGAGACGACGCCGCTGGAGGCGGGGCTGCGCTGGGTGGTCAAGTTCAAGAAACCCGACTTCGTCGGCAAGGCGGCGCTGGTCGCGCAGCGCGATCGCGGTCTGCAGCGCACCCTCGTCGGCTTCGAGACACTCGGCAAGCGGCTGGCCCGGCACGGCTATGCGATCCGGGCGGCGGGCGGGGAGGTCGGGGTCGTCACAAGCGGCGGCTATTGCCCTTCGCTTGAGAAGGGCATGGGCATGGGGTATGTGGGGCCGGAGTTCACCGCGGCGGGCACCGCGCTCGAGATCGACGCCCGTGGCTCGATGATTCCGGCGCGCGTCGTCGAGCGGCCATTCTACAAGGACGGGTCGGTGCGCAAGGGCTGAACGCGCAGCGGAGAGGCGGCCCGCCGTGGGCCGCAGGAGGTCATGATGCGGGTTTTGGACGATCTGCGCTACACCAAGGATCACGAATGGGTACGGCGGGCAGGTGAGGAGTTCGTGGCGGGGATCACCGACTACGCCCAGCAGCAACTGAGCGACATCGTATATGTCGAGTTGCCGGCCGTGGGCATGCGGCTGACGCAGGCGGAGCCGTTCGGATCGGTGGAGGCGGTCAAGGCGGTCGCGGATCTCTTTGCCCCGGCGAGCGGAGAGGTCGTCGCGGTCAACGAGTCGCTGATGAACGATCCCGCCGCGGTGAACCGCTCGCCCTATGAAGAAGGCTGGATGATCCGGGTCAAGGCGAGCGATCCCAAGCAATTCGATGGCCTGCTTACGGCCGAGAAATACCGGGCGCTGCTTGCTGAACTGGGAGGGGCCTCTGCGTGAGCTACATCGGACACTCGGCGGCCGAAGGCGAGGCGATGCTCGCGCAGGTCGGCGTGGCCTCGTTCGAGGAGTTGCTGGAACAGATCCCCGCGCGCTTTCGTCTCACGCAACCGTTGGCGCTGCCCCCGCCGCTTGCGGAAAGCGAGTTGCGCCGGCTCTTCGCCCAGGCGGAGCGGCAAAACTATGACCCGGCGCTGACGGCCAGTTTCCTCGGCGGAGGGCTCTACGACCACGTCGTGCCGGCCGCGATCGATGCGCTCGTCTCGCGGGCGGAGTTCTTCACCGCCTATACGCCCTATCAGCCTGAAGTGTCGCAGGGGACACTGGCGGCGATCTTCGAATTCCAGACGATGATCTGCGAATTGACGGGCATGGACGTCGCCAACGCCTCCATGTACGACGGGGCATCGGCGGCCGCGGAGGCGTTGCTGCTGGCGCATGGAGCCAACCAGGGCCGCCGTGTGTTGGTCGCCCCGGGAGTGAGCCCGCGCATTCGGGGGGTGCTCGCCACGCATCTGGAAGATCTGGGAGTGGAGATCGAGACGCTCGGGGATAAGGGAGGCCGCACGGATCCGGAGGCTCTGGCGGCGGCGTTCGCCCGGGAGCCGCGGGTGTGCGCCCTCCTCGTCCAGCAGCCCAATTTCCATGGGCTGCTCGAGCCCCTCGATGAACTCGGCGCGCGGGTGCCGCGTGAGGGCGGCGGCCGGGCGCATTTGGTCGTTTCTGCGGACCCCCTTTCGCTGGGCGTGTTGGCGCCTCCGGGGCGGTGGGGCGCGGATACCGTAGTGGGCGATCTCCAGCCGCTGGGCATTCTGCCCCAGTTCGGAGGGCCGACCGGGGGATACTTCGCGACGCGTGTGGAGTGGGTGCGCCGGCTGCCGGGGCGGCTGGTCGCCGAGGCGCGCGACGCGGGAGGCCGGCGCGGCTACACCCTCACGCTTCAGACACGCGAGCAACACATCCGGCGGGAGAAGGCGACCTCGAACATCTGCACCAACAGTGGGCTGCTCGCCTTGCGCGCCACGATCTACCTTGCGCTCCTCGGGCCGCGGGGGATCGTGGAAGTGGGGCGGCAGTGCGTCGCGCGTGCCCAGTATGCGCGGGAGCGCTTGACGGCGATTCCCGGCGTGCGGGGGCGCCACGAGGGGCCGTTCTTCCGCGAGTTCGCCCTGACCCTGCCGGTGAACGCGGAGGAAATCGCGGAACGCGTGCTGGCGCGTCACGGCATCCTGGCCGGTATTCCCCTGGGGCGCTTTGATGCGCGCCGCTCGAACGAATTGCTGGTGGCGGTGACCGAGAAGCGAACGCGTGAAGAGATCGATGCCCTGGCGTCCGCGGTTGCGGAGACGCTCAAGAGCGCGCGCCCGGCGTGAAGCAGGGCAGCGGCCGGCTGGCCCGGGCTGGAAACGGGATCTGCGTCGCGCGTGCGGCGAGCGACGAGCGGGGCGAACGGAAGGACGAACGGAAGGACGAAGGGCAGGGCGAACTGCGGACGAACTCTAGGACCAACGGCAGGAATCTGCTCCCCGACATCGGGGGGAGCATGAACGGAGAAAAGGGAACCGCGGGATGATCGGCGAACAGGCGGGAAAGAACGAACCGCGACCGGAGGCCGCGGCCTGCAACCTGCAGGGGTCGGTGGAACTCATCTTCGAGCGTAGCATCCCCGGGCTGGGGGGATACCGCTTTGCCGCGCTGGATGTGCCGGAGCTGGCACTCGAACGGGCGATTCCGGCAGCCCTGCGGCGCGGGGCGGCCCCGCTGCTTCCGGAAGTGACGGAGCCCGAGGTTGCCCGCCACTACACGGCCCTCTCAACCCTCAATCATCATGTCGAGAAGAGCCTCTATCCGCTTGGCTCCTGCACGATGAAGTACAATCCCAAGATCAACG
>JAZDGX010000101.1:0-18027 GCA_043806645.1 Candidatus Eiseniibacteriota bacterium | reverse complement strand
GCGAGAACGAGAATCAGCCGACGATGCCCGCCACGCCGTCCGATGCGAACGAAATGCAGGCCCTGCTGGCCACGCCCGAGACGGGCGGGCCGATGTCGTCCCCCAGCCCGCTCGTCGCTCTGAGCGCCGGCGGCGAAAGCGTTGAGTTCTGGCCTTACACCGGCACCAATTTCTCGGGCACGCCTCAGGATCCGATCAACCTGATCTTCTTCGGCCATGCGGATCCGCGGGAGATCCGGGCGGCGCTCATGTCCCTGAATGGGGATCGTACTGCCATGGGGATGCCCGACGAACCGCCCTTCAACCAAACCTGGACCGACGCGATCGGAGACGTTCAGACGGGTTACGGCAACCCGCGGGGTTGGACGGGGGGCGCCATCCAACTGGCTTGCGGAGACTATGCGCCGCTGCGCTTCCACGTGCGGCTGTTCCGCGTGGGGGACTGCACGATCGCCAACGCCCATCTGGACCTGCACATTCCCGGTACGGCGGACCATCAGGTCATCAGTTGGGAACGGGCCGAGGAGTTCGTCATGGCCGATCTGATGCGCAGCGGACTGCTCGATCCGGCGACGCCGCTGCCGACCGAGATCATCAACCAGCCCGACTTCCGCACGATTCCGGCCATTCTCTACAATGAGATTCCCGTCTCCCTGCGGGGCTACATCGGAGGGCCGCTGGAGAATGTTGACACGGACGTCCCGATCGGGTCGGACGGCCGGGCCCAGATCTTCAAACTGGCGGGTGTTGTGGCCTCTCAGCCGGGCGTGCAGGTGGAGGCGATTCCGATCGTGTTCGGCCAGGTCGTGCCGCGTCCCTTCTGCTCTTCGGGTCCGGGCGATTACCTGTACGTGTCCGGGACGGTCAATCTAGTGCAGACCAATGAGCTGACCCCTGCGGGCCATTTCCGCATGGAGTTCGACGCCGAGGGCGAGCTGACCGTGATCGCGGTCGACCCGCTCACCGGCGAGCCTGTCGGCGATCCGTTCACGGCGACAGTCAGGGAACACCATTCGTCCGCGCTCTCGGACCGCAACTGCGATGCGGCGAGCTGGCTCTATCAGAGGCTGTCGTCCGGGGAGGGAGGCGACAGCAGCTCGCTCTTCCGGCGCCTGCACATTCGCGAGGGGCGGTTTGGCGCGTTCACCGAGCGTGAGCGTTGCGATTGATCGCGCACCGCGGTCCGTGCGGAGCGGGGCAGGCGAGCGCCCCTCTCCGCCGGGCCTCGCGCGCAAGCCGGGAAGGCCGTCGTGCAATGCGCGGCGGCTTTTCGGTTGACCATCGCGTGGCGATCCTGAACAATCGCGGCGACTTGCGAAGTGCAGGATCCGTCCAGCGCGGAGCGTGCGAGAAAGGGAGTTCCCGATGAGATTGCGGTACGGATGCCTCGCGGCCGGGATCATGGTGTTCATGCTCACGCTTCCATCGGAGGCATGGCGCGTCCAGGCGGAAGATGCGAGTCCCCCCGCAGAGGCGGCGCCCGCGAGCATTCCCAAATGGATGATCTACGTCCGGGCCTACGGGTATGACGTGGAGAACAGCCCCGCACTCGCCATCCATCGGCGGCTCGGGCCCCGCTCCGACATCGGTCTGCAACTCAGTGCGGCGCTCAACAGTTATCACGAAGGGAACAAGCGTGACGTCTACGCGGACGACGATGAGCGCACCCGCGGCGTCAAGGATATCGACCGCTTCGATCTGGGGTTTCACACGGAATACCGTCGCTGGAAGCTCCTTTCGGAGAAGCTCTCCTCTTGGATGGGGCTGCGCTTCAGTGTGGGCTACGGCCGGGCCGATCGCGACGAGGACACCGATCACCAGGAAGAGTCGGATCCGCAGGTGCGCGTGGATGTCTACGACACGGAATACCTCGATGCCGGACTGGCTCTGACCCTGGGGGCCGAGCTGGAGCTGATTCCCCACCTGGCGGCCGCGATGGCCCTGGTTCCGTTGCGCTACATGCATCATTGGACGAAGACAGTCACCGACACGGATATCGACGAGGACGGGGACGGTTCATTTGCGCGCGACGAGAACTGGAGCCGTTCCTACGACATCGACACATCACTGACCGCGGTGGCCTATCTGGTGCTGCGTCTCTAGCGTTTCCCGCGGCCGGGCTCTTCGCGCGCGGGAAGAGCCCGCTCTTCCTGCGGAGGGGCTATGGATTCCATCGTCTACCGCCCGATAGGGGTGATTCGCAGCCCCCACGTGGACGGCGCGGCGACCCCCATCCAACCGGTGTTCGCGGTGGGAATCCCCGGCCGGGTGGAACTCGAGGCCGACTACGCGGAGGGTTTGCGCGATCTCGACGGCTTCTCGCACCTGTTCCTGATCTACCACTTCCACCGCGCCGCCCCCGCGCGGCTGCTCGCGCGGCCCTTCCTGGACGATCAGGAGCGCGGCGTATTCGCCACGCGCGCGCCCGCGCGTCCCAATCCGATCGGGATCAGCCTGGTGCGGCTGCAGCGGATCGAGGGGCGGGTCCTGCATGTGGAAGACATCGACGTGCTGGACGGCACGCCCTTGCTCGACATCAAGCCCTACGCGCCGCGTTTCGATGATCGCCGGGGCGCGTGCAGCGGCTGGCTGGAGCGGATCGATGAAGCGACGGCGCAGCGCCAGGGGCGCCGCGAGGGACGGCAGGATTCCTGAGGGCGGCGAGCGAGACGCGGCGCCGCCGCGACCCCGCGACGCCACGACCCTCGCCGGCTACCGATCCACAAGCTCGCCCTGATGAAGCACGAGGTGGATGTCCCCCGCATGGGTGATATCCGCCAAGGGATCGGCATTTAGAATCACGATGTTCGCGATCCTCCCCGGGGAGATGGAGCCCAGGCGATCCGTGATCTCCAGCCACTCCGCGGGATAGATCGTCGCTCCGCGGAGCACCTCTGCCGCGGAGACACCGCATTGTTCCATCAGTTCCATTTCCGCGAGGGTCGCCTGCGGGTCGCAGCCGTCCTGGCCGACGAGCATCCTGACACCACAGGCGGATAGCTCGCGGACGAAGTGGTTGCTGAGGGTGTTCATCGCCGCCAACACCTTCTTCATCATTGCCTGCTGCGCTTCAGTCTTCGTGGAATCCGCCGCGTCGGACATTTCCTGGAAGACGTACAGCGTCGGGCACAAAAAGGCCTCATGTTCGACCATCAGGCGGCCCAGATCGAGCAGGCGCTCGTCCGAGATGGCGCCCAATCCCTGCTCGACAGCCGCGGACATGCACATCATCTGGCCGGGCGGATTGCCCTGGGGACCGGTGATCGCGTCGTGCTTTTCTCTCAAGTCGTCGACCAGCACGATCGGCCAGGGGGATTTGGCATGCTCGAAGCTGGTCACGCCCAGTTCGAGCGCCTCGTCCATGGGCATCCAGTGGAACAGGGGCATGCCCGCATCGTGGACGATCTTCAGGGAACACCGCCGGGCGACCTCCACGACATGCCGGTAGAGGGGTTTGTCGATGCGGTTGAAGGTCTTGATGATGCACGCGCCCTGTGCCGCGAGGGCGGGCAGGAGGCTGTCCACATCGGCCTCGCTATCGATGGCCACGGTGAATCCGGGGAGCTCTTGATTGATGTTCTCCCACGTGAGCGGGGTGCTTTCCAGCATGGGCCCGGCATAGAAGATCTCCGGCCCGAGCAGTTCCCCCTCTGCGATCCGGCGGCTCAAGGCACTCAACCGGTCGATCGGGCCTCCCACATCGCGCACCTGCATCACGCCGCGTTGCACGAAGCCGGCCAGGGCGCTGCGCAGACTGTCCTCGCTCTCGAGCGTCAAGTGACTGAGATGAACGTGGCAATCCCAGAGACCGGGGATGGCGTACTTGCCCGTGCACTCGATCGTATCGCACGCGAGGGTGCTTCGCTCCGGCCGCAGCGGCTGCGGCTGCCCGCCGCCCGCTTCGCGTTCAAGCGCATCGCGCTCCGGAAGGGACGGACGGACCTCGCGGATGATCCCATCCGTGATGAGAATGTCCTGGGGGCCGCTCATCGCTCCGCCATGGACATCGAAGAGCTGAACTCCGCGCAGAAGAATCGGAGAGGCCGCTGGATCCGGACGCTGGTCCGTGGACGTCCGATCGGCCGGGACCGCCGGATCCGCCGGGACCACCGGATCCGCCGCTCGGCCCCGCTGCGGGACGGCGGCGAGCAGAAAGACAAGCAGCAGCAGGTCGACGGACCAAGGCCACGATGATCTGGACCAGGCCGCCTTTGAATCCATCATTGGAGTCTCCCTCTGTGCAGTGCCGGAGCCCGCCGCTCGCCCGGATTGTGACCGCCGGGACGGGCGCGATCCGGCCGCTCATGATAGGGCGGCCGCGCGGCGCGGGCAATGATCGGGCGGTAGCCTGTAGTAGCGGTGGACCCGGATGATCGCGCGTCGATTTCCCAGGCGCGGGGGGAGTAGTATGCCCCGACATGAGCCCGCCGGGCTGTCGTGCGCCGGGGTCTGCTGAATCGAGACGGTCGACGAATCGAGGTCGGGATGGTCTTGTCTGCCTACACCCAACACGCCTTGATGTGGGGGATTTTCGCCCTCAGCTATATCGGCATCGCCCTCGGTCGCTTTCCCGGACTGGTGCTCGATCGCACCGGGGTCGCCATCCTGGGTGCGATCGGCATGTTGCTGGTCCACGGCGTGTCGATCTCCCAGGCCGCGGCACTGGTCGATCACGAGACGATGCTCCTGCTCTTCGCGCTCATGATCTTCTCGGCGCAGTTGCGTGTGGCCGGTTTCTATGGGGTAACCGGACAGCTTCTGACGCGGCTGACCCAACGTCCGCGAACTCTGCTGGCCGGGTTGATCGTCACGAGCGGGCTTCTCTCGTCCCTGCTGGCGAACGACATCGTGTGCCTGGCGCTGACGCCGTTGCTTTGCTCGACACTGCTCGCCGCCGGACGCAATCCCTTGCCCTATCTGCTCGCGCTGGCGATGAGCAGCAACATCGGATCCGCGGCCACGATCATCGGCAATCCCCAGAACATGTACATCGGCGCCGTGGCCGATCTCTCCTTCGGGCACTTCACGCTGATCATGCTGCCGGTCGTTGTGTTCGGACTGGGGCTCTGTTGGGTCGGCGTGGTGCTTCTCTTCCGCAAGGAACTCCATGCGCCGGCATCCACCGGAGGAGCGAAGATGCACTTCCGGGATGGGGACACCCTCGTTCCGACCAGTCTGACCCTCGAGACCCGGCCGCCTGAGCGCGATGACTACCTGATCGCCAAGTCGCTCGTGCTGCTCGCCGGGCTGGTGGGGGTCTTTCTGTTCGCGCGCGGGGAGGGACGGGCCATTGCGGCACTGGTCGGCGCGGGGATCCTGCTCTGCTCGCGCCGGGCAAAGGCGGCGCGCCTCTACCGGCTGGTCGACTGGAACCTCATTCTGCTCTTTCTGGGGCTGTTCGTGATCAACGGCGCCATGCAGCAGCAGGGGTTGGCCGACAGAGCGCTGGCAGAAGTCGCCGGACGAGGGCTGGATCTCCGGCAGCCGGTGACGCTGGCCACCGTCACGTTGGTCCTGAGCAATCTGGTCAGCAATGTGCCCGCCGTGCTGCTCTTGAAGCCGGTGATTCCGATGGCCGATCAACAGCTGTGGTACCTGCTGGCGCTCGTCAGCACGCTGGCAGGCAATCTGACCCTGGTCGGCAGCATCGCGAATCTGATCGTCGCCGAATCGGCGGCGGCCTACGGAGTGCGGCTCGACCTACGGGCCTACTGCCGGCTCGGGATTCCCCTGACCCTGGTGACCGTGGGGGCGGCGGCGGCATGGCTGATCTGGGTGCTTTGACAGACCAGGCAGTTCTGAGGAAGCGCCGCGAGGAGACGAGCGCGTCGTGCGGCAGCGGCCCGGATCTCGCTCGGATTCATTAGCGGCCCGGATCTCGCGCGGGTTCATTGGCGGCCCGGATCTCGCTCCGGTTCATTGCATGTGTTCCAGATTCTGTCCCAGCATCGCGCGCAGGTGCCGGTTCTCGATCGGCCCCGCAGCCTGCAATTCCTCCAAGAACGCTTGGACCGGCGCTTGCCCTGCTCGCACCAGCCAGGGGACCAGATCCAGGTGTACGCGATCCCAGCCGCAGCGGGCGAGGATGGCGGCGAGGTCCGCCGCCGCCATCGGGCCATCCAGGGAAACGATGAAGTAGAACCGCTCCCGGGGATAGCGATCGGGGCTTGCGATGTCCTCGCCCCGGTTGGCGAACACACGCACCAGGGCCTTTCCCCCCGACGGGAGGAGTGAAACCCAGGCCGTGTCCGGAGCGATCAGGGACACGACCCCTTCCCGGCAAAGCGCGGCCAGATACTCCCGCGCTTCATCCGGCGGCGTCGATTCCGGCCAGCGGATCATGCTCACGTGCAAATCCTGTAGCAGTCCCAGGCGCACCTCGGGAATGCGCGCGGTGCGCTGTTCCATTCCCAGCATCTGCGCCTGCTTCCAATCCCGCGCCGCGCCCCGCACTTCGGAGAGTCCGTCGATCAACCGGACACTGTCCCCATCCGACCCGCCCGACCTCAAGCGTCCCACCGTATCCAGGAACTCCTCCGATGCGAACTGCCCGGGATCGAACCAGCGCACTGCGCCGCTCACGCCCTCAGGCGCTCGCCCCGCCGGCAGACCGTCGAAGTCCACCTGGTATGCCCCAGCCAACAACGTCCGCCCGCTCCGATGTTCCTCCGCCAGCGGCGCCGGCCAGTCCGCCAGCATTCGAATCCACCGTTCGGCCATCCGGCCCACGTTTCCCACGACCGTCGAGTCGATCCACGCCGCCTCGTCCTCGATGGTGTGATAGAAATGGTGATCCCCCTCGCTCCAGATATTGCAGGTCGCAATCCCTGCCCTGCGAAACGGCGCGTGATCGCTGCCCTCTCCGCCCCACGCGCGTGCGACGATCAGGTTCTTGGCGGCCGTCGAATCGAGCGTTGCCTGGAAGGCGTGCATGATTTGCGGGTAGAACTCGCCTCCGCCGATTCCGACCGTGCCGTCGCCATGCCCGGCCATGTCGAAGTTGATCATCGCGACCGCGCGAGCGAGATCGATGGGCGGATGCTCGACGAATGCCTCTGAACCCACCAGGCCCTGCTCCTCACCCGCGAAGGTCGTGAAGACGATCGTGCGCCGCGGCGGCAGCGGACTCGCGGCGAAGGCGCGGGCCAACTCCATCACCACGGCCGATCCGGAGGCGTTGTCGTTGGCGCCGGGAAAGACCAGCCCGCGGGCGTCGGCGCCCAGATGATCCATGTGCCCGCCGATGACGATGATCTCATCGCGCAGAGCGGGATCCGAGCCGCCGATTGCGCCGACCACATTGCGTGCAAATGCTCCGCCGAGAAATTCGACATCGATGTCGAGGTGCATGCGCCGCCCGGTCGCGCGCGGGGCGGAGGCCGACGAGATCTCGCGTTCGTATGTGGCGCGCTCCTTCCCGCTATGCAGAAAGAGCAAGTCGGCGGCGCGATGGCCGATGTAGGCGACCGGAATCTCGGGAAAGTACGAGCCCGCGTGCACCGCGCCTCCGTGTACCGGGCGCTCCTCCTGCAGGTAGAGCACCCCGGCCGCGCCGCGGCGCACCGCCTCGTGCAACGTCGAGTCGCGGGAGGTCTCCTGGTCCCAGTCGTACCCGTTGTCGGGAGCTCCTCGGACGATGAGGACGATCTTGCCCTGCACATCGATCTCGCCGTAGTCGTCCCACGCGCGGGTCTCGTCGCATAGGCCGTGGCCGACGGCGACGACCTCCGCCGTCAAATCGGCCGAACCGGAGTTGGTGACGAGCGCGAAATCGACGCCATAGATCATCGACAGGGGGCCGTAGGGACTGTCGAGAAGCTCCATTCGCGCCCCGTGTTCCTCGGTGGCGAGCATCGGGATCGTCTGAAAGTACGACCCGCTTTCCCCCGCGGGCTCCAGCCCCGCGGCGCGGAACTGGGCGGCGACGTACTCCTCGGTGCGGGCGCCGCTCGCAAGGCCGCTCTTGCGTCCGGCGAGATCGCCGTCGGCCAGGCGGTGGATGATCGTCATGGCGCGGTGCTCGTCGAAGAGCGGGGAAGCGGCCGCCGTGGCGTGGCTGTCATCGAAGAGCGAGGACGCATTCGCCGCGCGCGGCCCGAGGCCGTAGCGACCGGCAAGTTCCGACCGCGCCCGAATTGATTGCGGGGCCGAGGGTGCCTGGAACTCGAGTGGAAGGGCCACCAGGGCCAGCAAGGACCCCAGCCAGACCAGCAACGTCAGTGGCGAGCGCGGCATGTCGATCTCCCCGGGCGGTTAGGAGGACCAGGGTAATGCTGCGCATCAGGCGCGGCGAGCCTTGTGAGTCGACGCCTGCATGCGCTTGTTCGCCGGGGTTTGGTTCTTGGTCCGTGGCCGCTTCCTGAATGCCTCTCCGGCCTTGCGAAAGAACTCGATGATCTCCTCGTCTGACTTGTCGCGGAGGAGTTCGGCTTGCCGATCTCGAATGTGCCGGATGACCGCAATGGCGTCGATATCAGTCTTCTTGCCCATGTGTGGCTACCTCGCGAGGAGAGTAGATCGTCAGTGGTTTGTATCCAAGCTGCAGATTGATTCCGTTGAAGAGTCTGGATGTATCAACGTAGATCCGCAGGCGTTTCATGGGCCCCTCATTTCACCAGGTCTCGTCCAATGACGGAGCACCCGCCTTTCCAGCCAGGACTGCGTCGGGGCGGGCAGCTTGGGGAGTTCCAGTGGTTGCCCGTCCCCTCCCATGGGTCTTGGTGTCGCCTCGACGCGCCGAGTCTACCATATCCGCTTCGACCAATGTTCAGGCGGGCGGTCCCGCGTCAACCTCTCACCGGCGGCGTCAGCCGTCCGCTGCAGTCGATGGTTCGCCGCGTCGTCCGAATCTCTCATGTGTCGCATAGGTTTCAAGGCGCACAGAATCACTCCCGACCGCAAGGACCGCGCGTCCTGCCCCGCAGTCCGGGAGATTGAGGTAGATCATGTCCCGATACCAGCGGGGTACCTTCGTACCGCGGCCGATGAAGACTGTATTCTGCAGACAGCGCGCGTAGGAGTCTCGGATTCTGGCGATAGCCTTCTGAGCTTCCGGCTCAAGCGCTTCTGGCTGATTGGAGACCTCAAGCAGGCATTGATCCAGTCGGCGAACTGATTCCTCTGGTGTACGAAGGGCGAACTCATTCCAGCATGAAGCACGGCGCTACATCCGTTGGCGGATGCCAGTGCGGATCAGAAGGCCGTCTTCCCGACGAACTCGATCCACGGGCGTGGATCGATGTGCTGGTATTCCCGCCACTGGGCGATCTTTCCGGCCTCGAGACGGATCAGGGCCACGCCGTGGTAGGTATGCGTTCCGCGGTAGGTGTACTCCGCCGCACCGACCTGCCGCTGCTCGTCGAACAGGATCGTGTGCAGTACGGTCTCCTGCTCGAAGCCCTCGTCGGCCTCGAAGAAGGCCCGGAGCGCGGCCCGACCTTCCCACGCGTAGCGCGTGGGATCGGCATAGCGCACGTCTTCGGCAAAAACCCCGGCTGCCGCGGCATAGTCGCGTCGCGACCAGGCCGCGGCCAGGCCATGTAACAAGGTGATGAATTCGCTCTGCGTCATGCGCAACTCCTTCGCGGTCACAGCCCGAGCGCGAACCCGACCCCGACCAGATCCGCCTCCCGGAATGCGGGCGGCAGCGCGCCGTGCACGAGTTTGAGCAGGACCGCCGTCCGCGTGTCGTCGGTCACGTACCATTTCCAGGAGAGCTCGATCAGCGCATCCTCCTCGCGCGTGTCCAGATCATAGTAGATCCGATAGCGCGCCTCCAGGTCGAGCGGTCGCAGCAAGGGCGCCAGCGCCACCACCTCCGCATCCACGCGCCGTCGATCGTCGAGCCGGGGTGCTTCCTCGTGGCGGATGCGATGCAAGTAGGTGTAGCCGATGCGCACGGTGGGAGGGAGGAAGCCGCGCGGCATCTCGATCAGGCGGTGCCAGGCAAGGAGCAGGGGGTCGACCATGGGCAGCGAAAAGGTCAGGGCGGGTCCGACGGTATAGTCGACGACATCGAAGTTCTGATCGCTTTCGAAGCCGATCGGTGCAAGCTGCACGCCGAGCGCATGGACGTGCCGCCCCAGCCAGGCGGGCCGTGGGGTGTAGTGCTTGAGCCAGGTCAAGCAGAACCCGGTCTTCAGGGCGTTGTGCGCGCGTTTCGCTTCCCGGTCGAAGGCGAGCAATCCGTCGATCTCGAACTGGCAGTGCACGGCATCGGCGAGCAGGCGCCGGCGCCACACCGGGAAGTCGACCAGCGCCTGCAGGTCGACGCCGACACGGTTCGGCTCTTCCTCGAGCGTGCGCAGATCCAGCGTTCCCGAGACATGTCGATCGATGAAGCGCACGAAGCGCACCAGTCCCTTGCCCGGCCCCGACAGATCGTCCTCGGCGGGCGACACGGGGATCCGCGCGACCGGAAAGCCGGGCAGCGAGATCGTCAGCGTGCAGCGGCAGCCGGCGGCGAACCGTCCGTAGAGCACCGCGCCGGTCGTATGCCCCTCGCGTCGGGCCACGCCGCGCCAGACGATGCCGGCGATCGGCACGGGTCGATCGGGGAGCGAGTCGCACCGTAGAGCGTAGTACGCCGTATCGCAGGCGCTCGCGATGGGCACCTCGACGGCGCGGCCCTGGTCGGACTTGTACGCCAGGCGGATGTCGTGCGCGAACTCGCCCGATGCGGGGCGCTCGAGAGGCGTGGGTTCGAGGACCGCCGTGGTGCCGGCGAGGTTCGCCGCGGCCCATGCGGCGAGGGGGCAGGAAAGCGCGGTGAGGAGCGCCAACAGGATCATCCCCGGCGACGAAGGTGCCCGCGGCGCTTCATCCCGATGCAGCGGCATCAATCGCTCCGCCATCCAATCGCGAACCGAACGCATCTTCCGGTTCCAGCGCAGGAAGATCTTGGCGCTGAGCCCGTCGATGAAATATCCCTCCCGCCGGAAGGTTTCGTCGATCGTCGCCGTCAACGTCTCCTTCCAAAACTCCGGCCAGTCGCGCGGAGAGGATTCGGGGAGCAATCCGCGCAGGGGGAGATCGAGGAATTCGTTCAGGCTCGGGAGCGGCGGGTTGCGGCGGACCACACGATAGACGGCTTCTTCCAACAACTGACCGACACGTTCGCGCGTCATGGCGACCTCCCGGTAGGCTGGCCCGACGTGACGTGGGAAACCTGTGCCCCAAGTGTAGGGCGAGAGCGGCGGGATGGCGTGAGGCCGGGCGGGCCGGACATGGGGGAGACGGATCAGGGGCCGGGCCGGACGATGCGCCGTAACGGACAATAAGGGAAGGCGTTAGCCGGACAGGGCCCGACGCGCCTCGTCTCCCGAAGGGAAGCGCCCCCACCACGTCTTGCGCACGATGCCCTGCTCGAGCAGGAATACCGCCGGCAGGCGCCGGTAGTATTGGCGCATGACGCGTTCGGATCCGGCGGCGAGCGCGAAGTTCGGCCGGTGTTTGAGTCGCCACGCGAGCGCGGCGGCGGGTTCGCCGGAGAAGACGCCGACCAACTGCGGCGGGGCGCCCTGCGCGGCGAGCTCCTTCAACCGCGGAAGACCGTCGACGCAGGCGGGGCAATCGTCCCCGATCACGGCGAGCAGCACGCTGCCATCCTCGATCGACACGGGAGCGCCCTGCAGGGCGAGATCCGAAAGATCCGTCCCGCGCCGGACTCCGACCACCAGGCCGTCGATCGGCAACGTCGTCCCGAACGCGATCAGAAGGATGGCCGGCACCAGGAGTCCGGCAAAGAGCCGCTGGCGGCGGATCGTCGTGCGCGCTCCCCGCGCGAGCCACATTCCCAGCAGCGCGGCCGCGATGACGAAGGCGTCCTCGATGATCACCGCGCGCGGCCCCCGATCGATCATGCGCCCGAAGCAGCCGCAGTCGCTGATGTTGTGGTGCATCCAGGCCCAGGCCGTTACGCCGATGAAGCCCAGCATGAGGAGGATCGTGAAGGCGAAGGTAAGCCGCGGCCAGACGAAGGCGATCAACGCCGCGCCCAGGATGAACTCGACCGCGATGAAGAAGAAGGCAAGCCAGGTGGACCAGGCGTCCGGCGTGACGCGATGGGCCGTGATCTGCTCTGCGAAGAGCACCGGATCCCCGGCCTTGAAGAACGCGGCGAAGAGGAGCACGCCGGCGGGGTAAAGCGCGAGCAGGTACGCGAGCACGATGCGCCAACGCGGCGGCGCCGCCGGACCCGGAATCCCCGCGACCGGGTGCGCCGCCGTCATTGCCCGCCGCCATCCAGTTCGAGAAGGATCTCGACGAAGTCGGCCTCGATCGTCTTGCGCGGCTGGTCCTCGATGCGCCCCAGCTCGTAGCCGTCGGTGAGAAAGATGAAGGAGGGCGTGGCGCTCAACCCGTGAGTCGCGATCAGCTCGGCCGGCTCTTGCATGTTCTCATCCAGACCGATGAGGACGAGATGAAAGGCGGGATTGTCGGCCGCATCCAGGGTGGCGATGAGCGCGGGAAGCAGGTTCTTGCATGTACGGCACCACGACCCGAAGAAGGCGAGGATCTCGACCGGATGCCGGTTTGCCGCGAGAATCGTCACCATGCCGGGATCGGGATGATAGGAGTGCGCATGCCGCGCATACACCGGCTGGCGCGCCTCCAGTTCCGATCGTGAGAGCGTGCCGACCAAGGGCGGGGCGGGCTCGACGAGAATCGATTTTCCGAGGTGAGCGAGACGGATCCGGCCTTCTTCATCGGTGCTGGCGACGCCCGCCTCACGACCCTGATCGGCGGACGGCATGCGCACGCTTCCGTCCGCGGTGACGACGGCGCTGCGCGGATAGGCCCGCGCCTTCAAGGAGGCGAGATCGAGAATGTAGGCCTGGTCGCCGATCGGGGGCAGCAGCAGCATGGACTGATAATCACTGCTGTCGAAGACCTCTCCGACCGGTTCGCCCGCCGCCTCTTCTTGCACGGCGCTTGCCCCGGTGGACTGGCCCGCGGCCTGCGCGCCGCCGGTCTGCGCGAGGCCGGGCGCTTTCCCGTCGGAGGCTGCGGTTGCATCGGCGAGGCGAACGATCAATTCGAAATTCTCGATCCAGGGAGATTCACCGGAGGGATCCGCCGCCTGGGGTGCGCCGGAGCGCGGGGCGAGCAACGGCAGTCCCGCGACGCAGACCGCGACAAGCCCGGCCCTCAGGATCACGCTCGTTCGCGGCGACCGCCGCCCGCGGGCTACCCGGGATGGGGCAGGGCTGGTAACCGGTTGCATCGATTGATGTTGCCCTTTGCGCAGTTTCATGGTGCCAACGATCCTCTCCAACGTGCCCGGTCAGCAAGGAATCCAAGAAGCGCCCGGATCTGAAGCAACCCGCCGCCCGAAGTCCCGGTTCCCAACGCGGTTCACTCGATCAGGGCCAGCTTCTGATTCTGCTCGACGATATCGCCCGGCTTGACCCGGATCTCCTTGACCACGCCATCGATGGGCGAACAAATCTCGTTCTCCATCTTCATCGCCTCGAGGACGACGATCACATCGCCCGCGGCGACAGCGTCGCCGACCGAGACGGGCACCTTGATGATGAGGCCCGGCATGATCGCCGCGAGCGCTCCGTCCCCCGCCCCCACGCTGGCGACCGCGGCGAGTTCGCCGGAAGGGCACTCGTCAAGACCATCGGTCGCCAGCAGGTGCGCGATGCCGTCGATGAAGACCTGGCCCTCACCGATCTCGATGTTCAACTTGCTGTCGCCCAACACGACCGCTGCGCCGGATATCTCCGGATCGAAACGCTTGCCGTTGACCAGCACGGCCTTGCCCTGCTGTTCGATCGTATAGGCGACGCCGTCGAGATAGAGGGTGAAGCTCTTGCCCATGGTTGCTCCCGTTGCCTGCCCCTTGTCCGCGGGGCCGCCGGGGCCCGGCCGAGGCAGCCCGTGCCCGCCACCGCGGAGGCTCTCAGATCCCCCAGCCCACACCCGCCGGGGTCGCGCGCCCGGCCGCCTTCCACGCATTCCCCCGGCCGTTGCTCGAAACGGGGACGCTTCGCGCGGCGCGCGTCTGCAGCAGCTTGGCCGCGACACCCGCGGCGACGAGTTCGTGCCGATCGATCCCGGCGCGGATCTGCGCCAGAAACGGCCGGGCCACCTGCGGGAAGAGGGCGTAGGAGAGCACGTCCTCCTCGGAGCGCGCCAGCTCCCCGATTTCCCGGCGCGCCGTCTCCAGCGCGGGTTCCAGCAGGTCGGCCGGCCGCCCCTCGATGGGCGTTTCCCTGCCGATCACCTTCTTGCGAATCTCGGGATCCATGGGCGCGGGGGGCCGCCCGTAGTAACCACGGAAGTAGTTCTTCACTTCCTCGGGCACGACCTTGTAGCGCTCGCCCAGGACGACATTGAGCGTCGCCTGCGTGCCGACGATCTGACTCGAGGGAGTGACGAGCGGCGGATAGCCCATCTCGCGGCGGACGCGGGGGATTTCCGCAAGCACATCCAGGTACTTGTCCTCTTTCCCCTGCTCGCGCAACTGCGAGACGAGATTCGACAGCATGCCCCCCGGCACCTGGAATTCGAGCACGTTGACGTCCACCCCGGCCATTCCGCTTTCGAAGCGCAGATAGCGCCGGCGGATGTCGGCGAAGTACCGTGCGATCCGGGCGAGTCGCGCGAGATCGAGCCCGGTGTCGCGCGGGGTGCCCGCGAGCGCACTGACCAGCGATTCGGTCGGGGCCTGCGAAGTGAGCAGCGCCATCGAGGAGATCGCCGTGTCGACCACATCGACACCGGCATCCGCGGCTCGCAGAAGCACCATGCTGGCCATGCCGCTCGTGTAGTGCGTATGAAGCTGGATCGGCAGGTCGAGACGCTTCTTCAACGCCGAAACCAACTCGTAGGCGGGAGTGGGGGCGAGCAGGCCCGCCATGTCCTTGATGCAGATCGAATCGGCCCCCATGGCGGCCAGTTCCGCGGCCAACTCGACGAACTTGTCGTTGTTGTGCACGGGCGACAGGGTGTACGAGAGGGTTGCCTGGACGTGTTTGCCCGCGCGCTTCGCGACCGCCATGGCCTTGCTCATGTTGCGCGTATCGTTCAGCGCGTCGAAGATGCGGAAGATGTCGATCCCGTTGTCGGCGGCGCGCAGGACGAACGCCTCGACGACGTCGTCCGGATAGTGCCGGTAGCCGACCAGGTTCTGGCCGCGCAGGAGCATCTGCAGCGGCGTGTGGGGGAGGGCGGCGCGCAGGGTGCGCAGTCGCTCCCAGGGGTCCTCGCCCAGGAAGCGCATCGCCGAGTCGAAAGTCGCGCCCCCCCAGACCTCGAGCGAGTGGAACCCGACCTGGTCCAGCTCCTCAGCAATCGGCAGCATGTCGGCCGTCCGCATCCGCGTGGCGAGCAGCGACTGATGCGCGTCTCGCAGGACCGTGTCCGTGATCCGCAATGGTTCGGCCATCGGTGTCCTTCCCTTCGGCGCCATCATTCATGGAATCATCCACGCCACGGACCTCGTCGGTCCTGCGGAGCACCCGGTCCCGCGGAGCGTCCGGTCCTGCAAAGCACCCGGCCCGCGGAGCCGCCCGACGCCGGAAGCCCCGGCGCGCGTGGATCGAATCCAAGAATGCTACACAGACGGATGCCGAGCCGCAACCGCAACCGTCATCCTCCCGCGGGTGGGAAGCGGTGGGTTCGAGAGGGGCAGCGGCGTACTCAGGCAGCGGCGCGGGTATCCGGGCGGACCATGGATGTCTCGAGCGCGTGCGCGCGGCCCTGGGCGAGTTCGTCGGCGCTGCGGGCGGAGAGCACCTCGTTCATGTGGCTGCTTCCGAGGAGCAGGACCAACTCCCGGAACAGCAGAGGGCTGAAGTCGGCTCGCATCTGGTTCTGCATGGTCTTCACGGCGGGAAAAGACCCGAGGGCTCGCCGAAAGACACGCTCGGTCGTCAGGGCATCGAAAACGTCCACCAATCCGGCGATCTTCGCGAACAGGTGGATCTGCCTCTCCGCAAGCCCGTCGGGATAGCCCTTTCCGGTGCAGCGCTCGTGATGGTGGCCCACGACCTGCAACACCGGGGCGTCGGTGAGTCCCGCCTCTTCCAGGTACTGCACCCCGCGGGTGGGATGCGTGCGCACGATCTGCCACTCTTCCTCGCTCAAGGGCTCCAGCTTGCCGAGGATGGCCCGATCGATCTCGGCCTTGCCGACGTCGTGGAGCAGCAGTCCCGTTCCAAGGTGGATCAGCTCCTCGCTGCTCAACCCCAGGCGCAGGCCCAGCGCCAGCCCCAGCAGGCAGACGTTGGTCGAGTGGGTGTGCGTCCGGTAGTTGAATGACATGCAGGTGCTCAGATGCGCCAGCCGGACGGGGCCGCCGGCCAGATAGTCGACCACCGGCTCGAAGAGGGCCGGGACGCGCGCCACGCTCTCCTGCGCGCGCGGATTCTCGAGGGCCTGCGCGCTTCGCTGGGCCATGCAATCGTAGAGGATCCGGGCCTTCTCGAGCGGATCCATCGCGGCATCGGTGACGATGTCGCCGAGATGCTCCTCGAGCCCCCCGAGGAACGCGTCCTTGTCCTCCGCCGTGATGTACACGTAGCGGATGCCGCGCTGCTCGAGTTCCTCCTTGTGCCGGGAGGTCAGGGCGAGATCACTGTCCCCATAGGGGAGGTAATGCTGACCGTCGGCCAGGCGCACGTAGAAGCGTATTCCGGCATGCTCCTCGGCGTGCAGGTTGGCGAGCGGGATAGGAAAGTACTCGGTCGGGGGTGCGTTGCTCGCAGGTGTTTCCTGCCCCGGCGCGGCCTGTGCGAGTGCGCCCTTCGCGGGGGCTCCGCCCGCCGCGGCTGCGGGCGTTTCGTCAGACCTCTTTACCAAGTCCCGGGTTCGCTTGGTCATGCTGCCGTCTCCTGTCCGCTCAAGCCGCCGACGACATCTGGGAGAGGTCGCCCGGTCGTTCGTCGGGAACCTGCGCCGGATCGTCACGGCTGCCCAGCAACTGGATCAACTCCTGGAAGAGCATGGGATTGAAGTCCTCGCGCATTTCCTCCTGCATGAGGCGCAACGCGGGGAAGGAGTCCATTGCCAGGCGGTAGGGACGGTTGGTGGTGAGCGCGTCGAAGACGTCGGCCAGGCTGGCGATCTTCGCGAACAGATGAATCTCTTGGGAGCGCAGGCCACGGGGGTAGCCTTGGCCGGAGCACTTCTCGTGATGCTGGCCGATCGCGCACAGCGCGTTGGGCGAGGCGTACTCGCTGCCCTGGAGGATGGCGACGCCCCGCTCGGGATGCGTCTTCATGATCACCCACTCATCCGCGTCGAGCGGACCGGGCTTGTTCAGGATGCGGGAATCGATCTCGGCCTTGCCCACGTCGTGGAACAGGAGCCCGACGCCGAGCTCGTGAAGCTCGCGCACGGAGAAGCCGATGCGCTGCCCCAGCGCGACGCCGAAGACGCAGACATTCACGCAGTGAGTGTAGGTGCGATAGTCGGATGACATGATGCTGATCATCGCATGCAGTTGTCCGGCGCCGCGCAGCAGGTGATCCACCGTGCCGCAGATCAGCCCGCGGGCGCGTTTGATGTTCTCGCCGAGCCAGGGTTGCGAGATGACCTCGTTGACCAGTTGCGTACTGCATTCGTAGACGATGCGCGAGGTCTCGACCGGGGTGAGGTTCTGGTCGGCAATGATTTCGTCCAGCCGGCTCTCGAGATAACGGACGTAGTGCCCCCGCTCGGAAGCGCGGATGAAGACATCGGTCACGGAGTTCTGATGCAGCCTGTCCCGGTGCCGCTCCGTGAAGATCAGATTCGCATTGCGATAGAGGACATATTCGTTGGTGTTGCGCAGGCGCAGGTAGAGATCAAAATCGGTGTAGGTGTCAAGGCGCAGGGTGGGCAGGGGAATGCGGATGAATTCGCCCGCGACGGCCTGCGTCAGGCCGGTTGCCGCGGCGGACACGGCGGCACCCGATCCCGCCGGATCGGGGGAATGAATGTCGACCGAATCTGCCACCCGGCCTCCCTGCGGTCGGATCTTCCCTGAGACGAATGCCTCTCCGTCCTTTTCGACCGCCGGCCGGCGGAAGTGAA
>JAZDGX010000100.1:0-7190 GCA_043806645.1 Candidatus Eiseniibacteriota bacterium | reverse complement strand
GGCGATGTGACGATCCAGGCGCTGGGGGGCGGCGAGACGGGGGCGCTGCTGGGTGAAGGGGTGGTCGATCTTGAAGCCGGCTCCGCGGCCCAAACCGTGATTGCGCTGGCCTCCGAGCCGGAGCAGGGCCTGCTGACCGTGCGCGCCACGCCCGATCTGCTGGAGCGCGACGACGTGCGCTTCGTCGTGACGACCGCGACCAGCCGCTTCCGGGTGCTCCTGGTGACCGGTGATATCCCAGCCGATGCTGCGATCCGCGATGAGGCCCGCTTCGTTGTCCTCGCGCTCGATCCCTGGGCGGGCGGCGCGCTGCTGGGGGAGGGAGCGGGGGCCGCTGCCGGTTCCGCCGGCGAGGCGCGGCTTTTCGAGATCGAGATGGTCGCCGAGGCCGATCTCGGCCTGCGGGGCGAGATCGACGCGGATGCCGTGGTGCTGCTCAATGTCGGTCGCTTGAGCGCGACCGCCGTCGAACGGCTGGAGATCTTCCAGCAGAGTGGGGGCGGTCTGCTGATCGCGCTCGGCGACCGCGTCGACACGCGCATGTACAACGAGCACATCCTGCCGCGGCTCTGCAGCGCCCGGCTGGAAAACATCGAGACGCAGCGGGACGGCACGGGCCAGTTCGCCTTGCGTCCGGCGGTCGTCGGACATGCCTTGTTCGCCGGTTTCCCGATCGCCCCCGGGGGGGCCCTCACCAGCGCGCACTTTCGTACGATCGTCCAGCTGCGGCCCGGAGATCGTTCGCGCATCCTGGCCGAGTTTTCCGGCGGGCGGCCCGCGCTGATCGAGGAGCCCGGGCTGCTGCTCTTCGCGTCCGCCCTCGACATCGAGTGGAGCGATTTTCCGACGAGCGCATCGTTCCTGCCGTTTCTTCATCGCGCGATGTTGCAGTTGATCCTGGGGGGGCGGGCGGGGCAACAGCAGCCCGTGGTAGGGGACGCGTTGAGCTGGCCCGTGCCGCGTAGTTCGTTCGCCGTCGCCTTCCGCTGCCAGGGGCCGGACGGGACCGACCTGCCCGTCAGTGTCGTCCAGACCGATCGGGGCCCGCTGCTGCTTTCCGAACCCGTGCCCGAGCCCGGATTCTATCACCTGAACTCCGCGTCGGCGCCGAGCGGACCGGACGGCGAGCCCGTCGCGGTCAATGTGGACGTGCGCGAGTCGGACCTGCGGGTGATGAGGGCCGACCAGATGGACCTGCTCTTCGGCGAGAATGCGGTGCACCTGGCTGCGGAGGGAGAGATCAGCCGCCAGATCCTCGAGACCCGCTATGGCCGGGAACTCTGGCGTCTTTGCCTGGTGCTCGCCTTCGGCCTGTTGCTCGCCGAAAGCCTGATCGCGCGGGGGCGCGTGCTCTCGTAGCGCAGCAGGCACATCTCCGCTCCGACTGGAGACTGGATTCCCGCGTCGGGATACGGGATGATCCCCCGTTACGCTGACTTTCCTCGCGGTGGGCAACGGCTGCCGTCGGGCGGCGGGCGGGTGCGGCGTGAAATGGGTCAAGCCAGACATTCCGGTCGAGACGGCCCTGCTCGACGCCATCGAGCAGGCCGAGGGCGTGCAGCAGATTCTGGCGCTGCTCGAGGCCGCGCCCGGCGACGGGGCCGACCGCACCCCCGGTCTGCACTTGGGTCTCATCGGTCTGCACGCGTCGGCCTCCCCCGTGATCGCGGCCGCGATCGCGCGGCGGTTGGCCGGTCGCGACCGCCTGCCCGTCGTCTTTCTCGTTGCGGATGAAACGACGCTCGAAGATGCCCGGGAGGATTTCATCTTCCTACTGGGCGCCGAGCGTGTGGCGCACTTTCCGGAAGCGGGCGTGGATCCCTATGACCTCCAGATCTCGCGGGCCCGGGTGCGCGGAGCACGCATCGAAACGCTCGCCCGCCTGACCGATGACGACGGCGCCGCACAGCGCCGGCCCTGGGTGGTGCTGACGACGCCCACGGCCTTGTTTCAGCGCCTGCCCCACCCGCGGCACCTGGCGCGCTTCGTGCGCACGGTGCGCGTCGGCGACCGCATCGAACTCGAGAGGATTTCGGAATTCCTCGCGCGTCTGGGGTATCATCCGCAGAATCTGGTGGCCGAATACGGGGACTTCAGCCGCCGCGGCGGGATCCTCGACATCTACAGCTTCGGGCGGCTCAATCCGGTGCGCATCGAGTTCGACGACGACGAGATCGTCTCCCTGCGCGAGTTCGATGTCTTCAGCCAGCGCTCGCAAGGCGTGCTTTCCGCCTTCACGATCCTGCCGCTGTGGGAAGTCGTGGTCGACGAGCGGGACTGGGAGCGTGCCACGGCGGGAGGCTTCATCCCGCCTGCCGGCGAGCAGCACGAGCACCTGATGATGCTGCGCAGCGAGGGCAGCTTTGAGGGCATCGAGTGGATGATGGCGGGCTTTCAGATCGAGCGCGGCACGCTGCTTGACTATGTCGGGCCCGCGCGTGCCGTGGTCGCGGAGGATCCGCTGCGTCTCGAGCGCGGGTTGCGCGAGGCGCGCAAGCTCGTCCGCGCGGCGGCCCCCGGACCGGAGTCACCGGACGACACGTGCCCCCTGGCGGGCCTGTTCTCCGCGCCCGATGAGCTGTTCGTCATGCATGGCGATCTGGCCGATCTGCTCGCCTCGCATCCGACCCTGTTCGCCGGGGTCGGCAAGGGGGCCCGCGGCGAGGCCGATGGACCGCGCGAGGATGTTCCCCCCAACAAGGGCTGGACGGCCGGCGAGCAACTGCGCCCCCCCGATCCGCTGGAGATCGATTCGGCGCGGCACGGAACCGATTCCTGGCGCAAACTGCTGGCCCGCAGCGTGGGGTGCGCTCCGCGGGAAGCGGACGAGAATGTCGCGCGCGAGGAAGTCGACAGGCTTGCGGGGGTGGATGAGCGCGAGACCTCGGCCATCCTGCCCTACGCCACGCGCTACTTCACGTTGACGACCCGGCCGCAGGAACGTTTCGGCCGCAATCTGAAACTCGTTCGCGCCTACATCGATCGCCTGCAGGCGCAGGGACACTCGGTCACCGTGCTTTGCGACACGACGCACCATCGCGACCGTCTTGCGGAACTCATGGATGGCGTTCCGGCGGATTTCGTCGTCGGAAATCTGGCCGGGGGATTCGCGATCCCCGAACTCAAGCTCGCCATCCTGACCGATCACGGAATCTTCGAGCGGCTGCGCCGGCGCCGCGCGGGGCGGCGCTACAGCCGCGGCATTTCGCTCAAGGAACTGCTCGCGATGCGGCCCGGTGATTACGTCGTGCACATCGATCACGGCATCGGCGTCTATCGCGGGATCGAGCGGTTGCCGGTCAACGGACAGCTGACCGACTGCATGAAGATCGAATATGCCGGCGGCGATAAGCTCTTCATTCCCGTCGATCAGCTCAACCTCGTGCAGAAGTACTCGGCCGAGGAAGGCCACCGCCCGGTCCTGAGCCGCCTGGGGACGAACCAGTGGGCCAAGACCAAGGCGCGCGTCAAGAAGTCGATCAAGGACATGGCGACCGAGCTGCTGAGGCTGTACTCGGCCCGCAAATCGCTTCCGGGGCACCCCTTCGCGGCCGACACCGTCTGGCAGGCGGAAATGGAAGCGCGGTTTCCCGATGAGGAAACCGCCGATCAACTCAAGGCGATCCAGGAGGTGAAGACCGACATGGAGCGCCCGGTCCCGATGGACCGGCTGATCTGCGGCGATGTCGGCTATGGCAAGACCGAGGTCGCGATCCGGGCGGCCTTCAAGACGGTCATGGAGGGCAAGCAGGTCGCGTTTCTCGTGCCCACCACCCTGCTCGCCCAGCAGCATTTCGACACGATTTCCGAGCGCCTGCACGGATTTCCCGCGCGCGTCGAGATGCTGAGCCGCTTCCGCTCGTCCAAAGAGAACGCCGCGGTGATCAAGGAGCTGGCCGAGGGCAAGGTCGACATCGCGGTCGGCACGCACCGGCTGATCCAGAAGGACGTACGCTTCCGCGATCTGGGGCTCGTGATCATCGACGAGGAACAACGCTTCGGCGTGGCCCACAAGGAGCGCCTGAAGCACCTGCGCACGCAGGTCGACGTGCTCACCATGACCGCGACTCCGATTCCGCGGACGATGAACCTGGCGCTCATGGGCGCGCGCGACATGAGCGCGATCCACACGCCGCCTCGCGACCGCCGTCCGATCCAGACCGAGATCGTGGAGTTCAGCGACGAAGTGATCAGCTACGCGCTGATGCGCGAGGCCGATCGCGGCGGCCAAAGCTTCTTCGTGCACAACCGCGTGGAATCGATCGATGCCATGGCCAACTACGTGCGCCAACTGGTGCCCCATCTGCGCGTCGCCGTCGGACACGGCCAGATGCGCGAGGCGCAGCTCGAGCAGGTCATGCGCGCATTCCTGCAGCGCGAATACGACGTGCTCGTCTCGACGATGATCATCGAATCGGGCCTCGATATGCCCAACGTGAACACGATCCTCGTCAATCGCACCGACACTTTCGGCCTGGCCCAGCTCTATCAACTGCGGGGGCGGGTGGGCCGCTCGGCGCGCAAGGCCTACGCCTACCTCCTGCTCCCGCCGCAGCGGGTGATCACGGAGGAGGCGATGAAGCGGCTGAAAGCGATCGAGGAGTTCGAAGACCTGGGTAGCGGGTTCCAGCTGGCCATGCGCGATCTGGAGATCCGCGGGTCGGGCAACCTCCTGGGCGCCGAACAGCACGGCTTCATCCTGAACGTCGGCTTCGATCTCTACATGCGTCTGATGAACGAAGCGATGCAGGAGGTGAAGGGCGTGCCGCTGGCCGAGATCGTGCCGGCGCGCGTGATCACCGACCTGCAGGCCTATCTGCCGGGCGACTACATCGGCGACGACGCGGAGAAGATGAACCTGTACAAGAGTCTGGCGGACGCGGCGAGGCTCGCCCAGGTCGACGAGCTTGCGGCGGAGGTCTCCGATCGCTTCGGCCAAATGCCGGAGCCCGCGGAGAATCTCTTCGAGTTGCGGCGCCTGCGCATCCGGGGGACGGCGGCCGGTGTGGAGGCGTTGACGCTGAAGGACGGCGGGGTGATGCTCGAGATGGGACGGGATCTGAAGCGGGCGGATGTGCAGCGGCTGATGGCGCAGATGCCGGTGCCGGTGAGCTTCAGCGCCCATGGGCGCCACCGGGTCGCCGTGGCGCGTGAGGAGGTCCGCGGGCAGATGCTGCTGGTTGCGGCGCAGGTGTTGGAATGCCTGGAGGAGCGGTGAGCGCGCGGCGGCAGAACCGCTCGGCGGCGGGAACTGCGCGGTGACGAGAACTGCTTGCCGGCGGGAACCGCGCGGTAGCGAGAGCCTCGCGGCGGCATCCGCATGGGGGATGTGCGGATGCGGAGTGGTGCGTGAGAATGTGGACGTCACGCTCGATTGCGGGATGGATCAGACGAAGGGGAACGCCATGCACAGGATCACGATCTGGACCGGCCTAGCGGGGATATCGATCTGCTGCGTCGCGGCGGTGGGAGGCTTCGGGCCATCATCCGGAGAGATCGGCGGCCTGATTGCCTCGGCGGTGTGGGCGGAAGCGCGTGCGCAGACCCCGGCCGACGCGAGTGAAGCGCACGAGTCGATCCGCATCCCCCGCCATCCCGCCCCAAGTCCCGACGGTGGGGAGATCGCGTTTTCCTATCAGGGAGATATCTGGATCGTGCCCGTGGCCGGTGGCGAGGCGCGGCGCCTGACGGCGAATCCGGCCTATGAGGCCTATCCCATCTGGTCTCCGGATGGACGGTGGATCGCCTTCTCCTCCGACCGCGCGGGCAATGACGACATCTACGTCCTGCCCGTCGCCGGCGGGGAGCTGCGGCGCCTGACGTGGAACAGCTATCAGGACCTTCCGACCGGTTGGACCCCCGACAGCCGCGCGGTGCTCTTCCGCAGTTGGCGTTTCGTGTTGAACGGCGACAACCCCGGCATGTTCTGCGTGTCGCTGGAGGGCGGCCTGCCCTTCACCATCCTCCCCGTCGGCGGCCATGACGCGGCGCTCTCGCCCGACGGTCGCACGCTTGCGTTCGCGCAGGGCGGTGGGCCGTGGTGGCGCCGCAACTATCAGGGCAGCGCCCGCTACCGCCTGTGGCTGGCCGAACTGGAGGAGCCGCTGGGCGACGCCGGCGGCCGGCTGCAGTCCTCGCGCAAGCTCTCGCAGGTCTCGATGGCGGGTCAAACAGCTGCCAATCTGACCATGCAAGCGGTCGGCGCGCTGCGCACGGCGTCGCGCTACCTCAACCTGACCGAGCTGAACGCGGTCACGCAGGATCCGGACCGCAAGCCGACCGACTTCTGGGCCGCCTGGGAAGAGGGGGCGCCCGAGTGGTCGCGCCCCGAGTTCGAGACCGGCGTCAACCGCGCGCCCGCATGGCTGCCGGGCGGCGAGCACCTGCTCTACCTGAGCGAGGACGAGGGGGTCTGCAATCTGAAGATCGTCTCGACGCGCACTGGCCGGCGCGACTGGGTGACGCGTCTCGATCACGGGCGGCTGCGCTTTCCGGCGCTTTCGCGCAACGGACGCCTGGCCGCCTTCGAATACGAGGACGGCGTCTACACCGTGCGTTTGCCGGATGCGCTCCCGCCACACGAGAGCGGCGACTGGGACGCACGGATCGCCGCGCCCCAGCGCTTGGAGATCCGCATCCCGTACGATCTCAAGGCCGACCCGCTGGAGTGGGTGAAGGTGGACTCCGGCGCAGAGGAGATGAAGCTCTCGCCCGACGGAAAACAGATCGCCTTCGTCTGCCGGGGCGAAGTCTTCGCCATGAAGGCGAGCGAGAAGGAGCCCTTCGCCTACAACATCTCCCAGTCCCCGGCGCGGGACGGGCAGATCGATTGGGCCCCTGATTCGAAGTCGCTCGTCTTCGTCTCCGAGCGCGAAGGCAATCCCGATATCTACATCGCACGTTCGGCCGATGAGGCGGATGCGCGGCTCGCCCGCGCGGTGCACATCGAGATCGAGCCGCTCGTCCGCGGCGATGAGGAACAATCACAGCCGCACCACTCACCCGACGGCAAGCGCATCGCCTTCGTGCGCGGGCGCGGCACGCTGATGGTGATGGACGCGGACGGCTCGAACCAGCGGGAGGTGCTGCGCCATCCGCGCGAGATCGACTTCTCCTGGTCGCCCGACAGCAAGTGTATCGTCCTCGCGCGCGCGGACGACGATTTCAACAGCGACATTTGGATCGTCCCC
>JAZDGX010000099.1:0-8551 GCA_043806645.1 Candidatus Eiseniibacteriota bacterium | reverse complement strand
TGCATGTCAAGCCCAGGTAAGGTTCTTCGCGTTGCATCGAATTAAACCACATGCTCCACCGCTTGTGCGGGCCCCCGTCAATTCCTTTGAGTTTCAACCTTGCGGTCGTACTCCCCAGGCGGGGCACTTAATGCGTTAGCTGCGGCACGGAAGGGGTCGATGCCTCCCACACCTAGTGCCCACCGTTTACAGCTGGGACTACCAGGGTCTCTAATCCTGTTTGCTCCCCCAGCTTTCGCGCCTGAGCGTCAGGAACGGGCCAGAGACGCGCCTTCGCCACTGGTGTTCTTCCCGATATCAGTGCATTTCACCGCTACACCGAGAATTCCCGTCTCCTCTCCCGTCCTCAAGCCCGGCAGTCTGAGACGCATGTCCCTGGTTGAGCCAGGGCCTTTCACGTCCCACTTACCGAGCCGCCTGCGCGCCCTTTACGCCCAGTGATTCCGAACAACGTTCGCTCCCCCCGTGTTACCGCGGCTGCTGGCACGGAGTTAGCCGGAGCTTCCTTTGAGGGTAACGTCAGACCGAGGTGGTATTGGCACCCGGTGGTTCTTCCCCTCTGACAGAGGTTTACGACCTTACGGCCTTCATCCCTCACGCGGCGTCGCTCGGTCAGGCTTGCGCCCATTGCCGAAGCCTCTCGACTGCTGCCTCCCGTAGGAGTCTGGGCCGTGTCTCAGTCCCAGTGTGGCTGACCATCCTCTCAGACCAGCTACCCATCGTAGCCTTGGTGGGCCGTTACCTCACCAACTAGCTAATGGGGCGCGGGATCATCCTCAAGCGCCAGCTTGCAAGCAGAGGCCAGCTTTGACGACCAGGCCATGCGACCCGGTCGTGTTATTCGGTATTAGCACTCCGTTAGGAGTGTTATTCCCAACTCGAGGGCAGATTCCCCACGTGTTACTCACCCGTTCGCCGCTTTACTAGCCACCCGAAGGTGACGTTCTCGCGCGACTTGCATGCCTAATCCACGCCGCCAACGTTCGTTCTGAGCCAGGATCAAACCCTCCGTGGTCAGAAAACCATGGAGACCCTTCCGAAGAAGGGTGTCATTGACGGTTCTTGCTTGCCAATGCGGTCCGGCACCATGAGTCCGGACCCAACCCGGCAAGCTCTCGCACGCCTTCGCAATTCCATTTTCAAAGAGCAATATGAGCGCCTCGCAAGAGACGCATTCGAGACAAGTCGACGGAGCGTACTATCTCACGCCCTCGCTGTCAAGTGCCCGTGCATCCGACGAGCGAGAGTCATGTTAGATTCGCGACCACGAAGACTAATCGTCCCCATCCCCAAGATCAAGAGGTTTTTTTGCAGCAAATGGAGAATTCCGATTATCTCCCCAATCCTCTTCGGCAAAGCGAGTTGCCCGATCCAACCGGCCCCCTTTCGGCCCCGACGCCCCAAGTCCGGGCGCGTTTGGGAGGTCCGCGCTCGCCCGATCCGCGTGCCGTCACGAACGCGGTCGCGGCGGGCGACGCGTCCCCGTCACGGGGCCTTTCGGCCATGGCGTCTCCCTGCCATGACGCCTTCCCACCGCGGCATTTTCCGGCCGCAGCGCTGCTTGACTCTGCGCACCGCGCATGGGAGATTGCGCCCTCGTGGCGCATGGGAAGATTGCCTCATGAAATACTTGGCCATCGCTCTGCTGGTGGTCCCCCTGCTTCTCGCAGCGACCCTCTACGGTCTGACGATGATCCTCGGCAAGGATCTGCCGACGCCGGAATCCCCGCATGAGGTGGAGCCCAGCGTCGCCAGCACGATCATGGATCGCAGCGGGGAACGCGTGGATCTGCTTTTCGCGGAGAACCGCACACCGCTCACGCTCGCCCAGGTACCGCCGGAATTCCTGAAGGCAATCCTCGCGGTCGAGGACCGGCACTTCTACAAGCACTGGGGCCTGAACCCAATCAGCATCCTGCGCGCGCTGAAAGAGGATCTCCTCCAGGGCCGGGCCGCGCAGGGGGCCTCGACGATCACCCAGCAGCTCGCGCGCAATCTGTTCCTCGATCATCGCCGGACCGTGGAGCGCAAGATCCGCGAAGCGATCCTCGCGCTGCGCATCGAGCGCTCGTTTTCCAAAGACGAGATCCTCGAGCTCTACGTGAACCAGATCTACTTCGGCGAAGGCGCCTACGGTCTGGCCGCCGCCTCACGCCGCTTCTTCGGGATCGAAGCCGAGGATCTCACGTTGGAGCAGTGCGCCCTGCTGGCCGGCCTGCCTGGGAATCCGGCGGCCTTCTCGCCGCGGCGGCATCCGGAAGCCGCGCTCGGACGGCGCAACCGGGTCCTGCGGGCGATGGCGGAGACGGGGGCGATCGACATGGGAACATGCGCGCGGGCCTGCGACGAGCCGCTGGTGCTGCGTGAGGCCAGCAGCGGGCACGCCAAGCCCGGCGCGTATTTCGTCGAAATGGTGCGCCAGGAACTGATGCGCCGCCACGGATCGTCCGCGGTCTACCACGCCGGCATGCGCGTCGAGACGACCCTCGACCTCAAGCTGCAACGCGTCGCCGAAGAAGCGCTCGAACGCCACCTGCGCGACATCGAACAGCGTAACGACTATCCCTATCTCTCGGGCCGCGCGGATGCCACGCTGGCCGAGTACGGGCTGCCGCGCGAAGCCGAGTTGCCCTCGCGGCTCCGCTTGCAGGGGGCCGTCGTCGCGATCGAGCTGGCCACCGGCGCGGTGCGGGCCCTCGTGGGCGGCCGGGATTTCACCGAGAGCGTCTGGAACCGCGCGGTCCAGGCCCCGCGCCAGCCGGCCTCCTCGTTCAAGCCCTTCATCTACGCCGAGGCGATCCGCCGCGGCTATCGCACCACCGACATCCTGCTCGACGAGCCCGCCCAGTTTCCGATCCCCGGATATGCGACCGCCGACAGCGTCTGGAGCCCCCGCAACTTCGACGAGACCTTCTTCGGTCCCGTCACGCTGCGCTTCGCCCTGGCCAAGTCGATCAACGTGCCCACCGCCCGGCTGCTCGATGCGCTGGGTGTCGCAAGCGTGATCGATCTGGCGCACAAGACGGGGATCCAAAGCTCTCTGCCGCCCGTGCTCTCGCTCGCCACCGGATCGGGCGAGGTGAACCTTCTCGAGATGACCTCCGCCTTCAGCGTCTTCGGCAATCAGGGCATCCGGGTCGAGCCGTATCTCATCGAGCGGATCTACGATCGCTACGGTCATGCGGTCGAAACGCACACCCCTTCTTCCGCTCAGGTGCTGGATCCCCAGACCTGCTATCTGGTCACGAGCATGCTCAGCTCGGCGCTCGACTTCGGCACCGCCGGCAGCGCGCGCGCCGAGGCGGGCCTGCGGATGCCGGCGGCCGGCAAGACGGGAACCAACGACGACTACACCGACGCCTGGTTCATCGGCTACACGCCGACACTCGCGGTCGGCGTCTGGGTCGGCTTCGACTGGCGCATTCCGATCGGAGGCTCGAGCACGGGAACCGGGTCGAAGGCGGCGTTGCCGATCTGGACGGAGATCATGAAGGAGGTGGAACGGCGGGGCGAATTCCGCGATTTCGACCTGCCCGCGGGGATCACTCTGATCCGCACCTGCCGCGAGACGGGATACCTGGCCGGCCCCGACTGCCCCAATGTCGTCCTGGACGCCTTCCGGACCGGCAGCGAGCCTGCGGAGACCTGCCCCCTTCACCGCTGGGGAAGTGCATTCCCTGAGGATTCGGAAACACCGGAGCGCGGGCGGGCCGGAGCCAGGCATTGACGATCCGGTAGCTCACGCCGCGGCGGCCCCCACGCCGGCCGCCCGCCCCATCTCAGGCGCCGTCGCGCACCGACCGCTTCACTTCGACATCCCAGGGGTCCTCGTGGGCGCGGCCGTCGGCGACAAGCGCGTCGATCCGCCGGGGCAGGGAGGGACGATCGGGAAGAATGGTGACGAGCCCGGCCTCTTCGGGCAGCGGCTCATCCGACGCGCCCTCCGGCAGATACAGGGTATAGAGCGGATCGCCGGGGGCGACCGGATCCCCGCTCTTGCGATGGAAACGGATGCCGACGGCGGGATCGATGCTTTCGCCGGTGCGCCGCCTCCCGCCTCCCAGCCGCGTGCAGATATGCCCCGCCGCCAGCGGGTCGACGGCGGCGACGAAGCCCGCCGTCGCCGCTTCCACCGTTCGGGCGCGCGAAGCGACGTTCAGGAGCCCGGGATCGTCGATGACGCGTGGATCGCCTCCCTGAGCGCCGATCCACCGGCGGCAGGCCTCCCGGCCACCGCCACCCGCCAACTGCGCCCGCATCATCTCCGCGCCCGCGGCCATGGTCGGCGCCAGCCCGCCCAGCGCCGCCATCAATCCGCCCAGCGCCAGCGTCAGCTCCTCCAGGTCGGCCGCGCGGTCCCCGCCCGTCAGAAAGGCCAGGCTCTCCTGGACCTCCAAGGCGTTGCCGACCGTGAAACCGATCGGCTCGTCCATGCGCGTCAGCAAGGCGACCGCGGGCAATCCCAGCGCCGCCGACACTTCCACGAGCGTCCGCGCCAGCTCGAGCGCTGTCGCGCGATCGGGCATGAAGGCGCCGCGGCCGAACTTGACGTCGAGCACGAGACCGTCGAGACCGGCGGAGAGCTTCTTGCTCAGGATGCTGCCCACGATCAACGGCACCGACGCCACCGTGGCCGAGACATCGCGCAGGGCGTACATGATCCGATCGGCCGGGGCGAGCTCCGAGGTCTGGCCCGCGACGAAGGCGCCCGGCGCGGCAATCAGCTCGCGCAGGCGCTCGGGCGCGAGCGACGATCGGTAGCCGGGAATCGCATCGAGCTTGTCGAGCGTGCCGCCGGTATGGCCGAGGCCGCGCCCGGAGATCATCGGCACGCGGATGCCCGCGGCGAGCGCCAACGGCACGAGCGGCAGCGAGACCTTGTCCCCCACTCCGCCCGAGGAATGCTTGTCGATCTTGGGGCCGGGCAGGCCGGACAAATCCAGCCGTCGCCCGCTGGCCGCCATCGCCCGGGTCAGATCCTCCGTCTCGCGGCGCGTCATGCCGCGCAGGAAGACGGCCATCATGAACGCGCTCATCTGATGGCGTTCGACCTGTCCGGTCAGGAGTCCGCCGACGAGCCGTTCGATCTCGAGCCGGGAGAGCTCCCGGCCGTCGCGTTTCTTCGCGATGATCTCGCGCGGCTCCCAGTCGTGACGCACGCTCGCGCGTGGCAGGCACGGCAGCATGTCCGCGGGCATCCAGCACCGGCGCCGGCCGCTCCTCGACAAGGAGATCACCTTCGTCTGCGGGGCCAGTTCGCGAAAGGCCTGCCGGCAGGCGCCGCACGGCGGGGTACACTCGGGCGTGTCGGTCACGATCACCATCGCCGGCCCGGGCGTCAGCCCGCGCGCGAGACAGGAGAAAAGCGCCACGCGCTCGGCGCAGATGCCCAGGCCGAGCGAGACGTTCTCCACGTTGCAGCCGGGGACGATCGGCCCCTCCGCGCTCGCCAGGGCCGCACCGACCGAAAAGCGGGAGTAGGGCGCATGCGCCCGGCCCCACGCCTCCCACGCCGTCCCCGCGAGCTCGGACTCGCGCGCTTCGTCGCTCCGGGCTGATTGAGATTGCATCGTCCCGCCTGCCTCCGCGCCCACCCCTCTGCCGCGATCCGACGCGGCCGCAGCAGGGAACTCGACCCGGCCCCGCTTGCCAGCCGGGAAGGCCCCATGGTAGCGTCCCCGCATGGATGCACAAGTTTCGCATACCTGCGAGCAGTTGCGCCAGCTCTGCCGCCGCCTGCGCGCACCCGATGGATGCGACTGGGACCGCGCCCAGACCGTCCGCACCTTGACGCCCTACCTGCTCGAAGAGACGCACGAAGTGCTCGACGCAATTCGCGGCGGCGAGACCGAGCGCCTGCAAGAAGAGCTCGGCGACCTGCTCTACCTGGTCTTCTTCCTGATCGTGATTGCGGAAGAACAGGCGGAGTTCCGCCTCGAGGATGTGATCGCCGGCATCTCCGCCAAGCTGGTCCGCCGCCACCCGCACGTCTTCGGCGAACCCGCCCCGGATGCTCTGCCGGGCCGGCCGGGCGAGCGCTGGGAGGCAGCCAAGCGCGACGAGAAACGCCGCCGTGGGGACCGGCGCGGTGCGCTCGCCAGCGGAGCGGTCGGCCTGCCCGCGCTGCTCGAGGCTTTCCGGGTTCAGGAGAAGGCGGCAGGCTTCGGCTTCGATTGGCCCACCGCGAGGGCGGTCCTGGAGAAGTTGGACGAAGAGCGCCACGAACTCGCCCAGGCGCTTGCGGTCGACCCGAAGTCCCCGGCGGCCGGCCGGAGCGCGCAATCCAACCCCGCCGTGCGGGATGAGCTGGGCGATCTGCTCTTCACACTGGTCAATCTTTCACGCCACTGCGGGGAAGACCCCGAGGAAGCTCTCAAGTCGTCGACGCGGAAATTCCAGACCCGTTTCGCCCGCATGGAATCCATCCTGGAGGCCGATGGCGTTTCCCTCGCGCAGGCGGATCTGGAGACCATGGAATCCGCCTGGCAGCGTGCAAAACTGGCTCTGGGGTCCGATGGTCGTGGATCGGAAACCGAAGGGCATGGATCGGAGAGTCTACAGGGGTGAGTTGAAGCCGCCCGGCAGGCCACCCCGGCCCACCCTCGCCGGCGATGCCCGCCCGCACATTCTTCGATCCACAACCAAATGTTCAGAGGTCGGCCCGCCCGCGGCCTCCATCGGGAAACGCCTTGGGATCAAGCGCCACAAACATCTCCGCGCGCGCGTTCGTGAAGCTGAGGACCGGGGGCGTTTCGAAAAATGCGTGGAAGCTGCCGCCCGCTTCCAGTTCGTAGACTTCCTTGCCGCGCCGGACGCGCGCCGAGCCCGCGATCTGGTAGAGGCAGATATCGCCGGGGCAGAGTTCCTCCAGGCGCCCTTCGAACGCGCCCGAGGTGCGCAGGCAGTAGAGGCGCAGGCGGCCCGCCAGCACCCCCGTGCTCAGGGAGCGAATGTCGACCGGACCGCGATTCGGCCGCTCGGGCCCGCAGGCCTCCAGCGGGGTCAGGGACACTTCCTCCAGCTCACGGTCCTCGATGAAGTAGCAGGGATCCTTGGCGAGCGCCTCGGCGATGCGGTGCAGGGCGGAAATCGTGGGGCTCGTGCGCCCGCGCTCGATCTCGCTGATGTGGGTCGAAGAAAATCCCGAAAGCCGTTCGACCTGTTTCAGGGTCATTCCACGCTTGTGCCGGGCATCGCGAATGCGCTTGGCCAGCGCCTGCTTGGTCAACATGAACGCCCCTCCTCAACCCTCCTGCCGCGTCTCCCTCCCCGGCGATCGCCCCCCGTTTCAAACGGGGAGCTCACCCTGCCCGCGCCGCCCCCAGAACCGATCGACCCGCCGTCTGGCCCGGCCCGCCGGACCTTACAACGCCGCACGTGGGCGACAAGCCCACAGAAAGCGCACCGGAGCACCGGTGGGATTGCGCAGCTCGTGGTGCGTGCGGGGGCGGAAATGCAGCCCCTCCCGCGGGCGCACCAGGAACGGCACGCCGTCGATGCGCACTTCCAGCGCTCCTTCCAGCACGTAGCAGAACTCCTCTCCCTCATGGCCCGCTTCGGCCGGGAGGGCGGAATCCGACTCCAGCGACACCAGATGGACGCCGAGCTCCGAGGGGCCATGATGCTCGGTCAGGCCCTCCATCTCGACGCTGCCTCCGTTGAGCACGGCCCGGCGGCGATCGCGCACCGTCCGCAGCGCCGCGTGCGGTCGGGGCGGCGTGTCGAGCAGCTCGCCCGGACCGACTCCCAGGGCCGTCGCGATCCGGTCGAGCACACCCACCGTCGGTGAGGTCTTGCCGCGCTCGATCTCGCTGATGTGCGTGGCGCTCACGCGCGCCCGTTGCTGGACGGCCCGCAGCGTGAGGCCTTTTTCCTGGCGGATCTTGCGGATCCGCCGCCCCAGGTCCACCGCCATGCCCGCACGTTCCATCGCGCCACTCCCGATCAACCTCCGGATTCGCTCCGGGGCTGAAACACATAGGCGATCATCTTCGCCGCCAGCCGGGCCGCCAGAAAGTCCGGCGCGACAAAACCGGGGATCGGACTCAGTTCGCAGATATCGCAACCGACGACGTGCCGCCGCTGCGCGACGAGGCGCAGCAGGCGCGTCAACGAGCGCCAGCCCAGCCCTCCGGGCTCGGGCGTGCCGGTCGCCGGCATGCACGTGGGATCGAGACAATCGAGATCGAGCGTCACGTAGACGGGATCGCCGAGGACCTGCTCGAGCCGCGCCGCGGCCGCGCGCGGATTCTCCTCGATCTCGCTCGCCGGGAAGACCCGCTCGGGGTGCTCCCACAGCCGCGCGTCCTCCTCCTCGCTCCAGCTGCGAATCCCCACCTGCACGCAAGAGAAGTTCTCGCGCGCCCGCGCCATGACGCAGGCATGGCTGAAGGGACTGCCCTGATAACTATCCCGCAGATCCGCATGCGCATCGAACTGCAACACCCAGGGATTCTCCCAGTGACGGCTAAGGGCTTCCAGGGCTCCGATCGTGATGGAATGATCGCCACCGATGAGCAGGGGGAACTTCCCCGCAGCGAAGAGGGTTGCG
>JAZDGX010000098.1:0-10177 GCA_043806645.1 Candidatus Eiseniibacteriota bacterium | reverse complement strand
CGCGGCCGGTAGGATCTCCATCTTTGCGGGCAGTCCGGTACTCTGCAGCCTCCGGGGTGGGTTGAGGGTCCCCCGGGATGTTCAAGCGCGCACTCTCTGCGGCGAAGGGAATGTGCGCCTGCCCTGCCGTGCGCGCGCAGTCAAGGCGCGCGCCCCGGGGATCGGGCTTCTCCATGCGCGCGCCGGTCCCGGGGGACCCTCAACCCACCCCGGAGGCCCCCCGCGGCACCTCCATCTCTCGATTCGTTCTTCCGGCAAGTCCGTTTCACCGAGAAGCCGAGTCCCGTCCGCCGCCGCCGCGCAGAGTGCCGACCCATCGATCCGCCAGCCGCGTCGGTTCGGGGAGCCGATAGCCCGCCGCCATGCGCAGGACGATGCGCGCGCTTTCCTCGATGCCGATGCGGTGGCCCGGGGAGATGTAGAGCGGCCGCACACCGGTTTGCGTGCGCAGCACTCGCCCGATGAGGCGGCCTTCATGCAGCAGGCGCGTCGAAGAGCCGCGCGAGAGGCCCGGTTCACGGTGCGTGCCGATCAGGCGGGACTTGGCGACGCCGACGGTGGGGAGATCGAGCAGCACGCCCAAGTGAGAGGCCAGGCCGAATCCGCGGGGATGGGCGATCCCTTGGCCGTCGCAGAGCAACAGCGCGGGCCGCGCACGCAGCCGAGCGAAGGCTTCGAGATAGACCGGCACCTCGCGGAAGCTGAGCAATCCCGGGATGTAGGGCATCCGCGCGCGCCCCGCGGCCCACACCGCCTCGACGCATTCCCATCCCGGATAGCGCAGCAGCACAACCGCCGCCGTGATGCGTTCGTCGCCGCGGCTCCAGCGCCCGCTGCCCGTCGCGTCGCAGCCGGCGACGAGCATGGGCGCCGCAGGCGCCGCGCCGCGCGCGACGACGCGCTCCGCCAGCTGCTGCTGCAGCGCGAGGGCTTCGCGTGGAGTGAGGTCCCAGGGATGGCTGAGCGGGGGATCGCCGCCCTCCTCCCGGCCGGAGTCGTGCGCCGATCCCATGGGCGGGCGCGCGCCGGCTTTGGCCCCGGCCTCGAGCCGGCCGCCGCCGCGGTTTCGCTGCGGGTTCATCGCAAGCCCGGCCGGTAGCGATTCGTGAGCGGGTAGCGGCGATCCCGGCCGAAGGCGCGCGGAGTGATCTTGATCCCGGGCGCCGCCTGGCGGCGCTTGTATTCGTTGCCCTGGATCATGCGAAAGACCCGCTCGATCACCTCCGCATCGTAACCGGCCGCGCGCAGGTCGCGCGGGGCGGCGTCTTCCTCCACGAGCGCCTTGACGATCGGATCGAGTACCTCGTAGGGCGGCAGCGTGTCGGTGTCGCGTTGATCCGGGCGCAGTTCGGCGCTGGGGACCCGCGCGATCGTCGTCTCGGGAATCGGGGGGCTGGGGTCGCGTCCGTTGCGCCAGCGCGCCAGGCGGTACACCTGGGTTTTCAGCACGTCCTTGAGCACCGAAAACCCTCCGACCATGTCGCCGTAAAGCGTGCAGTAGCCGACCGCGACCTCGCTCTTGTTTCCCGTCGCCAGAACCAGATGCCCGAATTTGTTGGAGAAGGCCATGAGCAGCATGCCGCGGATGCGGGCCTGGAGGTTCTCCTCGGTCACGTCGGCCGGAGCGCCGCGAAAGACAGGGGTGAGATCCTCGCGGGCGCGCCGGAAAAGCCCGTCGATCGGGATCTCATGGAATTCGATGCCCAGATTCGCGGCGGTCCGGCGCGCGTCCGCGCGCGTCTCGTGCGAGGAGTACTCCGAAGGCATCGAAAGCGCGACGACCGCCCGCGGCCCAAGCGCATCGGCGGCGATGACCGCGGTCAGGGCCGAATCGATGCCGCCGCTCAGACCGATCACGACGCCGCGAAAGCCGTTCTTGCGGACATAGTCGGAAAGCCCCAGGAGCAGCGCGCGGTAGACTTCCTCTTCTTCGCCCAACTCCGGGTGAATTGCGGGATGGGGCAACGCGGTCCGCGGAGGCTCCGGGGGGCCGGCCAGCTCCGCAAGGGCGATGCGTTCGAGGATGAGCCCCTCGCCGGAGGCGGAGGCTTCGTCCCGGCGCGTCGCCGCTGCGAGAGGGACATCGATCAGGAGCACCTGCTCGGCGAACTGCACGGCCCTTCCGATCACCGTGCCGTCGGCCGCGGCGGCGACGCTCTGGCCGTCAAAGACCAACTCATCCTGCCCACCGACGAGATTCGTCTGCAGCACGGGCAGTCCCAGCCGCCGCGCCAGGACCGTGACCAACTCTTCGCGCACGCGCCCCTTGCGCGCATGGTAGGGGGAGGCCGAGAGATTGACCATCAGGTTGGCCCCGCCCGCGGCGGCCTGCAGCAATGGCACCCCGCCCTCGACCCAGATGTCCTCGCAGATGTTCACCGCCAGGCGCAGCGGTCCGATCTCGTAGACGGGACAGCGGCGCCCCGCCTGGAAGTAGCGCTTCTCGTCGAAGACGCCGTAGTTCGGAAGCGTGCACTTGTGATAGATGCCGCGGATCGCGCCGCCCCCGATGAGCGCGGCCGCGTTGCGCGGGGCTGCCGGCCCCGGGTCGGCGAAACCGACCAGCGCCAGTCCCCGATCGATCGCGGGCGCCAGCGCCTCGAGGGCGCCGCGGGAATCGTCGAGGAAGGACGGCTTGAGCAGAAGATCCTCCGGCGGATAGCCGGTCAGGGTGAGTTCGGGGAATACGCACAGCGACGCCCCGGCGGCCGTTGCTTCCCGCCAGGCGCAGAGGACACGTTCGCGATTGCCCTGCAGATCGCCGACCGTGGTGTTGATCTGGGCCAGCGCGACGCGGATGATCCCATCCCCGCTCATCGGCATCCCTCCACACGCGGACGGGCGCGGGCACGCCGCCGGACCTCTCGCCGGGAAGGGGCGCGCGGGCGAGGGGGACTCGCGCATCCGAGCGGCGGCGCAAACGCCCGCGGTCCATCGTCGTTCATAGTAGGTCCCGCAGGAGAGGCCGTCAAATCGCCTTCGCCGGGGCGGCGCCCTCCGAGTCCCCGTCACCCCCGGGATCTCCCGTCGCCGCCCGCATCCCCGTCGCTTCTCGAACCCTTGTCGCTGCCCCGTCCCTTGTCGCTCCGAGGAGCCTGTGGTAGGGTGCGGCGCGGCGGACTTCAGAACATCGGGGGAGCGCATGACCCGCGCCGAACGAAGTCTCCAGCGACTGGCCGAGACCCTCGCGGGGGCGCGGCGCGTCTTGATTTTGCTGCACAATCATCCGGACCCCGACGCGCTGGGAGGCGCACTCGTCCTGAGGCGCATCCTCCAGAAACGCCTCGGTCTCGACGCGCAGCTGGCCTATGGCGGTTTGATCGGCCGCGCCCAGAACCGCGCCATGGTCGAACGCCTGCGCATTCCTCTCGAGCGCGCACACAACATCGACTTCGATCGCTACGAGGCAATCGTGCTGGTGGATACACAGCCCGGCACCGGCAACAACGCCCTCCCGCAGGGACTCCTTCCGCGGGCGGTTTTCGATCATCATCCCCTGCAGCGCATGAGCCGGGACGTGCCCTTCTACGACATCCGGCCCCACTACGGCGCGGTCGTCACGATGCTGGCCGAATACCTGCAGGCCGCGGGAGTCGATCTCGACCGCCGGCTGGCCACGGCGATCTTCCACGCCATCCGGTCCGAAACGCAGAACCTCGGTCGCGAGGCGACCGCCGCCGACGCGCGCATCTTCACGCGTGTCTTTCCGCTGGTGGACAACAGGATGCTGGCGGAAATCGAGCAGGCGCCTTTCTCCCGCGCCTACCTGGTGATCCTCGACCAGGCCTTCCGTGCGACGCGCGTCCATGGCGACGTCGCGATCACGCGCCTGCTGCGCATGCCCTATCCGGACGTGCCCGCGGAACTGGCCGATCTCATCCTGAGAGTGCGGGGCATCGAGCATTGCCTGGTCATGGGGGTCTACGGCGGGCAGGTCTATCTTTCCCTGCGCACGAGCGAGCGGCGGGTGAACGCGGGGAGGCTGCTGCAGCGGATCGTGGGAAACGCGGGCCGCGCGGGCGGGCATGAAATGATCGCCGGGGGACGCGTGGATGCGCGCGCGCTCGGCCGGCCCGTCGAGAAGATCCAGCGCGATCTGGCGCAGGCGGCCCGGGAAGAGCTGGGCGTCCGGGGCGCGCGCGGCGTACCCTTGTTGACGCGCCGGCGCGCGGGCGGGGGGTCCTCGAGCGGGGGGAAGCAGTGAGCGAGCAGCGGGTCGATCTCATCGTCATCGGCAGCGGACCGGGCGGGTATGTGGCGGCGCTGCGGGCCGCGCGGCTCGGCCTGCGCACCGTGCTCATCGAGGAAGCCGAGTGGGGTGGGGTCTGCCTCAACTGGGGCTGTATTCCGACCAAGGCGCTGCTGCGCTCGGCGCATCTGCTCCAGGACCTGCGTGCGGGGCTGGGCGTAAGCGCCCGCCCCGAGGCCGATCTGGCCGCAGCCGTGCGCCGCTCGCGCCAGGTGGTGGATCGGCTGGTCAAGGGGGTGCGCTACCTTCTCCAGCACGCGGGAGTCGAGACGATCGCGGGCCACGGGCAGCTGGAGGGTCTTGCGGGCGACGGCGTGCGGGTGCGCATCGTTCCCGGTGGGGATGGGGGCGGGGCGGGTCGGCCGAGCGCGCCGAGTCTGTCGTCCGCGCGGGTCGTGCTCGCCACGGGCGCGCAGGCGCGAGAGCTGCCGGCGTTGCCCTTCGATGGCCGCACCGTGCTCTCGAGCCGCGAGGCGCTCGGTCTGGAGGAAGCGCCGCGGCGGTTGCTGATCGTCGGCGCGGGTGCGATCGGGTTGGAGTTCGCCGACGTCTTTCAGGCCTTCGGCAGCGAGGTCGCAATCGTCGAGATGATGCCCGGCGCGCTACCGGGGGCGGACCCCGAATGCTCGACCGAACTGGCGCGCGCCTTGGCGCGGCGGCAGATCCGCGTGCGCTGCGGGACCGTCGTCGCGGCGGTCGAACGCCGTGAAGAGGGGCTCGCCTGCCTCCTCGCTCCCGCGGGCGCGGCCGGGCCGGGCGGAAGCGCGGCGGCGCCGGGCGCGCAGGCGTCTGTGGCGGCCGGCGAGGGAGAGCCGCAGGGCCCCGGCGGGCAGTCGATCATCGTCGACCGCATTCTTGTCGCGGCCGGGGTCGTACCCCGCATCCGCGATCTGGGACTCGATCGCGTCGGGCTGGGAGAGGAGGGCGGCTTTCTCCCGGTGGACGAACACCTGCGCACGCGCGTGCCGTCGATCTATGCGATCGGAGACCTGATCGGCGCGCCGCTTCTGGCGCACGCGGCTTCCGCGGAAGGCATCCACGCGGTCGAACACGCGGCCGGGCGCGATCCGGTCCCGCTCGATCATCGTTGGACGCCGGCGGTGGTCTTCACCGAGCCCGCGTTCGCCAGTGCCGGATCGACCGAGGCGGCCGCGCGGGAGGAGCATGGCGAGGTGCGCGTCGGCCGCTTTCCCTATCGGGCGAGCGGGCGGGCGCTGGCCGAGGGATCGACGCACGGATTCGTCAAGGTGATCCTCGATGCAGCGGGGCAACGACTGCTCGGCGCCCATGTGGTCGGTCCGGGGGCGGGGGAGACGATCGCCGAGCTCGCGTTGATCGGACGCTGCGGGATACCGATGCGCGAGGTGCTCGCCACGGTGCATGCCCACCCGACGCTGTGCGAGGCGATTCCGGAGGCCATCCTGGCGGCGCGCGGCGAGGGGATTCATGTCTGACGCGCGGGCGCACGTCGAGGCGCAGCGTGCGCGATCCTCCCGACCCCAGGCGATCGCCGTGCGGCTCGAGGGCGAGAGCGCCTTCGAGCCCCTCTGGCGCCTGCAGCAGCGGCTGGCCGAGCTGCGCCACGATCTCGAGCTACCCGACATCCTGCTGCTGCTCGAGCACGCGCCGGTCGTGACGGTGGGCCGTCACGGCCGGGAATGCAATGTGCTGCAGGCGGGGAATGTCCCGGTCGTGCGAATCGATCGGGGCGGGGACGTCACCTACCATGGTCCGGGACAGCTCGTCGCCTATTGGATCTCCGACCTGCGGGCGCGTGACCTCACGGTGCGCGCCTTCGTTCGTGAACTCGAGGGCGCGCTGATTCTCGCGCTTGCGCGCTTTGGAATTGCGGGCCTGCGGCGCCCGGGTTTGACCGGCGTCTGGGTGCGGGTGGGGGGCGCGCCCACGTCGCGAGTGCGCGCCGCGCCCACCGGTGCCTCCGCGTCGGCGTCGGGGGATCGGGATGCGCCGGCCGCAGCGGAGGCGCCGGAGTGGGCGAAGATCGCGGCCCTCGGCGTGCGAATCTCGCGCTGGATCAGCCTCCATGGCGTTGCACTCAACGTGCGCCGCGACGCGCTGCGGGGTTTCGACGCCATCGTTCCCTGCGGGATCCCCGGGGCGCGGGTCACGGCGATGGAGGCGTTCAGCGGAGCGGATGGGAGTGCTTCCAGCGGCGGCGCCGGCCTGCTGGAGGAGGCCGCGACGGCCGTGGCCGACGCCTTCGCGGAGCGTTTTGGCGCGCGCATGCGCCTGCTGCGCCACGCGGCGGTGACCAACGACACGGAGGCCGAAGACCTGCTGTGCCGGCTGCGCCGCGAGGCCCGCCATGTGGGGCGCAAGCCCGGCTGGTTGCGAACCGCTCTGCCGGGCGGCGACCGCTTCCGAGACGTGCGGCGGGTCCTGGAGCTCGGTGGGCTCGCGACGGTCTGCGAGGATGCCCGCTGCCCGAATTGCCACGAATGCTGGAACGCCGGCACGGCGACCTTTCTGATCCTCGGCCGCCGGTGCACGCGCAACTGCCGCTTCTGCGCGATCGAGCATGCCGGCCGGCCCCCGGCCCCCTCGGCCACTGAACCCGAGGAGGTTGCGCGGGCGGCCGTCCGTCTGGGGCTCAGACACATCGTCGTGACCTCGGTGACGCGCGATGATCTTCCCGACGGAGGCGCCGGTCGTTTCGCCGCGACGATCGCGGCCGTGCGGCGGGAGTTGCCGGACGCCGGGGTCGAGGTGTTGATCCCCGACTTCGGGGGCGATGCGCAAGCCCTCGCGCGGGTGATCGCGCAGCGGCCCGATGTGCTCAACCACAACGTCGAGACGGTCCCGCGCTTGTATCCGCGCGTGAGACCGGGGGCCGACTACCGCCGCTCCCTGGGGATTCTCGAGATCTCCGCGAAGGCGGGACTGGTCGCCAAGTCGGGCTTCATGCTCGGTCTGGGGGAATCGGAGCGGGAGGTGCGCGCCCTCCTGGACGATCTGCGGGCGGCGGGGTGCCAGTGCCTGACCCTCGGGCAGTACCTGCAGCCGGGCGCGGGCAATCTGCCCGTGCAGCGCTACTACGCGCCCGAGGAGTTCGATGAATTCGCCCGTGAGGCGCGCGCGCGGGGATTCACGCGCGTGCAGTCGGGGCCCCTAGTGCGGAGCTCCTACCGCGCCGCGCTCCTCTGACGGCGGTGCGGCCGCCTCCAGCAGGGCGGCGCGATATCCCGATGCCTCGACGATACGGATCAACCCCGCTTCATCGATGATTCCGGCGTCGTAGGTCACGAGCGCGAGGCTGTCGGTGAAGCTCACCGTGTCGCGCTTGACCCCCGGGTTCGCGGCCAGCGCCTTCTGAATGGACGCCGCACAGCCGTCGCAATGCATCCCGCCCACGGCGAGGCGGACGCTGCGCAGCGCTCCGGCGGCCGAGGCGTGTTCCTCCGCGGCGGGGTTGCTCTCTGCGGCGCCGGCGGGGTGCTCGAGCGCTACCGCGGACCCGCTTTCCGCCGGGCGCCGCGGCCCGCGATCTTGCGCGCTCCGTTCGCCGCCGCATGCCGCGAGCGATGCAACCAGAGCGAATAGGCCGATGGCGCCGAGCCGCCGGGCGAATTTCCCGCGAGCGTCCCCTGTCCCTGCGACCATGATCGTTCCTCCTCGAGCGTCCCGCTGCGGCCGTGCCCGTACGGATCCGTCTTTACCACGCCGCCCGGGCCGGCGAAACCCGGGAGATGGGAGGGGGCCCCGGCCGGCGGGAGTTCATTTTTTGCTTGACGTACCGAACAATCGTTCGGTAGTCTGTCCCTGCAGTCATGACGAGGCCCGCTCTTCCGGCAGCGGGACGGGCGCACGGCGGTGGAGCCCGAACGGACGGAACGAGCGGGCCTCGAAGCGGAGGACGAGGATGCGGGAACTCACAGCCCGGCAGAGAGAGGTGCTCGAGGTGATCCTGGGCGAGGTGGAGCAGCAGGGACGCTTTCCCTCGATGCGCGAGATCGCCCGGCGACTGAAGCTCGCTTCGCCGGCGACGGTCTTCCAGCATCTGGAAGCGCTGGCCGCGAAGGGATGCCTTCACCGCCGGGCAGGGCACTGGGCGCTCGCTCCCGAGAGCCGGCACGATCGCGGCGTTCCGATCCTCGGTCGGGTCGCCGCCGGCCACCCGCTCACGGCGTTCGAGGAGATCGAGGGGCATTTGACGCCCGAGTTCCTCGGTGCCCGGCGGGGGCGGTTCAGCGTGCGCGTCGTGGGGATGAGCATGAAGGACGAAGGGATCCTGGACGGCGATTACGTCATCGTCGATCCCGATCCGCCGATTGAGAACGGCGATCTGGTCGTCGCCTATCTGGGAGAGGAGCAGGAGGCGACGGTCAAACGATTCATGCGCCGGGGCCGGCGGGTGGAGTTGCATCCCGCCAATCCGGATTTCGACATCGTGCGCGTGCCGCCCGACGACCGCTCGTTTCGCGTGGCCGGAAAGGTCGTTGGATTGTTGCGGCGCTTCTGAGCACCGCGTGGGGCGCGGACGCGTCGATCGAGTGCGGGGAAGGATGGATTCGCGTGCGGTGGGAAACCCTGAACGAAGCGATCCCCGTGCGCGCGGATTTCCGCGGCGGCGAGATCACTCCGCTCGCGTTCAAGCGCGGGCAACAGCGGATTCGCGTCGCGCGGGTGAACACGCGCTGGATGGATCGCGAGGGACGCCGGGCGCTGCACTTCTTCTCGATCACGGCGGAGAGCGGGGATGTGTATCAACTCTGTTTCGACGCGGGGGATCTGATATGGAAAGCGGAATGCGTGATGTACGAGGGCTAGCGGCGCCGGCGCGGGAGGCGCCGCCGCGGCAGGTGTTGAGTGCCGGTCCCCGCTGGGGCTCCCATCCGGCGGTCCTGCATCTCGATATCGATGCCTTCTTCGCCTCGGTGGAGCAATTGCGCAACCCGACCCTGCGCGACCGTCCGGTTCTCGTGGGATCGGGGGTCGTCGCCAGCGCTTCCTACGAGGCGCGGGCCTTCGGCATCCGGGCGGGAACGCCGCTGCACGAGGCGCGCCGGCTCTGCCCGGCGGCGGTCATCATGCCCGGCCATGCCGCGACCTATCGGGCCTTTGCCGAGCGCGTCTTCTCGCTGGCCGCCGAACTCTCGCCGGCGAGCGAAACCTTCTTGGACGATGCCCTGATCGATCTGACGGGCACCGAACGGCTGCATGGCCATCTGGGGCGGGCCTGCGCGCGCCTGCAGCGGCGCGTGCGCGACGAGACGGGGCTGAGCATCTCGATGGGCCTCGCGAGCAACCGCATGATCGCCCGCATGATCACGCGCCTCGCGAAACCGGGAGGCTTCGCCTGGCTGAGAGCCGGGGGGGAATTCGCCTTCGTCGGCCGCCGGCCGGTGGAGGAACTCCCGGGGATCGGGCCGCGAAGGGCGGGCCTGCTGCGGGAGATGGGGATCACGCGCATCTCGGAGCTGCGCGAGCTGTCGAGCACCCACCTGCGCGATCTCTTCGGCGACCTCGGTCTCGTGATCGCCGCCCGCGCCCGCGGGCACGAAACCCGCGCGCTGCACCCGGCGGAGCTGCCCCGTTCGATCCGCCGCGAGACTTCGTTCGAGGAGCCGCAAGTCGAGACGCCCGCGTTGGAGGGCATGCTGCACTATCTGCTGGAGCGCGCCGCCGCCCAGGCGCGGCGTCTCGGCGCCGAGCCGAAGGGGCTGCGCGTGCACCTGCGCTGGGCGGATGGCGAGGGCGCCGCCCGCCAGGAGGCGCTCTTTGACCCGGCGACGACGACCGGGGCGCTCTTCGAGCGCGCGGAGGCGATGCTGCAGCGGCTTCGCACGCGCCGCGCGGGGGTGCGCAATCTCGGGGTCGAACTCTCGCAGTTGCGCCTGCGGCGGCAGGGGCAGCTCGATCTCTTCGCGGCCCGCGCCGACGATGCGCGGCTCCCTCTGGATGACGGTG
>JAZDGX010000097.1:0-10340 GCA_043806645.1 Candidatus Eiseniibacteriota bacterium | reverse complement strand
TCAACATTCTCGTTTATGGCGCGCCGCTGCTGCTCCTGCGCACCAGCTTGAGCGGGTTCTTCAGCGGTCTGGGGCGGACGCGGGTGGTGATGGTCTCTACGGGTCTCGCCATGGCGGTCGGGGTGGTCGCAAACTACGTCTTGATCTTCGGACATCTCGGCCTACCGGCGCTGGGGATCCGGGGCGCGGCGTTTGCAACGCTCATCGGAAGCTCGACCGGACTGGCCGCTCTGCTGGTCGCGTATTTCAGGCCCGCCAACCAGCGCGAGTTCGGCGTGCGGGAAGGGCTGCGCCTCGATCTACCCCTCCTGCGGCGCCTCCTGCGTTTCGGGGCGCCGACGGGGGCGGAACTCTTCTTGAACATCATGGCCTTCAACGTGCTCGTTCAGACCTTCCATTCCTACGGGGCCTCCGAGGCGGCCGCCATGACGATCGCCTTCAGTTGGGACATGGTCTCGTTCATCCCGCTCCTGGGCGTGAACGTCGGCGTGATCAGTCTCGTCGGGCGCTACATGGGGGCGCGCGATCCCGACACCGCTCACCGGGCCACGCTCTCCGGACTGCGTATGGCGCTCACTTACACGACGGTCACCTTCGCCGTCTTCGGCCTCTTCCCGCATGCACTGGTGGAGATCTTCCGCACTCGGCAGGATGCCGTCGCGTTCACGCAGGTCCAGCCCCTGGCCGTGTACATGGTCCGGCTGGTCGCGCTATACGTGATGGCCGATGGGGTCGGGATCGTGTTCGGGGCGGCGCTGCGGGGCGCGGGCGATACCTTCCGGACGATGATCCTCTCGGTCAGCGGTCATTGGGTTCTCGCTCTCGCGGGGCTCTTGCTCGTGCGCGTCTTTCATGCCCCGCCCCGCGTGACCTGGGTCGTGGTCGTCGTGCTCGTGATGAGCCTCGGGGTGGTGCTCTACCTTCGCTATCGCACCGGCCACTGGCGCCGGATCCGCGTGCTCGATGGGCCCCCGCCCACCGCCGCGCCCGGGTTACCCCTCTCAGACCCGGTCTGAACGATGCACGGCCACACCGAGCAGCAGCAAGCCGGCACAACCGACCGGCCGCGCCGGGCCCCGCATCCCGAGAAGTCCCGCGGGTTGTCCGCGGAACCCGGATCGGGTATCCTCAAGGGGTTCCATCCGGCGGCCCGGCGGGGCCCCAATCTCTTACTGGTAAAGCGAATAGACATCTCATGAGCATCCCGATACTCCTGGCCAAGCTAAGCCCTCCGCCGCTGCCGGCGGCCTATGTTCCCCGCGAGCGTCTCGACCGGTTGTGGACCGCGTGGCGCGCCCGGCGGCTCGTTCTGGTCACGGCCGGAGCAGGATTCGGCAAGACCTCCTTCCTCGCCGCGCAAGCTCGGACGCGAGGCCGGGCATGCCTGTGGTACACGGTCGACGAAACCGACACCGATCTCGCATCATTCCTCACCCATCTCGCGCATCTCGCCGAATCGCCCTCGACGGCTGGCGGACCGCCTGCCGTCGAGGTCCGACACCGCCCGCACGGAACGTCCCCCGCTGAAGTGCTTGCCCTCCTCGTGCGCTCGCTGCGTGCCCGGGGACCGCGCGCGATGCTCGTCATCGACGATCTCCACCTGGCATCGGATACTCCCGAGGTACAGCACTTCCTCGAACGCCTGATTCGGTTCCTGCCCGAGGAGACGACGCTTGCGCTCGCTTCGCGAGAACCGATCGAGCTCGCCACCGCGAAGCTGCGCGCCCAGGGCGGAGTCGCCGCCTTGACGGCCAACGATCTGAAACTGACCGCGGAAGAGGTCTCGGCGCTTTACCATCGCCGGTTTCCCGACGCCGATCACCCTGAGCGTGTGTTCCGGCGCATCGCGACCCGGACGGAAGGATGGGCCGCGGGCGTCGAGATCTTCCTGCAGAACCTGGAAGGCGACCGCGTCCCCGCCATCGATGCGGCGCTCGCGCGCGTCACGGCGGCCGGCACGGGCTGGTTCGCTTACTTCGCCGAGGAGGTCCTGCGCCGTCTCGACCTGCCGACGCAGGACTTTCTCTGCCGGTCCGCGTTGCTGCCGCGGCTGGATCCCGCGCTCTGCGACGAGGTCCTCGGAAGACAGGACAGCCGGACGGTCCTGGAACGGCTATGCGCGCGCAACCTGTTCACCTTCACGAGTTCGGGAGAGCCCGCGGGCTATCGCTACCACCGGCTGTTTCAGGAATTCCTGCGCGAGCAGCTGCGGCGCAGACTTTCCGCGACCGCCATCCACCGACTCCATCGCCGCGCGGCCCGCGCGCTGATCCGCTCCGGCGCCTGGGCCGACGCCCTGACCGCCAGCGTGGAGGGAGGCGATGTGGGCGGCGCCTTGCGCCTCATGGAACGCGTGGGGGAAGGTCTGCTCGTCTCCGGCCAGTACCAGGCGGTCGGGGGTGCGCTCGGTCGGATCCCCGCGCGCCATCTGCAGCGGCACCCCGGCGCGCTATTCGTCTTGGGCCGGCTTTGCGACATCCAGGCTCGCTGGCCAGAGGCCCAGATCCACTATCGACAGGCGCTCCGCTTGTCCACCTCCAGCCGGCAGCGGGCGGAGCTGCTGCGCCTGCAGGGGCGCTTGAACTGCCGCTGGGGGCGTTATGCGGCGGGTCTCTCGTGTTTCCGGCGCGCGCAGGCCGAGCCGGGTTCGCGGCACTGGCGGACGCAGGCCGGCATCCTCGTGCTCGTGGGCGTCTCCTCTTGTGAGCTTGGACGCATCGATGAGGCCGAGGAGCAGATGGAGAAAGCCATCGCGATCCTGCGCCGTCATCAGGACGTCTTCGGCGAGGCGCGCGCGCTGTGTCTCCTCGCGGCCAACGTCCACCGCTCGCGGGGAGAATTCCGTCGCGGACGGGACGCGGTCCAACAGGCGTTGGTTTCGTTTCAGAAGCTGGGCGAGCGGCGCCAGGTCTGCTACGCGCTGTGCATCCTCGCGGACCTGACGCTCGCGGCCGGGGAACGTCGCGCCGCGCTCGATCAGGCCTCCGAGGGACTGCGTCTGGCCGAAGCGCTCGAGTATCCCTCGGTCGAGGCACATGCGCACCAGACCCTCGGACAGATCTCCCTGCTGGAGGGAGATCTCCCCCGCGCCCAGATGCATTTCGAAACGACCCTGCGGATCGGCGCGACCCTCGAAGAGCAGGAGTTCGCGGTGATGCCGCGCCTGAGCCTGGCCCAGATTTCACTGTCGAGCGGCAACGCCCACGCCGCACGCCGGCTGGCCCGCGCCGCCCTCGCCCTGGCGGTTTCCGCGAGAACGCCCTGGCCCATGGGCAAGTGTCATTTGACCCTCGGCCGACTGGAGCGGACCGCTGCATCGCGGGGCCGCCAGTGGCGCCGTGCGGAGACGCTCTTCCGCCGCATCGGGGCGCACCACGACCTGCACCATGTCCTGCTGCTCCGCCTCGCGGCCGATGACGTTCCGGCGCGACAACGCCGGCGCGTGCTGCAGGAATTGCTCGCAGGCGTGGCCCGGTTCGAACACGATCTACTCCTGCGCGAAGTCGAGCCTGAGGCGGGCGCGTGCATCCTGACCGAAGCTCTGCGCGGCGGCATCGAGGTCGAGTACTGCGGTTCGTTGCTGGCCGCCATCGGGCCGCGTGCGGTTCCCCATCTGGAAGCCCTGCTTGCGGACGCCGCACCGGAAGCTCGCGCCCGCGCCATCGAGTTGCTCTCCTTGATCGGCGGAGGACAGGCTCGCACGGCGCTCGAGCAGGCCGCGGCGCGGTCCGGCGAGACGGGACGCGCAGCGCGCGAGGCGATCGCCGACTTGACCGGCGGATCGGCGCCCAGCATGAAGATCCAGGCCTTGGGAGAACTGGAGGTTCACGCGGGCCCGCTGCGCTTGACCCACGGCGGCTGGCGCTCGACGCGCGCGTTGCGCCTGTTTCTGTTGCTCCTCGTCCACCGCTTCCGCTGGGTGCCCCGCGACGTCATTCTCGAAGCACTCTGGCCGGAGGCCGAGCCGGAAAAGGCGTTCAACAATCTGCGCCAGACCATCCATGTCCTGCGCCGGACGCTGGAACCCGACCTGCCGCGAACGCTGCCGTCGCGCTACGTCCGCTTCCGCAACGAGGCCTGCCGTCTCGAACCGGGAGAGGATCACGAATACGACGTCGAGACGTTCGAAACGACCTTGCAGCAGGGCGAGCGACTCTGGCACGCGGGGCAGCGCGGTCGAGCGCGCGCCCACCTGCTCGAGGCCCTGTCCCTGTATCGGGGCGACTTCCTGGCCGAAAGCCCGTACGAGGAATTCGCCGCGGCGGAACGCGAACATCTGCGCGACCGCGTGCTGCGCGCAATCGAGCGCCTGCTCGAGTCGCGGGCGGCAGCTCGCGAGTGGGAGGAGCTGGCGCTGCTCAGCCGGCGCGCGCTGGCGCTCGATCCCTATCGCGAATGCCACTACCGCCACCTCATGCAGGCGCACCTGCACCTCGGCCACCGCCACGAGGCGCTGGCGGGCTATCATGAATACGAGGCGATGATGGTCAACGAAATGGGTCTGCCGCCCTCGGAGCGGATGAAGTCCCTCGTCGAGCAGGTAATCGCCCTGGGGCCGGGCGCTCATTCCGCTTCCGCCCCGCGAAGCGGGAGGCGCCCGGCGATCGCGCTTCATCGTTCCTGAGTGACGTGATGGTGAGCGACGTGATGAGTGACGTAGTGGAGGCGCGACCGCTCCGTCTTGTAGTACAATCGGGGCTGGACCATTCGTCGGGACCGCTCGATTGCGGGATATGCCGCGTGTGAGTTCAGCCTCCGTGCGGCGGCGTGCACCGTGACAAGGTCCCACGTGCCATGCGGAGGCGTCCCATGACGACCGCGCGCTCCACTCTGCAACTGCTGTGCCTGATCCTGCTCGCAGCATTCCCTCCCGCTCGCGCCCAGAGCTGGCAGGAAGGGCTGAGCGCCACCAGCGTCGGGCGCTTCGGTTGGTGGCCCGCGGCTTGTTCCGTGCTCTCTTACTACGAGGAAACCCTCGACGCGCGCGTCTGGCCCGACCGGCTGGAGCGGACGATCGCCGGCGACGTCTGGACCCTGGGCTTCGGCGCCGGGCCTGCGACCGCGTCACCCGCCGAAGTCGTCGCGATCACCACGCTCAACTGGATCGCCAAGGGTTTCACAGTCCAGCGCGGGACGGCCCAATATCAACTGCTGCTCAATTGCGTCTCCCCCGGCGTCTGGCTGAAGACCGGCGCCAATCGCATCTACCTGTCGAGCGCCGACAGTCTGGGATTCATGGCCTACATGAGTTCCGCGGGCGTGCGCGTCGTCGACTTCGATGATCCCCCGGGGGGCGGCCCGGCCTATGACCGGCCCCGGGACGGATCGTGGAGCGAAAGCTGGCTGCTCGTCTGGTATGGCCCCGACAGCCCTCTGGCGCGCCAATCGCCGGTCTTGCTCACGCTCTCCGAACAACCGGAGGCCGTTCACGCCTCGGGGAGCGAGCTCGCCATGAGTTTCCTGATGATGCTGGGGGATACCGTTGGGACGATCCTCTCGCTGCCCTACGGCGTACGCTCCTTCGACTTCGCCGAGACCGCCGACTGGTCGACGGCCTTGCCCGACAGCGTCGTCGAACGCTGCCGGTTTACAGCCCGCCTGTGCGCCGCCTTTCCGATCGCGGTGACCGAGACTTTCCAGATCGATGAGCCGGCCGGCCGCGTGCACATCCGTGACCGTTTTGAGTACCGCCGCTTGAACGACCCATGGCAAACGCCGGCTCCCGACTACGCCCCCCTGCCCCCGCTGATCTCATTCGCGCGCGACCACGGCTACGCACTCTCCACACCGGATCCGGACCCTACGGCCACCGGATACCTGACCAAGTACGGCGAGCTGGAGATCGTCGCCGCGTCCGATAGTTGTGCCTACAGCCTGCTCCTGCCCCCGCAGCACAACGTGCATCTGCTCCCCGGCGCCGGCGGGATCGCCGAAAGGCGCGTGGTCACCGACTGCATCGATCACTGGACGAACGAGCTTGTCTGGGATCTCAACAAGGGCACGGGCGGGGGCGCCTGGTCGCTGGCCACCCTGAACGGACGCTTTGCCTCCCTGCTCACCGTCGATCCCCTGACCCGCGGGCGGTTCATCGACAAGGCGCGCGAGATCCTCGACGAAGTCACGCTCGATTTCGGTGCCGCCACCACACCCTATCTCGAACGCTACGAGCCCACCACGGGCGACCGCTTTCACTACCTGATCCGCAATGACACCTGTCCCACCTATCCCGTGGACCCGGATGCCGGAGCGGGAGCGAATCTCGAGTTCATCTGGGAATACGGCCTGTATTCGGGCGATTGGGACTACCTGGCCTCGAAGTGGCCGGAGATCGAGAATGTCTTCGCCTACCTGCGCCTGGTCAACGACTGGGCCTATCTCGCCTCAGCCTGCCGCGAATTCGGCGGCGGCGGCTCGTTCCTGGACATGTTCCCGGCCCAGTGGATGGGGTATCTCGCCTATTCGCAGATCGCCCGCGCGGTCGGACAGACGGCCGCCTATCAGGAGGGACTCTATCTGGCGTCGCGCTCCCTGGTACCCCTCGCGGTGCGCTTCCAGTTCGAGCCGTATGCGGCGCGGTTCTTTCCCTTCGCCGGCGGCCAGATCGTCTCCGGTTTCGGTGAGTGCGAACCCAACGGGGCCCTCACCATCCCCTGGTGCGGCGCGCCCGTCGTCTCTTTGGTAGGCTGGAACGACAAGACGGTCGCGGGCGAATCCTTCCATCCGCTCGTCTACGACCTGTACGGCAAGCTGGTCCCGGACGACTTCGCCGCGCTCCTCCTGGAGGGGGAGGCCCTCAACGGCGGCGGCTTCAACTTCCAGAACGCGGAGTATTGCACCAATCACATCTACGCCTTCGGCATGAGCGGCCGCGACAGCGCGTGGGTCGCGGACAAGTGGGCCCTCGCCAATACGGCCGAGGCCGCAGGCGGATCTTACGAGGAACTCTTCGGCCCGAGTTTCCTCAGTCGCAAACCATTCCTTTCCGCGCTGCTCGCCACGGCTGATGTGCCGATCCGCCTCGGGAGTTGGATCCCCGCGGTGATCGATCACGCCCAGTATTCGCCGGAGAACGCAACGCTCTCCCTGTACCTGCACAACCCTTCCCCGCAGCCCGCGCGCATCGCCATCCTCGCCCCCGACGAACCACTGTGGGCGATGGTCGACGGAATGCCGGCGAGCTGGAGCTACGATCCGTTTTGGGAAGTCGTCACCCTGGTCGTCGAGGGCACCGGCAACCACGAGGTCATCGCGGCTTTTCCCCCCGCCGCGGGCAGCTCCCCGTCCCCCACCTTCGACGCGCCGGATACCAATTTTGCGGTCAACGGCGGTTTCGAGGAGTGCGGCTTCGATCGGCCAAATTACGTTCGGCCCTGGGGGCGCTGGGCCAATGCCTGCTCGCGTGTCGATCTGGAGCACAGCGTCGTGCACGAAGGGGAGCAGGCCCTGCGCTTCTGGAACTACTATTGCGACAGCACGGACATCTCGGTGCATCAAAACATCTACTTCGGTCCGGGCAACGCCTATACGCTGAGCCTCTGGTACAACATCCCCTTTGACATCCCGGAACATGCCTTCGAGATCATCCTGCAGGAATTCCAGGATTGCCACAACGCGGCCCAACGATCGTGGGCGTATTTCCCCCCGCCCGAGCAGATCCCGAGCGACGGCTGGCAGCAGATGATCATCGAGGTGAACGATCACGGCACGCTGCCCGACGCCGCCATCTGCCGGCTGGGGCTGCGCCTGCGGGACTCACAGGGCGGGCGCGTCTATGTCGACGACATCGTCTTCACCTGCCCGGCCCTTTCGGCGATTCGGGATCCGCAACCGCCCGCGCACACCGCCGGACAACGCCCTGGCGTCCGCTGCGGACCGAATCCCTTCGTCGATCGCCTGGCGATTTCGTGGAGCGGCACTGCGCAGTCCCACCCCGCGCTCGTGGTGCTCGATGTGCTTGGCCGGCGCCTGCGCACCTTCGGCGCCCAGGACGCCTCCGCGGGCAGGATCTTCTGGGACGGCAGAGATTCCGCCGGACGGCCCGTCCCCGCCGGAATCTACTGGATCGGACCCTGGGGCGACCCCCGGGGCACGCGGCCCCCGAGCGGCCTCGCGCGTGTCGTCCGCGTGCGCTGACATGGACCGGGCGGTCAGGGCCTTCAGGAACTCTTCCCCGCCTCCTTCAACAGCTTCTCCATCTCATCGACCAGCTCGGCGAATTTCTTCATCGTCGCGGCCACCGGCGCCGGGGTCGTCATATCCACTCCGGCATCCTTCAACAGGTCGACCGGATAGCGGGAGGATCCGCCGGAGAGGAACCGGATGTACCGCTCCCGCGCCCCGGCCTCTCCGGCCAAGACCTTCTGCGACAGCGCCTGCGACGCGGCAAAGCTCGTCGCGTACTTGTAGACGTAGAAGTTTCTGTAGAAATGCGGAATGCGGATCCACGTGTTCCCGTACTCCTCATCGATGACCACCGCATTGCCGTAGTAATCCTTGAGCGTCTCCGCGTACATGGCCGACAACGACTCGGCCGTCAGCGGCCGTCCCTGCTCCGCGGCCTGGTGGATGCGATGCTCGTAGTCCGCGAACACCACCTGCGTGATCAAGGTGCCGCGAATATTGTCGATGTACTGGCTCACCAGCGCGAGTTTGCGTAGCGGATCCTGCTCGCGGTTCATCAGATAATCCAACAGGAGCGCCTCGTTGAACGTCGAGGCCACTTCGGCCACGAAGATCGTGTAGTCCCCATAGACGTAGGGCTGGTTCTTGTAGCTGTGCCAAGTGTGCATGGCATGGCCCATCTCGTGGGCGGTCGTGAACATGTCATTCATCGTGTCGTTGTAGTTGAGCAAAATGTAGGGATGCGAGAGATAGGTGCCTGACGAATACGCCCCCGAACGCTTGTTTTCGTTTTCATACACATCCACCCAGCCGCCACGGAACCCGGCCATCATCGGTTCGACATAGGCGGTCCCCAGCGGCGCGAGCGCCTGCTCGATGGTCGCCACCGCCTCTTCGTACCCCACTGTTTCGCGGGTCTCCGGCAGGAGCGGCGCGTAGAGATCGTAGATATGGAGCTCGTCCAGGCCCAGCGCGCGGCGGCGCAGGTCGCAGTACCGCTGCAGGGCCGCGGAATTCGCCTTGACGGTCGCGACCAGGTTCAGGAATACCGTGGTGTCCACGTTGTCGTTGTCGAGGGACGCGGCCAGGCAGGAAGGGTAGTTGCGCACGCGGGAGTAGAAGATGTCCTTGGCGATATTGCCGGCCATGAGGGCCGCGGCGGTGTTCTTGAACTGCCCATAGGTCTGGAGCATGGTGAGCGCGGCATTGCGGCGCACGGCCGGGTCCGGGCTCTCGAGCAGCATCATCATGCGGCCCTCGGAGAGCTGAACGTCGTTGCCGTTTTCGTCCTTCACCATGGGGAACTGCAGATCGGCTTCACGCAGCGCGGCGTTGGTGCTGCTGGGAGCGTTGGCGAGGGCGTACGACTGCGCGAGGATCTTCTCTTCGGGGGCGGACAGGGTGTGCGCCTGGGTCCGGAGCAGATTGTCGATGTACTGCCGGTAGACTTGCAGATCGGGGGTCTCGGCAAACCACTTTTCCCAGGTCTCCCTGGGCACCGCGGTCACTTCAGGCCCGAACCACGAGGCCGCATCGCTGACGGCCTGGACGGTGGTGGTCCCGCGCTCCTTGAACCCGATGTATTTCTGATCGGCGGTGTCCTGATCGTAGGACATGCTGGCGTAGGAGGTGACGTTGTCGAGCCTTTGCCATACCTCCGCGTACACCTTCATGAAGGCCAGGAACTTTTCCGGCGACTGGTGGATCTTGCCTTCAAAGCCTCTCAGGACTGGAAGCTGGGCTTCGACCGCCTCCACGTCCTCTTCCCATGCGGCATCCGACCCGTACATCGCGGTCAGATCCCATCGGTACTTCGCGTCGATCTGATCGCGGCGCGGAGTCTCGATCTGCTCGCCCCGGGCTGCGGGGACCGTGACCAGCAACCCGCCCAGGACAAACGCGCTTCCCAGAACCTTTGCATACATCCGACAGAACCGCCCGACCATGATCGCCTCCCGAAGCAAAACGGTGTTGGGGATACGGCCTTTCATCGAACCAGCCAGGATAAGTGCTTCCTGTGCATAAAACAAGGGGCAGGCCCGTAGTTCCACGAATTCAGGTTCGCCCTTGCCGGCGGCGACCGTTGGAGCAGGGTACGGACGTGCGGTTGCACCCGGCGGCCCTCCGGCACGGGATGGCAGGCGCGCCTGGCCTCGGACGGTCCCGGAAAGTCCCGACTGGGAGACGGGCGAGAGCCCACACGCGCCATCGCAGGTTCG
>JAZDGX010000096.1:0-5165 GCA_043806645.1 Candidatus Eiseniibacteriota bacterium | reverse complement strand
AGCAATTGGATGCACGAATCCGCGTGCTCGCCGCGCGGGGCGCCGGCTGATCCCCGGCTGCTGGGAGCGACGCCCCGGTTCGGCGGCGGCAGCTCCTCGCACGCCCCCGCCGCTTCAGTGCGCGGCCGTCGCCTTCCGCAGTCCCTGTGAGGCATCTTGCTTGCCCGGCGGGGGGAGCGACACCTATACTGCCGCCTTCCGGATCGGATGGAGGAGATCCGCATTTGATCCATCCCGAAGAAGCCGAAGCGCACGTTGCCCCCCCGGCAGTCGGTCCTTCGGCCGCCGGCGCGCTGGAGTTGCGGCGCGCCGCGCCCGGCGTGGCGCTGCTCCTGTTCGCCCTCCTGTCGCCCTGGTCGATCGCGGGAGCGCAGACAGCCGTGGTGCTGCTCGCGCTGGCGCTCGGCGTCGCCTGGATCCACGGGCGAACGCTGCGGGTGTCCGCGGCGGAGAGCGCGCACGGGCAACGGCGTGAGAATCTGCCCTGGACATTGCGATTCGCCGCCAGTGCGGGTCTGGCGGGTCTCCATGGGCTCGCGCAGCACTTCCTCGGACGGGACTGGCTGAGGGGAGGGACGCTCGAGAGGCTGGGCGGCGGGTACATGGCGGTCGGAACGTTGGGACATCACCTGAGCTACGCCGGGGTGCTCCTGCCCGCCTTCTTCGTGGCGCTGGCCCTGGGTGCGCGCCGGCGCTGGTGCTGGATTCCGGTCGCGGCGTTGATCGGCGGCGGGATTCTCTTCAGCTATGCGCGGACGGCCTGGGTGCGACTTGCGGGGGGCCTGTTCTGTCTGGGTCTCGTGCGGGGACGGCGCACGCTGTTTCTTTCACTCGGCGGCCTCGTCGCGATCAGCGCGATCGTGTTGCTGGCCGAGCCGGCCGTGCTGCAGCGGTTCGGCGCCATGCTGCGCCTCGGTGAGGATCCGCGCTCCAGACTGTGGTTGACGGCGCTGCACATCGGAAGGGATCATCCGTGGATGGGAGCCGGTCTCGGCAGTTGGGACGTGCTATTCCCGCTCTACCAGCTTCCCGGGAGGTATATGTCGACGGCCCGCCCGCACAGCGACGTCCTGAACATCCTCGTGGAAACGGGCGTGACGGGCGTGATCGCATGGCTGCGCGAATCGCGCAGCTCGGGCGGGCGGGCTGAGGCCTGTGATGGGATCGGGCGGTCCGGGATCCGGAGCGCAATCGGACCTCGCGAGGCCGGGGCCGAGGGGGAGGACCATGCGGCTGCGCCTCTCCGCTAACCGTGGGCGAGCCCGCCTCGTGACCCGGCGCTGGGTCGAAAGCGCTCGACTCTATCTGCGCATTCTGGCCTACCTCATCCCCCACACACGCCTCCTCGTGCTCGTCGTCGTGCTCAATTTCCTCTACATCGCCTTCAATGCGGCCTCGATCTGGATGATCGCCCCCTTCCTGAGCACGCTCTTTGCCCGCGGTCCATCCTCCTCCGGTGGGGCGGCCGGGGGCGCCGGCGCCCTGCCCGCGGCCGGCAGCGTCCTCGATCTCAACAACTGGATGAAGCAGTACTACCTGCGCTGGGTTGCGCGTCCCGACCCGCTCGAGGCGCTGCAGGTCATCTGCGTCGTCATCTTCGTCACCTTCCTGCTGAAGAACGTCTTCCAGTTCAGCGAAGCCTACCTGGTCAGTTTCGTCGAGCAGCGGGTGATCAAGAAGCTGCGCGACGAACTGTACGAGAAGATCCTCGCGAAGCCGCTGCGTTTCTTCGACCGGATCGAGACGGGCAACCTCATCTCGCGCATCACCAACGACATCAACGCCCTCAACGTCGCGGTCAATCGCAGCTTCACCAAGGTGATTCGCGATCCCATCCTGATCGTGACGTTTCTCCTGATCCTCTTCTCGATCGACTGGCGCCTGACGCTGCTTTCGATCGTCGTCATTCCAGTGAGCGGGATCGTGATCCATGCCATCGGACAGAGTCTCAAGCGCAAGTCCCGCCGCGTCCAGGAGCGGATCGCGGAGGTGACCTCGAACCTGCAGGAGACCTTGACCGGCATCCGCGTCGTGCAGGCCTTCTCCCAGGAGGGTCGCGAGGCGCGCCGGTTCCGCGACCGCACCCAGCAACACTTCCTGGCCACGCTGCGGCAGGTGCGCATGCACCGCCTCTCCTCGCCGCTCTCGGAGACCCTGGGTGTGGGCATCATGGTCGCCGTGCTCTGGTACGGCGGCCACCAGGTGCTCATCGGCGGGGGCTTGAGCGCCGAGGATTTCGTGCGCTTCCTGACCGTGCTCTTCGCCATGCTGCAACCGTTGAAGAGCCTGGCCGAACTGAACAACAGCGTGCAGATCGCGCTCGCCTCGGGCCAGCGGGTCTTCGAGATCATCGATCATCCCTTGGTGATCCAGGAGAGCCCGCAGCCGGTGGCCAAGTCCTCGTTCGACAGCCGTATCGACTACGAGGACGTCTCCTTCCGCTACGGCCCCGACGGGGACTGGGCTTTGCGCGGGATCACCTTCGCGATCCGCAAGGGTGAAAAGGTGGCTCTGGTCGGAAGCAGCGGCGCGGGCAAATCGACGATCGCCAACCTGCTGCCGCGCTTCTACGACGTGGACGAGGGGCGGATCCTGATCGACGGGGTGGACATCCGCACCCTGCGCTTGAAGGACTTGCGCGGGCTGGTCGGCGTGGTGAGTCAGGAAGTGGTGCTCTTCAACGACACCGTCGCGAACAACATCGCCTATGGGCAGGAGGATATCGGGCACGACCGCATCGAGAGGGCAGCCCAGCTGGCCCACGCCTCGGATTTCATACGCGAATTGCCCGCGGGCTATGCGACGGTTGTGGGAGAGAAGGGTCTGCGCCTCTCGGGCGGCGAACGCCAGCGACTCTCGATCGCCCGCGCCCTGCTGAAGAACCCGCCGATTCTGATCTTCGACGAGGCGACCTCTTCGCTGGACTCCGAATCCGAGCGGCTGATTCAGGAGGCGGTGGCCAATCTCCTGCGCGATCGCACCGTGCTCATGATCGCGCACCGGCTGAGCTCGGTGATCGACGCCGACCGCATCCTGGTCTTCGAGCGCGGCGCCCTGATCGACACGGGATCGCATCACGAACTGCTCGAGCGCTCGCCGCGCTACCGGCACTTCTATGAGCTGCAGTTCACGACCTAGGAACGACCGCGCATGAACATCCTGTTCCTGAATTCCATCGGCCGGGACACCTGGGGCGGCGGCGAGAAGTGGATGCTCACGGCCGCGGCGGGCCTGCGCCGGCGCGGGCACCAAGTCTGTCTGAGCGCGAGGCAGCATGGCGCGCTGATCGCGCGCGGCCGCGAACTGGGGCTTCCGGCGCTGCCGCTCGCGATCCGCGGGGATTTCAATGTCTGGGCCGCCTGGCAGCTGCGCCGCTTCATCGCCGCGCGCGACGTCGAGATCGTGGTCGCCAACTTCAATCGCGACGTGCGGCTGACCGGCCTGGCGCGCGGGTTGGCCCGCCGCCCGCTGATCGTCGCGCGCAATGGGCTCCCGATCCTGCAGGACAACTGGCGCTACCGGAGGACCTATCGGCGGCTGGTGGCGGGCATCGTGACCAACACCGAGGCGATCCGCCGCCGCTATCTGGGCTACGGCTGGATTCCCGAGGATTTCGTGCGCGTCATCCACAACGGGATCGACCCGCAGGTCGCGCCGCGCGCGATGGGGCCGGGGCCTGCCGATGAAGATCTTCGCGCGCGCCACCGACTTGCGCGGGGCGTCCCGATCGTTGGGATCTTCGGACGGCTGGTGCGCCAAAAGCGTCATGATCTCTTCCTGGAAGCGGCGCGCCGGGTGGTCGCCGCGCATCCTGAGACCCTGCTGCTCATCGTTGGAGAAGGCCCGGAGCGCGCCTCGATCGAACGGACCGCTGCAGAGCTCGGACTTGCAGCGCACATCCGCATGGCCGGGTTCCAACCCGACGTCTTTCCCTTGCTTGCCTGTTGCGATGTGGTCGCGCTGACCTCGGACGATGAGGGCCTGCCCAACGCGCTCATGGAGGCGATGCTGGCAGGCCGGGCGGTCGTCTCCTTCGGCGTCGGGGGTGTGGAGGAACTGCTCGGGGCCGCGGGGGAAACATCCGGATCCGAGGGGGGCGTCATCGTTGCGGCGGGGGATCCCGTCGCGCTGGCCGCGGAGGTGAATCGCCTGCTGGAGGACCCCTCGCGAGCGGCGGCCCTGGGGCGGCGGGCACGCGAACGAATCCTGCGCGAGTTCACCGTGGAGAAGATGATCGCGCAATTCGAAGGCTATCTTCTGGAGCTGCTGCGGCGGGATTCAGAAGAGGGACGTGCGGGCCTAAAAAGCTAGTGGCAGGGGGACCGATGCTTGCGAGAGCCTTCGCTCTCCGCACCCACGCCGGTCAATTCTACGCCCCCCTGCCACCTAGCACCTTGGAGTCTCGGACTCGGATCCCCTCACAACCGTGCATCTCTATCCAACCTGACTTCTTGTCGCTTGGGTTCGACCTCTCGCCAGGTCTGGAGGTCTTATTGTCATCTATGTCAACAAACACAGTAGACATTAGGTTCCTCTTTTTTACCGAGTGTCCGGGAGGCGGAAAGATTTCGGTATAACTTGTTGCAAGGGAATTTGTTGGCGGACAGGGAATCGGCTGTTGGATATCGACGATCCGTGCCGCGGAACGCGAGATTGCCGGGGGACAAGAGCTTGCGCATCTTCATGTCGATCCGAGCGTACTTGTGGGCACGGCAAGCGTCCATGAGCGTGGCGGGTTCCACGGGAGCACCAAAGCGGAGGAGTTCATGGGAACAAGGGCAAGGGTGGCTTGGGAACGGGTGGTGTCCTGCGCATGTCAGGTCGGCCGGTGGGTCCTTCCGCTCGTGCTGTTCCTGATCGCGGGAATCTCGACGGCGGCGGCTCAGGAATCTGCGTCCCCCTCGTTCTACGATTACTGGGGGGAGAGCCGCTTCCTCGTGGATGTGCCCGGGGCATCGAACAGCCTCGGAGCGGGGTTGCTCAACCCAGCCGCCTGGTCCATGCGCGACCGCGGCGGCCTCTACTTCGCCTGGGAGGCCTGGGATGAGGAAGCGGTAGCGCGCGACTGGCCCGCGGGAACCGTGGATCCTCGCGATTGGACCGCCATCGCCTCCCTCAAGCTGGCCACGTTTGCCGTCCGCCGCTACGGAATCGATAGCGAGGGC